>JAHCBC010000003.1:0-344886 GCA_019634595.1 Akkermansiaceae bacterium
ATTTTGGGAGAAGTCTCACCATCCCTTTCTTCATCTGTGTCCATCCGTGTCCATCCGTGGTTCTATTTCTCTCCCTAATGTAGGAGCCTTGCGGCGACGTGCATGCACTGGGAGTGCTGGTCTCCGGACCGGCATCATTTGCTGTCGATGAGGACCGCGGAGCGGGAAGAGATGACCACCCGGCCGGCCAGTCCGCCTTTCAGCTCCGGCCGATCCGCCCTACCATGATCCGGTAAAAAACCGGCCTCTCCACCACCGCCCTTCACGGCTGGCCGACCGGAGCGAATGCACCCGGAACCGCCCGCGATGCCCCCGCCCGCTCCCGGTGCTGTTGGTGCGGCACGTATTCATGGGCCACCTCCCCCGCGCGCCCGGCACCATCACCCCGGGGAAACGCGGCGAGCGGCGAGCCGGCGCGTGGCCGGAAATCCTGGCGGTCTGGATCCATGAACCCGGGATCTCCCCCGAACCGGACTCCCTCCGATCCCGGAAGTCCATCCGCCGTGATGCCGGGGCTGACATCACAGCGCGCGGACAACCAGCAATGGCGCAGCGCCAGATTTCCCGGGGACCCCAGAAGCTGGAGCTTCGCGCCGGGCTCCTGCACATGGACCACATTCCGGAAACACTCCACGGACTCCCCGGCGGAGGACAGCCGGAACAGGGTGGTGATCCCCTTCCGCCCGGAAATGACGGTGTTGTGGTGGAAGCGGAGCACACCGCCGCGGTACCAGCCCTCGTTACCACTATCCCCGCCGTAGTGGACGATCTGGTTGTTGCCGTCCCCCTCCCGCTCGATGAGGACGTTGCCATGCACATGGGTGGTGCGGTAACGTGGATCCGCCCGGATGCTTTCATGGTCGGACCCGTCCACCAGGTCGAGCTGGCGGTTCCCGCCCTCCAGCCAGTTATGGCGCACGACCAGACCGGCGGACCGGTCCTTGAGATTGTTGCCGCCACACCCGTCCCGGAGAGGCCCGAAGCGGTTGTACTGGTAGATGATCCCGTGGGTGGCGGTGTAGGAATTGTGCTCCGCGATGCTGCCCTCGATGCCGTTGCCGAAGATATGACAGGACTCCACCAGGATGTCCCGTGTCTGGTAGGCGGTCATCAGCCCGTTGCCGCTGTCCTCCAGGGTGCAGCCGCGGATGGTGATGTGCTCTCCCTTTTCAATGTAGATGGAGGCGGCATTCCGCGGATACTCCCGCCGCCCTTTGCGACCGGTGAAAGCGTGCGGTGGACGCGCACCGCGGATGTGCAGGTTCTCCAGCACCAGATGAGCCGGCTCCAGATCCGCGGGCCGGTTGGCCCCGCCGATCTTGATCACCGCGCGGTCCTCCGCCCAGAAATCAAGCTCCGTCCGGGTGACCGCCCCGTCCCCCTCGATCACCGGCAGCGCCCCCTGCTGGTCCGGCACCCCCAGCACGCGGATGGGCCGTTCCGCCTCACCACGGACACACAGCACCCATTTGGCACGATACGGTTCTTTCCGCGCGTGGATGCGGACGACATCCCCTGCCAGCAGTGATTCCCAGGGAACTTCCCCCGGCTCCCCCAATGGCATGCCGGGCCCCACCTCGTAGGTGGCCGCACGCAGGCCGCACGCTGTCGTCGCAAGGACTGACACCAGAAGGATGGGGATGCGGCCCGTCAGCGTGCGGAAGCTCCGTTTCATGTCTTCCGGAAAGATCGGATACTCCGCAGGCAAAGGGCAAGATTTCCTCTGTCAGATCCGCGATTCCATGCCATGGGTAAGGCATGTCCCGTACCCTCATCCTGCTGACTGTCCTGTCCGCAACCGCCCTCCTCACCTCCTGCGGCGCCAACAGCCCCGCCGCCGCGCATCCGCCGCTGAAGACCGAGCCGAAGGTCTCCGCCGACCGCTACCTGGGCAAATGGTACGAGGTCGCCCACTTCCCGCAATGGTTCCAGAAAGGCTGCGTCTCCGCCACGGCTGACTATTCCCAGAACAAGGACGGCACCATCGGCGTGCTGAACACTTGCTTCCGCGCGGACGGCAGCCAGCGCTCCATCACCGGCGTGGCGGAACCGGTGGACGCGTCCAACAACCGGCTGCGCGTCCGCTTTCCCGGCAACTTCTTCGCCCGCCTGGCCCCCGTGCCGGAGGACGGGAACTACTGGATCATCGACGTCACCCCGGACTACCAAAACGCCATTGTCGGCACACCGGACCGCCAGTTCCTCTGGTTCCTCTCCCGCTCCCCCACCATCCCGCAGGCCCGGTTCGACCGCATGAAAGCCATCGCCGCGGAGCAGGGATTCGATCTCAACAAGCTGGTGGTGGACCAGCACACGCGCATCACCCGCTGACGGGCAGTCAGGTGGGGCAAGGCTCCGGGGAGGATGGCGTCTTGCGGCTTGCCATCCTCCATTCCGTTCCGCAGGGTTCCATTGTTCACATGATCACCCGTCTTTTCTCAGCCGCCCTGCGCGGAGTCGATGCGCAGGAAGTGGAGGTGGAGGTCAACGCCCGCGGCGCTGACAAGCCGCTGATCACCATCGTCGGCCTCCCGGACACCTCCGTGAAGGAGTCCTCCCAGCGCGTGACCTCCGCCATTTCCGCATCCGCGCTGTCCTATACGGACGGGGTGAACACCGTGAACCTGGCCCCTGCGGATGTGAAAAAGGAAGGCCCTTCCTTTGACCTGCCCATCGCCCTCGCCATGGCTGCCGCAAATGTCCTGCAGCCGTTCAATGCGGAGGACTGCTGCGTCGTCGGGGAGCTGGGGCTGGACGGCACCGTGCGCCCGGTGAAGGGCGTCCTTTCCATCGCCCTGGAAGCGAAGCGCCGCGGCAGGAAACGCCTGCTGGTCCCGGACGCGAACGCCGCGGAGGCCGCCATCGTCGATGGCATCGACGTCATCCCCATCCGCAACCTGCGGCAGGCATGGGACTTCCTCCAGAGCGATCACATCATCCCTCCGTTCAAGCTGGACCGCCGCGCTTTCTTCGAATCCCACCGCCACTACGACATCGACTTCGACGAGGTGAAAGGCCAGCACCACGTCAAGCGCGCGCTGGAGGTGGCCGCCGCCGGCAACCACAATCTTCTGATGGTAGGCCCGCCGGGAACGGGCAAGTCGATGCTCGCCAAACGCGTCCCCACCATCATGCCGGACATGACGGAGGACGAAGCCATCGAAACAACCAAGATCCACTCCATCACCGGCCTGCTCGATCCAAAGCGCGCCTTCCTCACCACCCGGCCGTTCCGCGCCCCGCACCACACCATCTCCGATGCCGGCCTGCTCGGCGGCGGCACCAATCCCGGCCCCGGCGAGGTGTCCCTCGCCCACCATGGCATCCTCTTTCTCGACGAGCTTCCGGAGTTCCGCCGCCAGACGCTGGAAGTCCTCCGCCAACCGCTGGAAGACGGCACCGTCTCCATCTCCCGCGCCGCCGGTTCCTTCCTCTTCCCCGCCCGCTTCCTCCTCGTCGCCGCGCTCAACCCCTGCCCGTGCGGCTACTACGGCGACATCAAGCGCGAGTGCCGCTGCTCCCCGCGGCAGATCGAGAACTACCGCCAGCGTATTTCCGGCCCCTTGCTCGACCGCATCGACCTCCATGTCGAGGTGCCGCTCGTCGATTTCAAGGAACTGTCCTCACAGGCCCCCGGCGGCGAGAAATCCTCCGTCATCCGTGAGCGCGTCGTCGCCGCTCGCAACATCCAGCTCGGGCGCTTTGGCAAAGCCAGCATCACCAGCAACGCCGCGATGACCCCGCGCCTCGTCCGCCAGCACTGCAAGCTGGACGCGGAGAGCAACGGCTATCTGGAGCACGCCATGGAGCAGATGAACTTCTCCGCCCGCGCCCACGACCGCATCCTGAAGGTCGCCCGCACCCTGGCGGACCTAGGCGGCTCCGAAAGCATCCGCCCGCAGGATGTGCTGGAGGCCATCCAATACCGCGCGCTGGACAGGAAGTTGTTTTCGTAAAGGCGGCAGCCATCGCAAGATGGCGGGTGCCCGGTTTTCTCCGGCGGAGGCCAAAGCGTCGCCCACCCCTATCAGATCGCAGGATCAGCCGCCTGGATCGATGACTCCACCTGGCAGATGCTCTGGCGCTACATCGAAACCCCGCATTCCGATCAGATCACCTGCCGGTTCGAAGAAGACACCCGCAAGATCACCATCAGCTTCCTGAACAGCATCAGCCGCATTACCAAAGCCAAAGACCAGCGTCCCACCCTGGTCGGTCGTATCGCCTAGTCCCGTCAGGCCCTCCTTCATCCGCTCCCATGAAGCGTGGCCCCGGATCACCATTCTAGTGAACGCCCTGGGACTTCATTTGGAGAATGTAATCCAAGATCTTCTTGCCATCGGCTTGGGAAATACCCGCATGTTTCGCCATGACAGGGACCGTATTCTTCCACTTTCCGACCGACAGAGTAGCCGGGTGCGCTTGCTGGTGACATCGAAAGCATTTGCTTGCGTATAGATCGTATCCGGGATGAGACGTGTTGTCCGCCGTCTTCACTGGCTCAAAGGGGAGGATGGGATCGAACGGCACCCCAGGTTTTTGGGTATCCTGGTTACCACAGGAGCTCAGCCAGCCGGCGAAAAAGGAGAGCATGAGAAATCGCCGGGTGAACAACATGATTTTGGACATCAAAGCCATTATAGGCGGTTCGACCCGCATCACAATCTTCGCTTTTTCCGGGAGGCGAGAAATTCTGGTGGTGATATCACCGCGAAAATCCGGTCCGTGGAAAACCGGAGTTCGTCATTGGATCGGAAAGCCCGACTCCCATGCAGAGGAGCATGGTTGCACGGTCTGAGGCACTCACCGGAAATCCCCGGGTTCCCAACCGTCCGATTTTCAGGGACGACGTCGGCAATCGGTTTGGCCAACAATATCTAACCATTTTTTGCGTCCGATGTCTTGAGCAAATTATCGCGCAACGTGATCAAATCTTTCTGCAATCGGGTGAAGGCCTCATAGGTCAATCCCGTGGCTTCGATCACACGGTTGCGGCCACAGAAGGCTTTCTCAAAAAGAGCTTGGCCCTTTTCGGTCAAAGAGAGACGGACCTGTCGTTCATCGCTGGAATCCCGACGGCGGGTGACGTAGCCTGCCGATTCCATCCTCTTCAGCATGGGAGTAAGGGTGCTTGATTCGAGAAAAAGCTTTTCCCCCAACCGGCCGACGGTCTGGCCCTCTTCTTCCTTGAGGGCAACCAAGGCCGCGTATTGCGAATAGGTGATTCCCAGTTCGGAAAAAAGCGGTTTGTAGACTCGATTGAAGGCGAGATTGGTCGAGTAAATGGCGAAACACAGGAAATCCCCGAGGTTGGCCGCCAAGGATCCGTCATTTTCTTTTTCGTTCTTACTCAATGTTTTGCGTGGCTTCATAGGATGCTGTCGGCAGCGGATCAAAATTAAATCGCACACAATTTAATCGTAAAGTGTTGACGAGTCAAAAAATACGATTAATTATATCGCACACGATTTAATCGTAAGAACCATAACGAAACAGGACTCACGGTCATGAACGCCATCGATCCATCCACCGATTCCCGAGTCGAACGTCGCGTCCGCGATTTCCTCCACATCCTCAACTCCGCTGGCGGCCCGCCGCTGGAAACCCTGGCTCCGGCGGAAGCACGCCAGGTCCTTGCAGGCGCCCAGGCAGGCGCGGCCTTGCCCTCCGCTGAAGTGGAGCAGAAAACCATTTCGCAGGATGGGCTTGAAGTCAGCCTGCACATCGTCCGGCCATCCGGCGCCTATCCGACTGAACTCCGCCCCGCCTTCCTCTTCATTCACGGCGGCGGCTGGATTCTCGGCGACTTCCCGACCCATGAGCGCTTCGTGCGCGATCTGGTGGCGGACACGGGTTACACCGCCATCTTCGTAAATTACACCCCTTCGCCCGAAGTGCGGTATCCGACAGCGATCCACGAGATCCACGCCGCTGCGAAATGGGTGGCCGCGCACGGCCCGGAAATCGGCGTCGATGCCAGCCGCCTGGCCATCGCGGGCAATAGCGCCGGCGGCAACATGAGCGCCGCCGTTTCCCTGCTGGCCGCGCACGAAGGCGGGCCGGAGTTCCGTGCCCAGGTTCTCTTCTGGCCTGTGACGGATGCCAGCTTTGACACCGGTTCCTACCACGAGTTCGCCAGCGGCTACTTTCTTTCGCGTGGCATGATGCAGTGGTTCTGGGACGCCTACACCACCGATCCTGCCCAGCGGCAGGAAATTTACGCCTCCCCGCTGCAAGCCACCGCCAGCCAGCTTCGCGGCCAGCCTCCCGCGCTGGTGCAGGTCGCCGGAGCCGATGTCCTGCGCGACGAAGGCCTGGCTTATGCCAACAACCTCGATGCGGCGGGAGTGGACGTCACGCTCGTGCGTTACGAGAGCATGGTCCACGACTTCGGCTTGCTGAACGCCCTCAGCGAAATCCCCGCCGTGCGCGACAGCCTCCATCAGGCCGCGGAGTTCCTCCGCAAACACCTCGGCTGATCCCTCTCCTTATCAACAACAAATCACAAACAAAAATATGAACGCAAAAAGCATCATCATCAGTTCCGTGCTCGGCGCGGCCTCCATCATCCATGCCGGTGCCCAAGCTCCACCCGCCGAACCCGCCGCGCGGGTTAAAAACGTCGTTCTCGTGCACGGTGCCTTCGCCGATGGCTCCGGTTGGCGCGGCGTCTATGACGAACTCACCGCCAAAGGCTATTACGTCACCATCGTGCAAAACCCGCTGACTTCATTGGCGGACGATGTCGCCGCCACAAAGCGCATTCTCGCCCGGCAGAACGGCCCCGCCATCCTTGTCGGCCATTCCTACGGGGGAACCGTGATCACCGAAGCCGGGGTCGATGAAAAAGTCGCGGGTTTGGTCTATATCTCCGCGCTTGCTCCCGATGCCGGGGAATCGACCGGAGATCAGTTCGCGGAGATCCCGCCGCCGCCGGAGTTCGTCATCGAACCCGGGCCGGATGGCTTCGGCTTCGTGAATCTGGAAAAATTCAAACAGGGCTTCGCCAACGACACCACGAATGCGGACGCCGCCTTCCTGCGAGACTCTCAGGTGCCCATCAACATGGCGATCTTCGGCACGAAAGTCACCCAAGCCGCCTGGCGCGTCAAACCGAGCTGGTTCATCGTCGCCACCCAGGACAACGCCATCGCCCCCAAGCTGCTGCGCAAAACCGCGAACAAGATCGGCGCGGAAACCGTTGAAATCGAAGCCAGCCACGTTCCCTTCATCAGCAAGCCGAAGGAGGTCGCGGCCGTGATCGAGAAAGCCGCGCAAACCGTCCTGAAAACGACGAAGTGACGCTACGGGAGAAAACAGGCGGGACCTCCGGGGTCCCGCCACACAGACAGCGAAAAGAAAAGCAGCCCTTGAGATTAAATCCGGAAGTCAGCGCCTTGGCGTCAAAATCCATTGTTTCCGTCATCTCCCCTCAATCCATGCGCTCGTTCTTTTGCGGATTTCCAGGGACCGATATCCCACCTGGCTGGTGTTCCACACAGCTACCGAAATAAGTGGAACCACAATATCCTGCCGCGACCCTCCGGTAGTCCGCGATCTGGTCCGTGATCCATTGCGCCCCCTTGCCAAGCTCCTCCGCCATCAGGCGGGCAACCCTTTCAGCCCCGGCCATGCTCCCCACGGCATCCAGCAGCAGCCACCTGCTCCGCCTGGCAAGCACGTCTTCCACCGTCCGCGCCATTTCCTCATGCACAAACCTTCTGATCCGCTCTCCGGACAAGCTCAGGTGCTGGTCGTCCACGGCTTGTTCCGGCGCGGCCGGCATCCCCCCGTGGCTGCCATCGAGAAGTACGAGGTCCGCCGTATTGCACTGCTTCCCGGCGAGGCCTCCGACCGCCTCCCCGCGATCCACGACATCTTCCGCCATCTTCCGGTAGGTCGTCCACTTGCCACCGGTCACCGTCAGGAGGCCCCCACCGGAGACCACGATGGTATGATCCCGGGAAAGTGATGCCGTGGTGGCGGTTCCTCCGGCTTTCACCAACGGTCGCAGACCGGCGAAGACGCTCAACACATCGGAGGGTTTCGGTGCTTCCGTGAGATACTTTTCAGCGTGAGCCATCAGGAAGGACACCTCCTCTCCAAGTGCCCTTGGCTCCAGGGAAGCCGCCTGAACCGGGGTATCGGTCGTTCCCAGAACCACGCGGTCATGCCAAGGCAGCGCGAAGAGAACCCTGCCATCATCGGTTTTCGGGATCATGATCGCATCTCTTCCAGGAAGAAACCGCTTGGGCAGGACGAAGTGAATCCCCTGGCTGACGGAAACCATGGGGGAAGCCCCCGCCTCCTCTTTCGCCCTCAATTCATCAACAAAGACCCCCGTGGCATTGATCACGCACTTGGCATGGATCGGGAAACTCCGGCCCGTCTCCGTATCAAGCGCGAGGATGCCCCTCACCTTCCCTTCCTCCCTGATGAACTCCACACACCGGACATAGTTCAGGACTTTCGCCCCGCGGGACGCCGCTGTGCGGGCCAGCGCGACCGCCAATCTCGAGTCATCGAACTGGCCGTCGTGATATAGGACGCCGCCCATCAATCCCGCCTTCCTCACCGTCGGTATTCTCCGCAGGGTTTCCTCACGGTTGAGGAGGAGGCTTTTACCGAAACTCAGGCGACCGGACAGGAGATCATAGAACTTCATCCCCGCTCCGTAGAGCACCTGGTCGGATCTCCGGTAGATCGGGATCACGAAATTCAGATCACGGACCAACCCCGGCGCGTTGCTCCTCATCCGCCCCCGTTCCCGAAGCGCATCCCGCACCAGCGCGAGATTCCCCTGTTTGAGATACCTCACCCCGCCATGAACCAGCTTGGTCGAGCGGGATGAAGTCCCCTTCGCGAAATCCGCCTGCTCGACCAATACGACCGAATGACCACGGGAAGCGGCGTCCAGCGCCACCCCCAATCCTGTCGCTCCGCCACCCACCACACAGAAATCAAACCGCCGTGTGTCCATCACCTCTCCCAAGATACAATCCCTGTTCATATGATATTTCCGTCAACTCCCTGTCCGGGTCAGCCCTTCTTCCTGTCCTCGTAGCCATGCGCACCGGCGAACCATGTCAGCATGAAAAGCACGGTTCCGATGGCGCTCGCGCCCAGGATCAACATAATGCCCCCGTTCCACCCCGCCGTTTCCACCACATGCCCCATGCCCCAGCCCGAAATCACGGTGCTGGCATAGCCGAAGATACCAGTGAAGCCCGCGGCCGTGGCCGCAGCGCGCTTTGTCGCAAGATTCGCCACGGCAATGCCGATGAGCGCCTGCGGCCCATAAATGAAGAAGCCTCCCGCGCACAGGCAGATGGTGGCGGGAACGGTCGAACCGGAGGGAAGGTTCCAGAACAACCAGAGCGAAACACCGGCCAATACCATACAGAAAAGACAGACCCTGCCCCCCCGGCCGCCGAAGACCCGGTCGGTCAGCCACCCGGCGAGCAGCATACCCGCCACACCTGATATCTCGAACGCCGCCACGATTCCCGCAGCGTGGGAGATATCATATCCCTTCGCCTCTTTCAGCATCGTCGGCCCCCAGTCCAGGATGCCGTAGCGCACGATATATACGAAGAAATTCGCCAGGGCGAAAATCCAGATGAACGGATTTCCAAACACCTTCTTCCTCAACACCCCCTTTGATTCCTTGGAATGAGGAGCATTTTCCGCGCTCTCGGTACCCGCCACCTCTGGCAGCCCCACTGATGGCGGGGTGTCCCTCAGAACCATCCACAGATAGATGGCGCCGAACAAAGCGATGACCGCCGGAACGAGGAAACACCAACGCCAGCCGAGCGAAGCAAGATAGCCGCACAGCACCGCGGTGAGCCCCGCGCCGACCGAATGGGAGGTATTCCACACAGACATCCGGGAAGCGAGCACGGCAGGCGGGAACCAATGTGTCATGAGCCGGGCACACGGTGGAAACCCCATACCCTGCACCCAGCCGTTGAGAACCCAGAAAACCCCCAGCGTCATCACCGAGGAACCGAGACCGAAACCGACATTCATCAGCGCGGACAGCAGCAACCCCACCGCCATCATCGCGCGGGCGTTCGAGCGGTCCGCCAGCATCCCGTTGGCGAAGCGGGACAAGCCATAGACCAGTCCGTGCAACGTAAGGAAGATGCCGAGATCCGTTTTCGAGATACCCAGTTCTTCCTGCATCGCCGGCATGGCGAAACTCAGGTTCTTGCGGACGAAGTAATAGATCGCGTAGCCGATCATGGTGGACACGAGGATCCTGCGCCGCCACTGCCGGTAGCCTCCGGCAATCTCCTCCTCACCGTGATATGCGGGAGGAATCGCCGGAGACGGTTGGAAAATCCGCCATAGCCAACCGGTCGCACCCGGCCCGGTGGATGTCTTGCGCTCCATTCTGGATCAGTTGGGAGTTGCCGCCGCTTTCGGAACGTGGTTCCGCACCGCCTTCAGCGTGACATCCGGGTGATCGGACGCGAACGAGACGACTCCCAGATCCATGAGCTGGTGATAGATTTCCGGGGTATTCGCCTTCCATGGCAGAGACTGGAAGACGATTCCGCGTCCCGCGAATTCCTCCCCCGCCGCCTTCAGGAACGCGCGTGACGGGGAGAACGGCTCCCCATCTTTCAAATCCTTCGCGTCGCCCGGCAGGCGGACATGGAGCTGGATCTGGGTGACCCCCTCGAAACCCGCGTCCCTCAGCTCCCCGATCCGCTTCTTCTGGGCCTCCTCCGTTCCGCCGATCCAGACGAGCGTGTCCGAGTCCGGGACAAGCTTCTTCCAGTCCCGGATGATCTGGTAGCGGGTGGAGGCGAGCACGACCTGCCCGCCGATGCCCATGCCTGTCACCTCCGCCGCCAGCTTGGCGAGATCCACTTCCTTGATGTCCAGGTAGAGGTGCCGCTCCGGATTCCCCTGCATGCGGGCGAAGACGTCCTTCAGTTTCGGAACGCGCTGGCCCTCGTGCTCCTTCCCCTTCCATGATCCCACATCCAGCCTGGAAAGCTCCTCGTACGTGAGATCCTTCACCCCCTTGCCTTCCAGTTCAGGCCCGGCGTCCTTCACCACACGCTTGAAATCCTTGTCATGGAAGGCGACCAGCACCCCGTCCTTCGTTTCCCTCACATCCGCCTCCGGATAGGTGCCCATCTCCCAGCCGAGTTCGAACGCCTCCATGGTGTTGTCCGTGGAGAGTTCGCCCGCGCCGCGATGGCTCTGGATGATGAATTTCCCGTCCCCGGCAGCACCTGCGGGCGCGGACAGCAGCACGCACATGGCGGCGATGGCTTTGATTTTTCTGATTCTCATGATTCTGTCAGAGTTCGAGGGTGAAATCCTGGTCCGGCCCGGAGAGCCAATGATCATACCAGGGCGAATAGGTCCTGACGCGGACCGTCCTGCCGTCCGGGTGGAACTGCATGAGCCGCAGATAGCCGGAATACCGGGGGGACAGCTTCCCCTTCTTCTGGTAGTTCGCGGCGATCTGATGCACCGTTTGCCCGCCGGCCCCCTTCATCGGCAGATGGCCGACACCGGTCCCACCGATGTGGCCGTTCAGGACCATGATGACGTTGGGATGGAGGGAGGTGAACTTGTCCCAGATGCCCTGCCCGTCGTTCACCGAGCGGGTGGCTTTCAGGAGACGGAAAGCGGAGTTCACCGAGATGAGCTTGTCGAGATCCTCCTTGGCGTCCGCGGCGGGAGGCCTCCCCGAATCCCTGGAGGCCTTGAGAAGAAGCTCCTCATGCCTGCCCGCCTTCCACAGGGTCACGGAGTCATCGAGCTGGCCGTTCCGGTTGACGTTGGCATGGGTCACGAGGATGATCTTCCGCCCTGCATCCTTCCGCGCGACTTCGTTCGCCCATTCCAGCACCTCGTCGCGGGGCCAGAACTCCAGGGAGAGCAGCAGATACTTCCCGGTCGGCGCATCGAACCGGTGCCAGCTGTTCTCCAGCTTTCCGGGTTCGAAAAGCCCGTATTCCGCGCTGTTGGAGTAGTCCGCCACGCTGAAAAATTCGTTCAGCCTGGTGAAGCGTGAATCGCTGCGGATCTTTTCACCGATGTCATGGTTTCCGGTCAGCAGTGAATATGGGATCTTCGCGTCGTGGAGGGGTTTCATCGCCTTCCGCGCGACCTCCCACTCCTGCGGCACGTTGTCCTGCGTCACATCCCCCTCATGGGCGACGAAGAGGATGCGGTGCGCATCCCTATTCCTGACGATCCAGTCCGTCTGCCGGAAATACACATCCGGATAACGCTGGGTGTAATATTGCGTGTCAGGCAAGACCGCGAGCGTCCATGTGCCGGGCGGCGCTCCGGCCGGCGTTGCCGGGGTTTCCGCGGCATATGCCGGTTGCGGAGCTTCCTGCTGTTGCGCGGAGGCGGGGATGCCCGGCAGGACGAGAACGGCAAGCGCCGCGAATTTCCCGATGATGTCGATTTTCATGTGTCTGATCATCTCGCTTTCTCCAGCCATTCCCCGAGGACCGCGATGTTCTCCAGCACGAGGTCGGGCCGGTGTTCCTCTTTCCGCACGTCTTCCAGGGTCGCCTCGCCGGTGAGGACCAGCACGCCCAGCGCCCCGGTGCGGCGGGCCATTTCGATGTCGGTGTAAAGACGGTCCCCCACCATCGCCAACTGGGAGGCGGAGATGCCATTCCGCACGCAGAGGGCGGTGAGCATCCCCGCGGAAGGCTTTCCTGGAACCACATCCGGGCTTCTGCCGGTGGCGGCGCGGAGCATTTCGCAGATCGCGCCGCAGTCTATCATGACCGTGGGCTGGTCGGTGGGGCACACCATGTCCGGATGGGTCGCCAGATAGGGAAGCCCGCGGCTGATCCACCATGCGGCCTTGCAAAGATCGGCGTAGGAAGGATCCGTGTCGAAGGCCACCAGCACGGCCTCCGGTTCCTCATCTCCGGAGACAACGGGAAAACCGGCCTGCCTGACCTCTCCCTTCATGCTCTCCGTGCCGATGACGAACAGCTTCCGGCCTTCCCCATAATGGGCGCGGAGGTGGGCGAGGGTCGCGTCCGTGGACGAGTGGATCTGGTCCGGCAGCACTTCCAGCCCCATGCCAGCCAGCTTGGCCACATAGTCCGCACGGCTTTTCGAGGAGTTGTTCGTGAGGAACGAACAGCCGATCCCCAGCCGCTCCATCCGCAGCAGGAAATCCTCCGTGAAAGGAAAAATACTGGAACCACAGTAGATGGTCCCGTCCATATCCAGCGCGACATGGGTGATCCCCCGCAGGCGGACCATGGCATCCGCCCCTTCCACCGCCGTCATCCCGCCCGCGGCTCCTTGAGTGGTCATTCCCCCACTCACGCCACCATTCCCTCCCGGAGTTCCACGGTTTTCCTGCGCCGCAGGGACACCAACAGAGCGCCACCCACGCCGCAGAGCAGGAGTCCACCCGGTTCCGGCACCGCGACCATACCCTGGAAGGTATATCCGTCCGGCGCGGTGCCGAGGATGGCGAGCCCTTCAAATCCAGTGCCGTTCCACGTGACGGTTCCGAATTTGTCCGTGCCGGAGAAGAACAGCCGTGCCCCACCGTCCCCTTGGTCGATGAGGGAAAGCGCCGATGTTCCGGCACTGGTGGTGGAGATCATGGTCAGCAGATTCCAGCCCGCGGTCGGGGTTCCGGCGGACTCATTGTAAAAGACCCGGATCATCTCATTGGTGGCGTCCGTGACGAACAGGTGTTGCTCGCCCAGGAAGGCGAATTGACCGTAATTGGTGGAGGTATCCCATCCGTTTCCAGACAGAGTGGTCCAGGTTCCCGATGCGGTGCTGAGACCGGCGTTCTGGAACTGCAGGATGCCGGTGGCAGCGGTCCGGCTGGCATAAATCCGGTTGTTGTGGAAACCCACGCTGTTCATGGTCAGTTGGTTCGTGCGGAGCGGAGTGACGGAGGATGCTCCATACTCCGCGTAGCCCGGCGAGGCGTTCGTGCCCGTGGTTCCCACCGCGTAGAACCTCTGCCCATCAGGCGACCAGATCTGGTTATAGTTGGAGTTGGTGACCGCCGTGGTGGTATCAAAGGAACGCGTGCCCAGGTTGAAGCTGGTGAAGTAGTTCGTGGTCACCGCCGTGTTCGTGTGGAACATCACCAGGGAGAGGGAGTTCCCGTCGCCCGACAGGGTGGTCTGGGAGCGGTTGGACGCATTGCTGAGCCTGTAGCCGGTGGGAATGACATCGCTGGCCTGCCTGATGGCGGAGGAAGCGGAGGAATCCCAGGAGTAGCGGATGATTTCCGAAGTCCGTCCACCGTCCGCGGTGGAATAGGCCGTGACATAGACGTCATGGAGCGTGGCGGCCCCGCCCTGCCCGGTGAATGACAACAACACACCCGCCACCCAGGCGCGGGCACCACCGCGGAATATCAGCTTCAATTTCATCATGTCTGTTTATTCTGCATAAAAATTCCCCGTCAATCTCTTTTTTTCCGGAACACGGTTACACCTTCGTCACACCGCGATACCGAGGGCTTTGAGAATGAGATCGTGGACCTCGAAGTTGCGGATGAACGCGGGGAAATCCCGGCTGCCGGGACCGTAGGCACAGAGTTCGACGAGTTCCCCGGTATGGCTGCCACTGGTCCAGCCAATGCCGGTGTGGGCCTGGAAGGCCCTGCCGACGCCCGGCTTGAGCCCTTGGGCGAGCTTGAGTTGGTCGGCGTCGAGCTCGATGCCGGTGAACTGTCTGATGGCGGCAGCGAGTTTCGGCCCGCTGAGGGCGCCCAGGCCGTTCTGCTTCATCCACTCGAAGGAGCGGGTGAATCCGCGCATCCGGTCGAAGCAGGCGTTGCTGGCATTGTAGACGCCGGGAGCGAATCCCTGGTCGGCCTTGGCGCTGACTCCGTTCATCTGGATGCCGCCGCAGCCGTGGTCCGTGGTGATGATGAGCAGGGTGTCGGGATTCTCCCCGATGAAGGCGAGCACGGCTCCGATGGCGTCGTCAAAGGCGGCCTGGTCGTGGATGGAGGCGGCGGCGTCGTTCGCGTGGCCGGCGTGATCGATGCGGGCGCCCTCGACCAAGAGGAAGAAGCCGTCCGGGGCATGCCGGAGGCGGTCGAGCGCGGCTTGGGCCATCTCGGCAAGCGTGGGCACCTGCCCGGCGATGGCGGGGACATGGTCGCGGTCGATGCTGAAGGGATGATGGCCTTCCGAAAAGATGCCGAGCATGGGCTTCAGGGCGTCATGCCTGGCGCGCTTCAGGGCCTGGCGGTTGTCGAACACGTCATAGCCGGCGGCGGTGTATTCCTGGCGCAGTTCATCGCCAAAGAATTTCTGTCCTCCACCGAGCAGCACATCCACACGACGGTCGAGATACTGCCGGGCGATGAGGGCTTCATCCGCACGGCTGTCCACATTGGCCGCAAATCCGGCGGGAGTGGCATGGGTGATGGTTGCCGTGGTGACGAGACCGGTCCTGCGGCCGGCCTTCCGCAGTTTCCCATGCAGGGGAGGAACCCCGGTGCCATCGGCGAGGATGTTGAGGACGCCGTTGGGGACACGCCTGCCTCCACCCCAGGCACTGGCGGCGGCGGCGGAGTCTGTCACACAACTGTTGGCGGAAAAGGTTTCCGAGAGGCACCGCACCACAGGCTGCTCCCGGTACAGGCGGTTCCAATGGGCCTCTTTCCGGAGGATGAGGGTCTGGTACTGCCGGGAGAGGGAAAGGGTGCCGTGGTTCATGCCGTCGCTGACCATGAGGATCACGTTGCGGGCGGAACCCAGGTTGGCGGCGGCCTTGCGGGTTGCCGTGGCGGACAGGGATCTGTCCGCGCCGAAGACGGCACCGGCAAGCACCGAGGCACGGAGGAAATCACGACGGGAAGTATGATGGCGGGAAACGGACATGGCGGATCGATCAGAGGAAAGCATGGGTTGGCGAACCGCTTGGGGTCCGCGTCGGGAAATGCCCCATGCCTTTCATTGATGGTATTTTTATTCCGGATAATAATCCACTGTCAAATTCTTTCCCGGAATGGGACGGAACGATCTCCCCCCGCCTGCCCTTTGGCCTTGCTGGTGAATCTCCCCTGCTGTTGGATCGGAGCCGTCGCTTCGATGTCAAATTACTCCGATCACCAACTGCGTCTGGCCGCCAAACTTTACTACATGGACGGCCTCTCCCAGACAGAGGTGGCCAAGTATGTGAACGTATCCCAGGCGCATGTCTCCCGGCTGCTCGCCGTGGCACAGAAGCAAGGGATCGTGCGGATCTTCGTGGATGAGTATGAACCGAGGAACACCGAACTGGAGAACCGGCTGAAGCGGAAATACGGACTGGCGGCAGCGGCGGTGGTGAAAATCTCCCGGACCATGCCCGCACAGAACCTGCGTATGGCGGTGGGGCGTTTCTCCGTCCACTTCGTCTCTTCCTTCATCTCGGACGGCTGCACCATGGCGCTTTCCGGAGGGCGGACGCTGCACGAACTCATCACCCAGCTCCCCCCCGCCGTGCGGAACCTGAAAGGCGTGCTGCAGGCCATGGGGAACGTGGACTCCAACATCACGCCCATCGACGCGCAGGAACTCGGGCGGCTGCTGGCCTCACATTTCCACTCCCCCTTCTACGCCCTGAGTTCGCCCGCCTTCATCATGGACAAGGCGGACCGGGATGCCTTCCTGCGGCTGGACCAGATCAAGGGCATGCGCAAGCGCTTCGATGAAGTGGACCTGGCGCTCGTCGGCATCGGCAGCATGGAGGACTCCGTGTTCATCGAGCGCGGTGTCTTCACCCGGAAGGATCTGCAGGACCTGCGGAAAGCCGGCGCGGTCGGGGAAATCTGCGGACGCTTCTTCGACAAGAACGGAAAGGAATGCGCGACGGTGTGGAAAGACCGCGTCGTCAGCATCGAGATCGACCAGCTGCGGAAGATCCCGAACGTGATCTGCATCATCTCCGGCGTCGAACGCGCGGACGCCCTGCGCGCCGCCATCCGCGGCGGACTCATCAAATCCCTGGCCATCGACGAGACGGTGGCGGAGGCCCTGCTGCAGGAAGATTGAAGGAAACGGGAGGGTTCACCCCGTATTCCGCAAAGCGATGAGATCCTTCATCACCCGCGAGACATCCGTCTCCCGGCCGGTTCCGGAAAACGCGTCATGCAGGGTGCGATAGAGCGTGAAGAGCCGGTCATACGCCAGCATCCGCCGCGGGTCCGGACGGAACGCCGGCACACTGCGGGAGCCCATGGCATCCCGGGCGGCAGAGAGGTCCTTGTGGAAACCGGCGGCGGACGCGGCGGAGATGGCAGCACCGAGCGCACAGGCCTGCCGCGTCTCCGGCACATGGATTTCCACACCCAGCACATCGGAGAGGATGCTCATCGCCACGGCGTTCTTTTCCGCGATGCCTCCCGCACACACCAGTTCCTCCACCACCACACCGTGTTCGCGCAGGCGGTTGATGATCATCCTCGCCCCGAAGGCCGTGGCCTCCATGAGCGCGCGGTAGATCTCGCCCCGCGTGGTGTGCAGCGTCTGCCCGACCAACAGCCCGCCGAGCATGGGGTCCGCGAGGAGGTTGCGGTTGCCGTTGTTCCAGTCCAGCGCGACCACGCCTGACTCCCCGGGTTCCAATGCCGCGGCTTCCTCCGAGATCCGGCGGTAGAGCACGTCATCCCCACCGCAGACTTTCTCGATCCACCATTTGAAGATGTCGCCCACGGCGGACTGCCCCGCCTCCAGCCCGTAGAAACCGGGAAGGATGGCCCCTTCCACCACCCCGCAGATGCCCGGGATGTCCGGAAACCCTCCACCCACCGGCAGCACACAGCAGTCGCAGGACGAGGTGCCGATCACCTTCACCAACCGCCCCGGCTTCACCCCACAGCCGATCGCCCCGTAATGCACGTCGGACTTTCCGATGGCGATGGAAATGCCTTCCCGCAGGCCGAGCGTCTCCGCCCACTCCGCACACAATGAACCCGCTGGGCGGCTCGCGTCGTGCGCTTTCTGATAGAGCCTGTCCCGCAGGGCTTCCAAGGCCGGGTCCAGCGCACGCAGGAACGCGCCGTCCGGCAGCCCACCCCACTGGTCCGAATAGAGCGCCTTGTGTCCGGCCGAGCAGACGCCACGCTGGATCCGCAATGGATCCTCCACGCCCGCGAGCACGGAGGGGATCCAGTCCGCCAACTCCACCCAACTGAATGCCGCGTGGAAGATCTCCGGCGACACATGGAGGCAGTGCCAGATCTTCGCCCAGAACCACTCGGACAGATAGACTCCGCCGCACGCACGGACATACTCCGGCCGCACCTCCAGCGCCAGGCGCGTGATCTCCTCCGCTTCCACCCGCGCGGTGTGGTCTTTCCACAACCAACACTGGGCATCCAGGTGATCCTTCCATCCATCATGGAAAGCCAGCGGAACATTCCGGGCATCCACCGGCAGCGGACTGGAACCGGTGGCCGCCACACCGATGCCACCTATATTCTCCGCCTTGAAATCCGGATACTCCCCCGCCTGCAGCAGCGCCCCTCGGATCGCCTCTTTCAGACCTTCCAGATGGTCCATCGGACTCTGCCGCGCCAGATGGGGATCCTTTCCGTCCAGAAGGATGCCCTGCACCCCACTGGCATAGCCGCACACTCCCGTGCCGATCTCCCGGCCATCGGAAACGTCCACCACCACCGCGCGGACGGAGTTGGTTCCGAAGTCGAGCCCAAGGGTGAAGTTCATTGAACCGCCTCCACAAGAGTTTCCTGATAGGCGCGCAGGTAGGCTCCCTTTTCACGCAACTCCGCCTGGAGGGCGGCGACATCGATCTCCGATGGCGCAACTCCATCACGCACCGCCCGCTTGGCGGCGCGGCCCGCGGCCTCACCCATGGCCATGCATGTCGCCATCACGCGGATCGCCCCCATCGCCTCATGCGTGGTGGAAATGCAGCGGCCAGCCACCAGTAGGTTCTCCACACCCTCCGGCACCAGCGAACGGTATGGGATGTCATAGCAATCACCACACCAGATGAGAGTGCAGCCCTCGTCTCCGGGACGGTGGATGTCGATGGGATAACTGGCCACAGCGATGGCGTCCTCGAAATGACGGCAGCCGAGCACGTCCTCCTGCGTCATCACATACTTGCCGACGATGCGCCGCGTTTCCCGGATGCCGAGGAATGGGGCCGTCTTCGTGAAGTAGGATTTCGAGAAACCGGGGACGTAGCTTTTCAGATAGGTGAAGATGTCATCGATCTGCCGCCGTGCCTCGATCTCGCCCATGGAGAGGCTGCGGGCGTCCGTCCCGTCCACACCTGCCACGCGTGTCATGTTCAGCCATGCTTCTCCCTCACGGAGGCCGGTGATGATGATGGTGCGTTCGTTCGGGATGTTCAGGTTCCTTTCCTCCCGTGCTTTCGCGATCAGCTCGCGCAGTCCCACGACAATGAACTGGTGGTTCTGGCCGAAGTATTCCGCCGGGATGAAGTCCGTGAGATAGGTGCGGGATTGCCCCGCGATGCTCATGCGCAGCTCGTCCGTATCCACGCCCGCCAGGCAGAACATGAGGGTGGGCGGCTGCATGCCTCCGGCACCGTTCCCCTTTTCGCAGGGAACACCGGCCCGGCAGGCCACATCCGCGTCCCCCGTGCAGTCGATGACGACCTTTCCCAAGCACACCTCGCGGCCGCTCTTGCTCTCGGTGATCAGGCCCTTGATGCGGTCCCCCTCCTTCACCACTCCAGCGACGGAGGTGTAGAACACCACATCCACGCCCGCTTCCGTGAGCATCTCCAGCGCCACCGTCTTCACCGCCTCCGGTTCGACCAGGGTGATGCCCATGTGCAGCGGGCAGGGCCGGTGCTCGCTCGCACCATTCCGCTCCTTGAGACGGTCGATGAATTTCTGCGGCAGTCCTTCGATGATCTGGTTCCCCTTCTGGCCGAGGAAGCCGAGCACCGGCAGGCCGATGGTCATGTTTCCTCCGAGAAAACTGCGGCTTTCCAGGAGTCCTACGCGCAATCCGTCCTCCGCCGCCGCGAGCGCGGCGATCAGGCCGGATGGACCGCCACCGGCGATGAGGACATCATATTCCGCACGCACCGGCAGGTACCGGGCGGGCTCTTCGATCAGGGTTGGGTTCTGTGACATGTGATGAAAGGGATGGGGTTCAGAGTTTCAGTTCGGCGGAGAGGAAATAGTGGTCGCTGGGATAGCGGCCCTCCTTTGAATCCTTCACGATTTCCCAGGAGGCCACCTTCTTCGCGTTGCGGGTGTAGATGTAATCGATCGGGGTGCTCCCTTTGTCCGAAGTACCGAAGGCATGGGCGGAACTTTCCTCCGCGGGCGGACCCGGCGCCTGCAAGCGGGCGTCCGTCCAGCCTGCGGCACGGATGATCTCATGGACCCTGGCCGCGGCCCGGGAGTTGAGGTCACCCGCGAGGATCTGCGAAAACTCCGCCGGATAGACCGCAGCCTCCTCCATCACCATGGCGATCTGCTTTTCACGCACGGGAGCCATGCCGGGGCCGCTGTCGAGGTGGACGTTCAACACGCGGAACTGCCGCCCCGTGCCTTTGTCCTTCAGCCGCACCCAGTTCGCATGGCGCGCCCGGTAGCCGCCTTCCGCGATGGAGCCGGGGATATGCGGTGTCGGGGAAAGCCAGTAAGTGCCGGACGCCACCAGTTCGAAGCGATCCTGCCGGAAGAGGATCGGATTCTTGCCGATGCCGTGGTAGCCCTCATCCTTGCCGTCCATTTCCGGTCCCTCGAAACCAAATCCGGTGAACCCCGGCAACCCGGCCAGGAGATCCCCGTACTGGCCGCGCAGCACTTCCTGGGCACAGACGATGTCCGGCTTCCGCGAACGGATGACCTCCAGGCAAAGATCCCGGCGGCTTTTCCAATCATTTCCGGAAGCGGCATCCTCCGGCAGGAAGTCCACCCGGATGTTGCAGGACATGACGCGCACGGAAATCTCCGGCGTTTCCTCCGCCTGGGCCGTGGAAAAGGAAATCAGCCCTCCGAGGGCAATCATTTTCAAAATCGTTTTCAGATTCATGGGGTGGCGGGGTTGGAAAGAATGGTGGTGGAAGGAGCCGGGCGTTCGCGCCTCACGCCGGCCCACAGGATGAGGGCGGCGATGGGGTGGAGACACGCCATGACCAGGAACAGGGTGGGCGCACCCACACCGGCGATCATCTGGCCCACCTGGTGGTTGAACAGCATCGCACCCGCCGCGCCGAAGCCGCCCGCGATCCCCAGGACGCTGGCAGCGTTTTCCCTTGGGAAGGCCTCCGCGATGACCACACTCATGGAAAACAACCAGCTCAGGCAGACCGCTCCCACCACGCTGAAGATGACCAACGTGGTCAGCGCCCCGGAAAAACGTGGAGTGAGCGCACACACCGGCGCAAGTGCGGCCACCGTCACCAACATGATCTTGCGGGCCTCCAGGGTGCCCCTGCCGCGCTTCACCATCCTGTCGGACCATGCGGCGGTGCCCACCCCGCCGATGTCGGCGGCCAGGAACGGGATCCAGCCGACCATGCCGATCTGCGCGAGGGTGAGTCCGGACTCCTCCTGAAGGTAACCCGGCAGCCAGAACAGGCAGAAATACCACACCGGATCACTGACAAACCGGCACGCGAGGATGGCCCACAGGCTGCGCGTCTTCCAGAGCTGGGGCCAAGTGAATTTCCCTCCCTCCGAGGGAGTGCCGAGTGCCGCCTCCCGCTCGATCTCCGGCGGAGGATTCCGGTAGAGCAGCTTCCAGCCGACCGCAAGGACCAGCCCCAGCACGGCGGGGATGATGAAAGCCATGTGCCAGTTGTAGCGCAGTGTGATCCATGCGACCACCGGCGGCGCCATGATGGCTCCCGCAGTGCCGCCCGCCACGCACAGGCTGTTCACCGTGCCGCGCAGCGTGCTGGGGAACCACGTGGTCACCACGCGCAGCTGCGCGGGGAACGCCGTCGGTTCCGCCAGCCCCAGCATTCCGCGGAACACAAGGAACGAGCCGAAGGAACGCGTGAGCCCCGCGCCAAGGCACGCCGCCGACCAGGTGAGCAACCCGGTGAACAACATCACCCCCGCACCGAAGCGGTCCACCAACCACCCGGCCGCGGGATACATCACCGCGTAGCAGACGGTGAAGACGTTCACCAGCAGCGCGTAATCCGGATCCCCCATCCCGAACTCCGACTTCAGCACCGGCTTCAGGATGGAAACGATCTGCCGGTCGAAGTAGTTGAGCACGATGGCGAAGAAGATCATCACGAGGATGATCCAGCGGCGGTGTTCCGGTTTCAGTCGTTCCGTCATCACTGTATCAGGGATTTTGATTTTGCCTCCCGCCGTTCTCCGGCCAGATGCCCTCCGGACCGAACAGACGCTCCAGGCAAGGCTCCAGCAAGCCCGCCCTCCGCGCCAGATCCAGCACGGTGAAACGCCTGCGGATGAAATACGCCAGATCGAAGCTCCGCCGCAGCCTGCTCCGGGAGATGCCGATCTCCTCCGGCTCTGTCGGCGCCCCGGCTTCCTCAAGCATGTGCCTGATCTCCGCGAAAGGAATGAGCTGGCCGCGCAGCTTTTCCCTGAGTTCCGGCCACTGCTTCCGCAGTAGTCCGACCTGCGCCCTCACGGTTTCCCGCGGGACATGCTTGAGCAAGCCTTCCTTCACCGCGATCTCCTGCAGCTCCTCATCCGGAAAAAGCTCCCGGATCCTCTCCGCCAAAACCTCTGTCTCCGGCCATGCTTCCGCCGCCGCATCCGCGTCGATCTCTTCCAGCGGCAGATCGAGCAGAGCTTCGTAAAGCGCGGTCACCGCCAGCGTCGCAACGCCGACCTTGAAACCATGGCTGGGAGCCTTGCCGTTGTGGGTATGGTGCTGCATGTCCCACAGGTGGCTGAACTGGTGCTCCGCACCGGATGCGGGCCGGCTGCTGCGGTGCCACTGCATGGCGAAGCCTCCGAGCATCAATCCCTCCGTGAGAGCCTCCAGAGCCTTCAGATCCGCCCCTCTTACTCCTTCCGGATCGCCCAGCGCATCCCGCAGACCTCCCTGGACAATATCCCAAGCCCTGTGGTCGATCGCTTCCTCCTCCAGTGCGTCCGCGAGGATCCAGTCCGCACCGGCCGTTACCTTGCTCAAAAGATCCGCGTAGCCGGATGCACCCATCTCCGCCGGCGCGGTGGCCATGATCCCGATATCCGCCATCACCGCCGCTGGCGCGGGGCAGGAGAAGGTCTGCTTCGATCCCTCGAAGGTGATGGATGCACCAAAGGCGGTGTAGCCATCCATCGATGCCGCGGTGGCAATGCAGAGGTAAGGTCGCCCCAGCCGGTGGGAAGCCAGTTTCACCAGATCATTGATCGTGCCGGACCCCACCGCCACCGGCACCCCGTCACATCCTGCCAGGAACCCGTGGATTTCCTCCACGAAACGATGCTCCGCGTAAAGTTCCGGATCCTCCAGCAGATGCAGCGCCGCACATCCGCAGCCTCCTTCCTCCAGCCGCCGTTCCGCTTCCCTTGCAAAGATCAGTGTCTTTGGGTCCGCGATCAAAATCGCCGCTTTTCCGGGGAAATTCCGCCGGAACACCTCCGCCACTTCTCCGATGACCCCTGGCCCGATCCTCAGATCCTTGGTTTCATTGCCGAGAAAACTCCGGAAGTCCTTCACAACTTCCCCTCCCATTGTCCCGGTCATACCCGGTTCCATATACGGCTTCATGATTGATCGATTTCCTGCGAGCTTCACTTCTCCACCGGCTTTCCGTTTTCGAGAGTGATCCGGAAGGTTCCGTCCGGCTGCTCCTCCGCCAGCCAGAGACCGGTGTTGTCGATCTCGATGTCCCGCTTGAAATCGCCCGTGAGCGCCCGGAGGAAATTCGTGCCCGAGTTCTCATGCCCCACCAGCAGGACAGCCTTGGAGGTTCCTCCGAACTGCTTCCTGATCCGCCCGATGGTCCGCTTCGCCAGTTCAAGCGCCTCCACCTTCCTTTCCTCCTCATCCTTCGGACGCTTGTAGGTCAGCTTGTCCTCCGGCCCCACCACGAAGAATCCTTTTTCATCTTCCGGCAGTTCCAGTTCCTTCCCCCGGAACAGCTCGCCTTTGAACTCCACCTTGAAGGATCCTTTGTCGAGTTCCGGGCTCACCTCGCTGAGTTCCGGCCAGATCTCGCCCTTCCTGGCTTCTTTTTTCAAGTAAGGCAGGATCGTGTTCCTCGTGCGCCATTTCGGACTGACCGCAATGTAGTCGAAATGGAAGCCCTTCAACTTATCCGGCACCAAGCCCGCCTGCGCCCACCCCAGGTCGGAAAAAGTATCCGAGTTCCCCACATACGCCGGCCGCTTTTCCTTCGGGATCTCCTCCCAATCCTTGAGCACGTTGTGCCCGGACTGCGCATGGCGCAGGTAATAGATCTTCAATCCCCCCGGCTTCTCACCCGCTTCACAGGCCATCGCCAGAAGGATGGAAGCCATCGGCGTCACGACTCTCGGACAAATCTTTCTCCACATGCCGATGTCTGTATATTCTGTATTTTTATCCGTCAAACAGTTTTCTCGGGGCTTACATGGAGCCGTTTCCCCCTCTACGAACCATCCCCCCGTCAAATCACTCCTCTGATCCCGCCGCTCATTTCCGTTGCCACGAACTCCGGCCCGTTGCCACCGCGCACCCGTTCGGGTTTGCTGCTGGTTCGAGCCTGAGGGGCTGCCTGATCCGCCCTTTCTTCGTGATCTCCCAAAATCCGTACGGCTACTACGGCGGCATCAGGAGGGAGTGCCGCTGCTCCCCGCGCCAGATCGAGAACCACCGCCAGCGCATCTCCGGTCCCCCTGCCCGACCGCATCGACCTTCATGTCGAAGTGCCGCCCGTCGATTCCAAGGAACTCTACTCACAGGATCCCGGCGGCGAGAAATCCTCCGTCATCCGCGAGCGCGTCGTCGCCGCTCGCACCCACGACCGCATCCTCAAGGTCGCCCGCACGTTCGCGGACCTCGGTGGCTCGGAAAACATCCGCGCGCAGGATGTGCTGGAAGCGATCCAATGCAGGGCGCTGGACCGGAAGTTGTTTTCGTGACGGCCGGCCGGGGCATTTGTCGTCGAATGGCAGCCCGGTCTTCTCCTGCCCTGACACACCACCTCAGATCTTCCGCCGGGAGCGTTTGACCAGCAACAAGCCAAACCCTGCCACGGAAAGCAAGCCGAGCGATGGTTCAGGGACGGTGACGATCTCGAGCTGGGCACTGGAAGTGGTGAAAGTGACCCTGCGCGGGCCTTGGCTCGTGCTGAGGCCACGGTCCGGGTTGATCCGGAAAAACACCTCGGTCTGGTTGGGGGTATTCCCCGTGTAGAGGCTCTGGATGAAGTCGGTCACCGTCGCGGTTTTGGTTCCCGTATCCCCAGGACTCGCGAAGGCGTCCATCAGGAAGATCTGGGAACCATCGGCCCCAATCTCCGCGAAGAGGGTGGTACCCGTGCCGTCGGGATTGATGGTGGACAGGCCATAAAGATCGACCGCCACGGATCCGCCGGATGAAGATGAATTTGCGATCAAAATGGAGAATGTCGCGCTCACGATCGGCTCGGAAAGCACAGGCAGGATAAATCCGATGATCAGATTCCGGTTTTCCCGATTTCCAGCGCCTCCACCGACTCCCGCCTGGCCGTTGGCTGAATCGGCATAATAACCCACGGCCGCGGCTGTCCCCCCCTCGCGCTCACCCACGATCGAATCCTGGGAGTTCAGCGTTGCCTGGATGGTGGCGGCTCGGGAAACAGCCATGGAACCCAACAGGACGGGGAGGAGGGCAGTCCAGAATTGCATGCATAAACGCATGACAAAACCGTTGCATGCGATCAATATAAAAAGCGTTGCCTCTGGCTCTGCCGTGAGCGTGGTCGCGGCGTGAACATCACATCACCCACGGAGAGAAAGCCATGTCATTTCCGCACCATTGCATCCAGAAAGCCGGAAGGCGGGCTTGTGGAGTTTCCCGCATTACGATTGATTCTCCGCCTCCGGTTGTGGGGCGAGGTCAGATATGGAATGCGGCATGAAACTTGTGATGGGGTTGCTGGCCGGTCTGGCGGGATGCCAGGCTGTGCAGGGAGCCATTTCCAACGCGGACCTGCAGGATGCGATGGGCAACGTCCCGGGGGTGACATGGTCCGTGGTCAATCCAACCGGAAACGCATGGAGCAGGACCTATGACAGCTACAACCTGAGACCAGCCGGCTACCGGATGATCGTGAGACGCACGTCCGGGGAAGGCTACTCCTACTACCTCAGCGGCCACGTACAGGGGCCGGGCATCCTGGAGCTGGACCGGGCGGCGTCGTTGAATTTCCCGACCACGGTGATGATCGATGGCGTCGTGGACGGCGGCATCGCCCCGGACCGTGACCACACGGACAGGGTGTATGTTCCGGCGGGCACGCACGAGGTGACGTGGATGATGACCGCGGGCGATTCCAGCTCCTATGCGGAGACCACATTCGGCAGGGGGCGCTGGCAACCGGGTATGGTGCTGCCCCTGGCTGCGGGGGAGGCGGACGGCAGTGTGGTGCTGGGTGGCGCGGGCTGGCAGGGACTGTCCGGCTGGCCTGACGGGAGTGGCAACGCCGCATGGTCCGGGCTGCTGCATGCGGTGCCAAATACCGGTGCCAGCGTGCCGAAAATCCTCAGGGGTGACACGGAGGGTGCCGGGGTGGTGCGCTTCCGCTATCTGGCCAGGGGAAAGGAAGCCCGCGTGCGCACGGACGCGGGCACGTGGGTGAATCTTCCCTACAAGGACAGTTGGTCCACCGGGTTCGTCCCCGTGAGGGGGGCTGGTCCCCACAGCATCGAATGGGAGGCCTCCGGAGCGGTGGACACACGGCGGGTGCCCGCGGATGTGGCCGTCCGTGACGTGAAGCGGGTGGCGGAGGTGGATTTCGCGACGGCGCTGGATGCCCCGCATCTGACGTTCACCGAAACTCCCAACAACACCAGCCGCCCCTTTGGCGCGGAGATGGAGGGCACGCGCGGCGGCTCCGGAGTGGTGGTGGGCTATCGCAGCGGGGTGGACTTCGTGTTGGCGGAGAGGTCCCTGGTGAAGATCCGGGAGACGGGTGGAGGGAGGTTCTTCGGTGGAGGTGCCCTTTCGAATCCCTGGGCGCTGGCGCTCCAGTCGGATGTGCTTTCCTCCGAGACGCTGCCGGACGGCGAGTGGACCACACGCTGCTACCTGCTGCCACCGGGCACCTACACTCTGGGCGCGATGTCGGAGGCACGGGTGGACTACATCGAGATCGTCCCGCACGTCACATCGCTGGCGGACGCGCTGGGACTGCCGGAGGGCGGCTTCAGCGTGGGTGGTGACGCACCGTGGACCATCGTGCCACAGTCCACTTCCGGGAACTATGAGGCCTACCTCTCCCTCACCGGAGCCGCGGATGAAGGCTGGATCGAGCACGAGGTGACGGGGCCGGCGGAGGTTTCCTTCAACTACCATGGTTATTCGAATTCCACAGGTCCGCTAAAGGTGCTGGTGGATGGGAAAGCCTGCTGGGATTCCAGCCTGTCGCACCTGACGAACAAGGCGGCGACCGCGCTCATCGAAGTCCCGGCCGGGACGCACACCATCCGCTACCTGGCGGAACGGAGCGCCCCTTACTTCGGGGATGTGAGCGCCAGGGTATCGGCCATCCGCGTGGTGCCACTGCCGGAGGGCGGGGTGATCGGGGAAAGCGTCGGCGCGGCCGTCATCTCCGGACGTAACGGAACATGGAATGGCGTGACGGGGCTGGGCGGGGACCCGGCGGAGGCCCTGGTCCCTGCATCGAAGTGGGACTACTATGGGGAGAAGCCACGGCTGCGCATTCCCTTCACCGGTCCGGGCACCGTCCGGTTCAGGAGCCATTTCCCCGTTTCCACGGCATCATCGAATGCGGGCATCGGTGCCCAGCTTTCCTTTTCCTCCAGTCACAGGGTGTCCGTGGTCCGGTCCGGCAGTGACGGCCATGGATGGAAGAACCACTCCCTGTGGCTGCCACCGGGAGACCACCACCTCACCATGGAGGCCAGGGGCGTGTTGGAAGACACCTCGCGCATGGCGCTCAGCGCACTGGAGTTCCAGGCGGACCCGGTGATGCCGGCGATGGACGTCCTAGGGATCGAAGGAGTTTCCCCGACGTTCAGCCCGGCGGACCAACCATGGGTGGGCACCTTGAAGACCGGAGCGTCAAAGCCGGTGCTGGTGTCCCCTGCCGCCCTCAGCACGACGCCGCGGAAGATGCAGATCACCCTGACTGCGCCGGGGGAGTTTTCATTCGAGTGGGAAAAGCTCGCGGCCGGCACGCCGACCGGCACCTTCCGGGTGAACGGACAGACCATCGCGACGGCGCCCGACTCCGTCCAGCTCCGGCGGAAAGTCACCACCTTCATCAACCAGGATGGGCCTGTGACGCTGGAGTGGGAGATCTCCACCTACTGGGACTATGGTGGATGGCTGGAGCTGGGGGCCTTTTCATGGAAGCCATGGCCGGAGAAGCCCCTGGCGGCATCGCTGGATGCGGGGGATCTCACCTGGAGCACCCCGGCGGAGCACCCCGTGACCGGCCGGGACACGCCGGGAGCCGTGGGTGACACCGCGGCGAACGTGCGCCTCCCGGACGGGCAGACCACCTGGCTGGAGACGACCGTCGAGGGAGCCGGGCTGCTGGATTTCTCCGTCCTTTCTTCGACCGCGACCGGTGGGATGGATCCCTGGAACAGCGGGATCGGCATACGGGTGCTGGTCGATGGAAAGGTGATCCAGGAACCCTGGCGCAAGGTGGAGCCCATGCTGGTGATGGGCGACGGAACGCACACGATTCGGATCGAGTTTTCCGCCTACTGGGGGGGCGGATCCACCCCCAAGGCCCTGGCGGTGGACAACGTGAGCTGGGTGCCACGGGGGGCCATCGCCCCCGGCGAGGGTTGGTCCTCCAGCGTGCCGGAGGCGCTCGCCGTGTTTCCCTCGTTGGGGGAAAATGGAGCGGATGGCATCATCCTGCTGACGAAATCCGGCGAGGATCGCTGGATCGAACGGGAGGTCACCGGACCTGGCAGGCTGTCCTGGCGGGAGAACCGCACGACGGGCGAGGGCACACTGACCACCTGGAGCAGAAAGGTGGACGGCCTGGACGTGGGCGTGCTCGTCTACGATTATCAGGATACGTGGATGTCCTCCTCCATGGACATTCCGACCGGCACGCATCGGGTCAGGTTTTCGCTGGAGACGGAGATCACAGGGGATGATCCGGATGCGGTGAAGCTGCCCATTTGGATCATCAGCGGGATGACCTTCACGCCCGGCGTCTCACCGCTGATGGAGGGACTGGATCATCAGGACGCGCTGTGGTTCTCCACGGGCGTGGATTCGGGAACCCATGTGCCCGCCGCCGATGCCCATGACCAGGAGGACAAGTGGTCCCCCGGCAGGGAAAGCGTGCTCTATCTCCTCAATCCGGGCCCAGACTGGATGCAGGCGTCCAGTGACATCAACGGAGGCCCGGGCGAGCCACCGCTCCGCCGGTCCAGGTTCATCGCCCCCCGGTCCGCCGTTTTCTGGAACGACGCCATCGACGGAAACGACGTCGTGCTGGTGGATCGCTTCCGCTCGCAGCCGCTCGGCGAGACCACGCTGGAGGAAGCGCTGGACCTGCCACGGGCGATGGAACCCGCAAGCTGGCGCGGATTCTCTTTCCTCGGGGACGACAGGCAGGATTTCCCGGAAGATGCCGCCGTTTCCCTGGCTCCCCCGGATGACCGCTCCGGCATGTCCACCGTGGTCGATGGTCCCGCCAAGGTGCGCTTCCGCTGGAGATGCGATGCCAGGACAAAGCTGATCGCCGGGATCGACGGACGGGAAGCGCCGCTTGCCCCCGCCGGTGCGGAGTGGACCGCGGTGGAACTGGACGTCCCGCCCGGAACCCATGTCATCTCCTGGCACCATCTCTCCCTCGGCAACTTCTACTTTGACCCCCCATTGGCGTTGGTGGACGCGCTCGAAATCGAAACAGTCCCCACAAGGACTCCCGGTGAGATCGTGACCCTGGCGGGCATTCCCGCACTGCCGGTGGAAGCTGGTGCGGGATGGTCCGTCGGATACTGGTACGGCCCGAGCGGACCGGCCGAGTCGCTGGCGACCAACTCCAGCGACGGCGCGCTGAAGCTGGATGTGGAAGGTCCGCTCATCCTTTCCTTCCGGCCCTGGATCAGCCAGAGACAGCCCCTGATCTCCGGGCAGGTCCCCACCGTGCCTGACTGGGCGGGCAACATCATGGAATATGGGCTGGAAGTGAAGATGGACGGGGAGTTGCTCAGGGAATTCCCGATCGTGTTCTCCGGCAACCTGTCCGAGATCCTGCTGCCAGCTGGTCCCCATGAAATATCATGGCGTCTGGTGGCAAAGCTGTATGATCCCGTCACGCAAGTGATTACCGCGGTCCCCGTCTGGCACGACTTCGACTACGACGTTGGCATCAGGGATCTCCAGACCACCTCTCCGGCGGATCATTTCCGGAACTGGAAGGACACCCACGGCCTGACCGGGGAAAACTCCGGTCCGAATGATGATGCGGACGGGGACGGCCTGACGAACTTCATGGAGTACGCCTATGGATTGAACCCGCGGGATCGCTACTCATGGACTTGGGGGCTGTGGACATGGCTTTCCGCGGATGACATCGCCGGCACAGGAACCCCGCCCGGACAGCTTCACTTTTACGTCTCGGCGGAATATACCCTGCCTCATGTGGAATCCGTGCTGGAGGAAAGCAGTGACCTGAAAACATGGAGAAAAGTGAGCGACACAACTTCTCCGAAAACCAGCTCCTTGCCGCTCTCGAAAATATTCTCCTACCCCGTGACCCCGGAGGATCCGGCGAGGTTCTTCCGCATCCGGATGGTGGTGCCGGAGTGACGGTGAGGGGGCCCGTGAAGGCCGGAGTCCGCATTTCCGGAACCTATTCCGCTTGGAAGGTGAAGCGTATTGTCGGAATGCGATGACACTTTCCCGGCGAAGTCTTTCGCTTCCCCGTCATGTGGATGAACGGTGAAAGGAGTGCAACGTGGTCCTGGTTTTCATGGTAACCCAATGAAAGCCAAATCACCGTTCGCTACCGTGGCCACGTTCTGGAAGTCTTTCACCCTCGCCGCGCTCGTGGCCTCCCCGGCGGGCGCACGGGCCGACGAGCTGTTGATTGATGCCGAGAGCTTCTCCGACCTCGGGGGCTGGGTCGTGGACCAACAGTCGATGGACCAGATGGGCTCACCCTATCTCATGGCCCATGGACTGGGGGAGGCGGTCACGGACGCCCGGACCACCTTCCAGATCCGCAAGGGAGGGAAACATCGGGTATGGGTCCGCACCCGCGACTGGGTGGGGAAATGGAAGGGCGACGAGTTCAAGGGGCCGATGAAAGCCAGCGGCTCGCCCGGTATTTTCAACGTGGTCATGGACGGACGCCCGCTCGAAATCCTCTTCGGCGAGAAAGGCGCCGAATGGCATTGGCAGGACGGCGGCACCGTCGAGCTGGCCGCCGGGGAGCACCAGCTCGCCCTGCGTGACTTGACCGGTTTCAACGGACGCTGCGACGCCATCCTTCTGAGCGATGCCCCCGGCTTCGTGCCCGGCGGGTCGCTCGCGGAGATCCAGACCCTGCGCGACCGCCTCCTGCCCCAACAGCAGGTGGTGGTGGAAAAGGGCGGCTACGATCTGGTTGTCGTCGGCGGAGGCATGGCGGGCATCTGCGCCGCCGTCAGCGCAGCCCGCTATGGCTGCAATGTGGCCTTGATCCAGGACCGCCCCATCCTGGGAGGGAACAACAGCTCCGAGGTCCGCGTCGGCCTTTCCGGACTGATCCGCAAGAAGCCCTACCCGGAGCTCGGGAACTTGGTCGAGCAACTGGGGCCGGTGGGGCACTGGAACCTATGGGAAGCCAACCGGCAGCCGGAACTGGAGTATAGCAAGGAGATCCTGGCCATCATCAAAAAACATCCCGAGAAGAAGGAGCACAACGCCGGGGACGCCTCGAACTACCAGGACGACAAGAAGCTCAAATACGTCCTCGCGGAGAAGAACATCACCCTGCTGCTCAACACCAGGGCCAACGGAGTGGAGATGAAGGACGGCAGGATCGCCTCCGTGCTGGCGCAGGACACCCGCAGCGGACAGAAGATGAAAATTTCCGGGCGGATCTTCGCCGACTGCACCGGCGACGGAAACCTCGGCTACCTCGCCAAGGCGGACTACCGGATCGGCCGCGAGTCGAAGACCCACACCGAGGAGGAGCTGGCCCCATCGGTGGAGGACGATCTCGTGATGGGCACCTCCGTCCAGTGGAACACCCGGGTGGAGGAAGATGCGTCCGCTTTCCCGGAAGTCACCTGGGGCATCGGTTTCACCGAGGAAACCTGCGTTGAAACCGTCCGCGGCGACTGGGACTGGGAAACGGGGTCACACCTCAACAACGCGACGCAGATGGAGGAAGTCCGTGACTACGCGCTGCGCGTGGTCTTCGGAAACTGGAGCGTGCTCAAAAACAGCTCTGATCCCGCACGCCGGAAGAAGTTCGCCAACCGGAAGCTCAACTGGGTCGCCTACATCGGCGGCAAGCGCGAATCCCGGCGCCTGATGGGGGAGTTCGTCCTCAGACAGCAGGACGTCGTCGGGGGCATCCCCTACCCCGATGCCTCCGTGACCACCACCTGGACCATCGACCTGCACTACCCGAAGCAACCGCTCTGCGCCTGCGATGCCTTCCAGTCGAAGGCCAGCCACGTCAAGATCGATCCCTATCCCATCCCCTACCGCTGTTTCTATTCACGCAATGTGCCCAACCTCATGATGGCGGGGCGGAACATCAGCGTCACCCACGTCGCCCTGGGCACCGTGCGCGTCATGAGGACCACCGGCATGATGGGCGAGGTCGTCGGCATGGCCAATGCCATCATGAAGGAACACCAGTGCCTGCCCAAGGACGTCTATACCGATCACCTCGCACAGTTGAAGCGGCTCATGACCGAAGGCGTCCCCGGAGCACCGAAGCTCAAGTGATCCCGGATCCAGACGGGTGGCGGGAAAGGCTCGGCAGATGATCGAAAACCACCGCCAGCGCCCACGACCGCATCCTGAAATTCGCCCGCACCCAGGTGGCCCCCGGCGACTCCGCTCCCAGGATGATCTGGAGGAATCCGCTGGATCAGCTGCCGGGGTAGCGGAATGGCTGCGCCATTCCGTCAGGGAAAACCCACGGACCTCCCACCGTTCCGCTTGGTGAAAAGATCCCATCCATGATCCGGAAGCGCGGCATCCGGAGAACCGGAGAAGGAAAGCGCCCTCATCAAAATGAAAAACCCCCATCCCGTGAAAGGATGGGGGTTCAGGATGATTTATCCGAAGGTCAGGCTCAGAGAACCATCTCCTTGAGCTTCTTCAGCGGGCGGACCTTCACGGCGACGGATGCCGGGCGGGCCTTGAAGGTGACTTCTTCCTTCGTGAACGGGCTGATCCCCTTGCGGGCCTTCACCGCCGGTTTCTTGACCGTGCTGATCTTGAGAAGGCCCGGAAGGACGAACTCGCCGACGGACTTTTTGTTCACGTGGAGCTGGATCACTTCGGCGAGGCTGTCGAGAACCGCGGAGACCTCTTTCTTGGCAACGCCGGTGCTGGCGGAGATGTGCTCGAGGATCTGGGTCTTGTTGAACTTGGATTCAGTGGAAGTTGATTTCTTGGCAGGCATGTTGGAAATGCGCCCGCTTCCGGGTTGATTGTCAAGCATGACACGATGCGCCAGCGCACACTCCGCGGGTTAAAGCTCCATTTTCCGCCTGGCAGCGGTTTCCAGTCCCATTTTCCGGCTCCCGGTGCACCTCCCTCCCCCCACGAAAGAGTCATTTTCCGGCACCGGGAAATCCCTTGTGGTCCGGGGAAATCCCGCTAATTTCCCCCTCATGTCCAAGACCATTTCCACCCTGAGCTTCAAGTCGCTGCTCGGCGCCTTCGCCCTCGCAGCCGCCTCCCTTTCCGGCCACGCCCTCGCCGCCGAGGCCAACACCAAGTGCCCGATGATGACCGACGAGGACGTCGAGGCCGAGAAGGTCGTCGAGTTCAAAGGCAACAAGATCCTCATGTGCTGCGGCAAGTGCGAGAAGGCATGGGATGCCGCAAGCGACGCAGGCAAAGCCTACTGGGTGAAAGCCGGCATCGAGGAAGGCGTCCTCCCCCAACTGAAGGGCAAAGAAAAGGAACTCGGACTGGAGGACATCAAGCTCCAGGAGCAGAAGTACAGCGCCATCAGCTTCAAGACCATCGTCACCCCTGAAAGCCCGACCGTTGAATACAACGGCAAGAAATACTTCGTCTTCAACGCGAAGGAGCAGGAGAAGTGGGCGAAGGATCCGGAAGGTGCCTACAAGAAGGCCGTTGACGCCGGCGTGATCAAGTGACGGAGCGCCGGATTCATCCGGCATCCACCTCTTTCCAAAACCGTCTGCCGCCTCCGTGCGGCAGGCGGTTTTTTGTGGCGGCGATCACCGGTCGCCGTCTCCCCGACATCACCACTCCCCAAGGTCTTGATCTCAGGGAGAGGAGTTCCTTCATCCATGCGTATTCCAACCGCAGATGAACGGGATGTCGCAGATTCACGGAAATTTCTGTTTTCATCTCACGGCTCAGACTTGTGAAACCGAAGTTGTCGGTTCGGATTCAGGATTTGGGAGCTATCCTGATATTCATCTGCGTTAATCCTTGTTCATCTGCGGTTGGATTTTTCCCATGTGAGCACCTTGCGCCCCCTGAAACTTCCGCTCCCCATTCTCCGCGGGATCTGCTTGGCTGGAACAGCCGCATGAAACCCAACGCCCGTCTGTTCCCTGTTCTTCTCTCCGCTTTCGGAGCCGTGTCCACCCTGCACGCGCAGTCTGTCGATCCCACTTCCCCGCCATCGGACAAAATTTCAGTCACCGCCGGTGACTGGAAATCCGCCGATGGCGCGACGGTGAAACTGCCCGCCGGCACCCTGGCCATCACTGCGCCGGAAGTCCGCAAGCTGGAGAAAACCGGCGACATCCCGGTGAACTACCTCCCCCGCTTCGAGAGCTTCGACATGTGGCCCGCGGACAAGGGCACGCCGGGACCACTGAACCTCAGCCCCGCCCGCTCCGACCATGGCAACACCCAGATCCTCGGCGGCCTCTACCGCCAGTTGGTGCCGGGCAGCCTCACCCTCCAGTCCGAGGATGGATCAAAGACCTTCAAGGAGGGTGAGGACTTCAAGCTCCACCCCACCTGGCCGCAGGTCACGAACATCGGCGACAAGCTCGGCAAGCCCGGCTCCGGCAAGCTGAAGGCATCCTACGGCATCGCCACCCAGCGGCTGGATCTCCTCCAGCTCAAGGATGGGAAGGTCACCATCAAGGCCGGGAAATCCTACCTCGTCTGCCCCGTCCTTCCGGAGCCGGATGCCGGGGCCACCGCCATCGCCGGCATCTACGTCGCGCCATGGCAGACGGACGGGAAGCATGTCATTTCAAAGGAGGACATCTTCCCCATCCGCGCCTTCACCCCCGCCGCTCCGGTCAATCCGGAAGGGATCGCGAAATCCACCGCGAAGCTCAAAGGCGGGGAACCCTTCAGGATCGCCTTCATGGGCGACAGCGTGACGCTCGGCGCGGAGGCCACCGCATGGACGCTCAACCTCTGGACGGAAAAAAACCTCACCTACGCCAGCCGCGTCGTCACCGGACTGCGGAAAGTTTTCCCCTCCGCGAAAATCGAGCCGATCCAGGCGGTGCAGGGCGGCACCACCTCGAAGGTCGCGCCCCAGTTCTTCGATGAAAAGGTCGCGCCGCAGAAGCCGGATCTCCTGCTGATCGCCTTTGGCCTCAATGACGCGAACTCCACCATCGGCGGCAAGCCCCGCGTCTCCGTGGAGGAATACAAGGAAGGCCTCCGGGGCGTGATCGGGAAAGCGCGTGCCACCGGCACGGAGGTAATGCTCGTTACGCCCATGCAGCCGGGGCCTTTCCTGAAGTCCGGCATCGCCACACGCATCGTGGACTACCGGGACGCCATGCTCGCGCTCGCCAAAGAGGAGAAGGTCGCCTGCGCGGATGTGTATGCGGACTGGATGCACCAGGCGGACCAGGGCATCCCTCCGTTCAGCCAGCTCCACAACTGGATCAACCACCCCGGCAACCACGGCCACGGCGTCTATGCGGACACCATCCTGCGCTTCTTCTCACCGGGAGGAGCGGTGAAGAAAGAAACCTCCGCGGTTCCACCCGCCATCGGCCTGCCACAGCCGGACGCGGAGTCCCCGCTGTGGAGGACGAAGCCGCGCGAACTTCCTCCCATGGAGGAGATCGCCGCGAAGGCCCGGCCAAACGCGAACATCTACGGTCTTTATAGTTGGTGGAACGAATACAAGGCGCGCCGCGCCGCGCTGAAGGAAGTGGGCTGGAAGTCCATCCGCCTCGGCGGACCGCTGACGGATGAGGCGATGACCGCTCTGGCCGAGGATGGGGTGGAAGTGCTCTACACCTTCGGCGCGCCGAGATTCGACCACGCCACGGATGCGGGGAAGGAAGATGAGTTCGTCGCCCGCTATGTGGAGGCGTTCACCTCGATGATCCGCCGCTATGGCCCGGACGGGGCCTTCTTCAAGGAGCACCCGGATGTCCCCAACCGCCCGATCATCCATTGGGAGATCTGCAACGAGCCGAACTTCCAATACCTGGTCCCGCCGGACGGGCGGCCCAACAAGGAACTCGAGGCGTTCCGGGAAAACATCTACGCCAAGCTCCTGATCGCGGCCCACCGGGCCGCGAAACTCGTTTCGGACCAGGTGAAGATCGTGGGCTTCAGCACCGGAGGCGTTTCCGCGGGTGACCTGCGCTTCATCAAGAACGTCCACGCGGTGGATGCCGGTGTCGCCAAAGCCTACGACATCCTGGCCACCCACCCCTACGTGGATCCCGCGCCACCGGAAGGGTTCTCCATCCAGAAATGGGGCGACTACAGCATCAGCACCAACCTCTCGACCATCCGCAAGACCCTCACCCAACACCAGCGGGGTGATTCGACCATCTGGTACACGGAGATGGGCTGGGAGATCCCGCAGGAAGAAGGCGGCCGCTTTCCCGGCAAGCGCCCGGGATCGGTGACCTCGAACCTCCAGGCAGCCAGCATCGTCCGCAACTATGCCCTCGCCATGCGCCTGGGCGTCGAACGCGTGCATGTCATGTTCATCCACGACTCCGACCAGTATAACGGCGGCCTCTTCAACCGGAACGGCACCTGGCGTCCGTCCGCCCACGCGGTGAAGGCGATGATCTCGATCCTTCCCGAGCCGAAATTCCTCGATGCCATCCACGAAGGGGAGGAAGACACCTATGCCTACCGCTTCGCGCCGTCATCCTCCGCGGATGGGAAGCCCGTGATCATGGCATGGAACATCAAAGGACCGACCACCGCCCGCATTCCTTTCCCTTCGTCACAGGCGACCGTCACTGACATGCTGGGCGGGAAATCCACCGTCGCCGCCGAGGGAGGGGTTCTCGTCCTGCCCATCGGTCCGCTTCCTGTATATGTGACGGAACAGTGAGAGGTGATCCGTTTCATCGGAATTGAGAGTGGCAGGGACCGCATTCCATGCGGTCCGGTTGGGAAGATGATCCATCATCCTCCGACTCCATCTTCGCAGGTGACTCTCCATCTCCTGGATTTGGGGAATCAGTTGAATATGGAAGGCGGAAGGTAGTAGTGGATCTCCCCACCTGACCGCATGGAATGCGGTCCCTGCCTAACCAGCCATCCATGGCGGATTGGGATCGGAAGATGGCACCGCTCCGCCCCGCCGTGATGGCGCGGCCATCCCGTTACGGGAGATCAACGCTTCACCTCATAGTAATAAGCCGCGCTGGTGCCATCGATGGTGAAGGTGCCGTCCGCCTGCGGGGTGATCGCTTCTTTTTTCGGAACGCCCTGGTAGTCGAGGGCGCTTACCTGTGATGGCTTCGCCCCCTTCAGGCGGATGGACGCCTGCACCGGCTCCAGCAGCAACGGCGCGGTGCCCACGACTTCCAGCTTGGTGCCATCCTCGCTGTATTTCGCGCCGCTCTGCTTGTCCCGCGCCAGCGCGGTGATGAGCACATGCTTGCTCGCCTCCAGCGGTTGGTCGTCCAGCGGCGTGAACAGGAGGCTGACGAACTCCGTCGAGATTTTCACGGAGACACCCGGCAGATCGACCGCACGGCCCGCCGCCTTTCCAATCACGCCCTGGGTCTTCGGGGATTTCACCAGGATCGTTTCCCTGCCGTAGTCCCAGACCAGTTCGCCCGTCGCGCTGGTGATGGTCTTCGTGCTCTCATCCCACAGGCCTTTGGCGTCCGCCTGTTTCGGTTCGCCTCCGTCGAAACCGACCGTCACCCGTCCCACGGCGAACATCTCATCCGCCACCGCGCCGGGTGAGTTCACCTGCGTCTTGCCGTCATAGTAGTTCTGCGCCCACGCCGGTGTGCCGGAGAAAAGCTGCTCCGTCGTCGCGGTTCGCGCCGCCACAACCGGAGCTTCCTTGAAATGTCCCTTCCGCACCGCAAAGGCGAGCGCGGGAAACTGCCCCATGTAGTGCGGCGTGTCCGTGGTGTAGCTGCTCATCCCCGGCCAGCCGTCGCCCAGCCGCGGGCCGCTCTGCGTGAAATGCAGCGAGGCATCCCACCCCTGCAGGCCCATGCCATAGAATGCCATGATCGGCGCAGCCTCCAGCTTCCACTGGTTCGGCGGGCACATCGTCCATTCGCTCAGGGAAAACGGCTTGTCCGCCACCTGCTTGAAGCCGATGGAGAACAGATACTTGCCCGGCTTGCCCAGATGGGAATCCGCATACACACCGCCCTCATGGATGCCGTGGCCACCCGCACCGCCACCCGCGTAGTTGTGGCGGTCGATCATCGAACCGATGGTGTCAGCATGGATGTTCGCCTGATCGACCAGTGAGGATCCTCCCAGCCAGTTCGTGGTCACCGTCTGCGCCTTGAAGCCGGTGGCACGGACCGCTTTCTCCGTCTTTTCGTAAAGCCCGCGCTGCATCTCCGTCATGAAGCGGATCTGGTCCCCCGCCCGCTTTGTCTGGCCCGCGAACCTGCCGCGGATGCCCTGCGCGTCCATGTCATACGGCCCCATCAGCGTGAGCTCCCCGGAGTCCAGGGACTCGCTGAATTTGCCCCACACCGCCTTCACCCCGGCGTCGTCCTTGTAACGGTCCTTCACCCATGTGGCGAACCGCTGGCGCAGCAGCTTCGCGTGCAGCGGCCACTTCTTCGTCCCCGGATTGGAAAGTTCACCCAGCGGATTCCAGAAAAAGATGCAGTCCTCATTCTGGAACTCCACCGTCGCCAGCGCCGGATCATCCGCGTAGCGCAGGCCTGTGTGCGGGTTCTTATGTTCCAGCAGCGCGGTCAGCACCTTCAGCCGGAGGTCCCACAGCTCCGGTGACATCTGGATGAGTCCGTAGGTATCGCGCAGGCCGTCTTTCCCCAGTGGTGACAGCTCCTTGAAAAGTTCCTCCGGATAACCGTCGGCAGCGGAAACAGGAAAATGATAGAACACGCTCCAGCAGGAATAGATGCCCGCTTTCTTCAGTTCCGCGAACCACCAGTCATACTCCGCCAGTTTCGCCGGATCGATCTTCCCATCCGTCGCCACCGTGTCGAACAACGGGTGCTGCCGCACATAGTTGATGCCATGTTTCCGCAGGTACTTGATCCTCTGCAGCGACTGTTCCCTGGAGTCCTTCGCGCTGAAGTTCGCACCCGCCCCCCACAGCTTCACCGGTTCCTTCCCATCCGCGAAACGGAGCCGGCTCCCGTCCGCCACCACCGGGCCGAATTTCCCCGCAGGGACATGGTTGAGAGATGACATGTCGATGACGGACCCCGCCTTGAACCCGTCCACATCCGGCATCAGTGGAAACCAATCGGCGGGTCCCGCCGCGGCGACCGCATCCGGCCTTACGATGCCCTGCGGCACGAACGCATCCGTCGTCAGCACGAAGCAATCCAGCCCGCCGTGGTTGTTATTGGCGCTGGCCATGCGGAATTTCATTTTCACCGTGCCCTTCTTCAGGTCCAGCACGCCCGCATTCACCCAGGCGATGAAGCGCATGTCCGGCTTGTTGTCCTCCGCGATGTTCTGCTGGCCGCGCTTCTCCGTGAAATCCACCGCCACCCACGGCCCGTCACCGATGGAGTAGCCGAGCTTCGCCTGGAGCGGGTTCGCACGGATCCAGAACGTGTAGGCCCCGTCCTCCGGCACCTCGATGTCGTATTCACCGGTGCCTTCCTTCGGTCCGTAGTTGCTCAGCCATTCGCCACCGCTCAGCAGATCCTTCTTCACCTTGTCATACCACCACGGATGCCGTTGCACGCTGGCGGGGGAAGCGGACTCCCCCTCCGTCCAGATGCTGGCCGCCGTTGCAGGAGCGCCGGAGAAAGTGAATGCCGCCGCTGCGGAGAGCGCGGCCCGGGGAATGATGGTGGGTTTCATGGATGGATGGTCGTTTGGATGATGGAAGGCGGCTCTCAGTCCTGGATCTCCACTTCGGAAACCTGGAGCAGGTCATCGGCTTCAAGAACCGAGATGGAAAGGTTCGCCAGGCGGGAGCCTGAGATCCCGGCACCTTTCGCCGGGGCGATGATCTCCATCCCGCCGATGTCCCCCTCGTAGATCCTCCAGCCTATGACATCTTCCGGCAGTGAGGAGGCCCGGAACTTGACCTCGCGGTTGCCGGCGAAGCCGCCCTTCCCATCCCGGCAGTGCAGGAAGATCCGGATGTGCGCACCAGGGTCCGCCACGCGGAACTTCACCCGCAGCCTGCTTTGGGTCCGGAGCTCCACGATGCCATCGAAAACGCGGTCCCCGTCGCTGCGGAACACCACCCCATGATGGATGACCGGTTGCGCGGAAGACCCTCCCGCGCGGAAGGGCTGCGCCCCGAAGTACCCCCCCTGCGGCGGAACCGCCCTCCATGACACCGGGGCGGAGGAAAACGACCGCGCCTCCAGCCCGCTGCGGGCATCCAGCGTGGCGGTCGCCATCCTCTCCTGCGGGATGTCCACGGTGTCACCGTCCGCCAGCCGTTTGAACCTCACCTTTCCGGAAGTTACGGCGACCGTAGTACTGGAAGATGTCGCATCCACGGAGAAGCGCGTCCCCACCACCTCCACCCGTGCGGTGGCTGTCTCCACATAGGCCGGCCTGCCCGCAGGTTGCGGGGTCATCTCCACCTCCAGGTTCCCGCTCCGGAGGACCAGGCGCTTCGACTTTTCCACTGGCACCTTCAGCTCGCCCTCCCCCGACAGCACCACGGTGCTCTTGTCCACGAACCGCAGCTTCGCGAAGGAGCCGGTCCCCTCCGTCACCAGCGCCCCGTTCCTCCCCAGGGCCTGCCCCACCTCCAGCGGATGCTTCCTGCCCGCCGCATCCAGCCATGACCATTCGCCATAGCCTTCCACCAGCACCGGAGCCGGTGCCGGGCGCAGGCCCCACCATGCCGCCAAGGAAAGCAGCAGCGCTGCCGCCATGCCCCATCCCGCCATCATCCGGGAGTCCTTCCTTTTCCTGATGACCACCGGCGCCACCCTCCCCGACGGCCTGCGCACCAGCGGCGCGGGTTCACGGAACTCCGCCATCCGGGGAAATTCATGATGGAGCATCGCCTCCATCTCGATCACCGAGCCATACGCCTCCCGCGCCGCCGGATCACTCCGCAACCGCTCCAGCAGCACGGCGCGCTGTTCCTCCCGCAGCTCCCCGGCCATGAGCGCGTGCAGCAGTTCCTCCGTCGGGGGTTCGGGTGATGTCGGATCGTCTCGCATCGCTGTCAGGTGGGGGAAGTGGGCAGGCGTTTCTCGATGCAGGCTTTCAGTGCCCGGCGGATCCTCAGCAGGGAACCACGCAGGGCGACCGCGCTGCGGCCCAGCTCCTCCGCGATCGACTTGATCGGGGAGCCGTCGGCATAGTGGCGCTTCAGCAGCCGGGTGTCTTCCGGACGCAACTCGACCAGGCAGTGCTTCAGCGCGTTCGCCTTCTCATCATACTGTGCCAGGCGGACCTCCGCCTCTTCCGACAGCAGGTTCAGCAACTGCTCGTCCAACTCGAAAAACGACGGCCTCCGGGAAAGCCGTTTCCGCTCCGCGAGCGTCTGGTAGTAGGCTATCTTGAACGCCCAGGCGCGGAAATTCGTCCCCGGCTCGTATTCACCCAGCTTCTTCCAGACCGTGACGTTCGTTTCCTGCAGGATGTCCTCCGCATCCACCCGGTTCGGGTGGAGGCTCAGGATATAGGCATACAGGGCCGGCTGTAGCTGGCTCAGCATGCGGATGGGTTCGTCCGGCGTCATTCGTCATGGTTGTATAGCCGCGGGAAGCGTCCGCGTTAGGGGGAAATCAGGAAAATATCCTCCCACGGATCACTGTGCGGTCAGCACGACCGCCCCGGGGAGCGCGTCGAACTTCACCACGCCGTCCTTCACATCCACGGTCGCACGCGCATCGCCCTGGGAAACGGCGACCTTCTTCCAGTCGCCCGGCACCTCGGTGATGAAGGTCAGCACTCCGTCATACCATTTCGGGTCCGCGGAACATGTCACCTCCAGCTCGATCTCCTCCGCCGCCGCGCGCACGACCTTCACAGCGGCCGCCTCCCGCTGCACCTCGTACTTGTGCTGGGTGACGTGATCGGTGATCCAGAGTTCGCCCTTGTCCGACTTTTCCTTCAACCGGTCGAGCAGCGGGAAAAAGACATCCTGCTTCAGCGCCCAGAAATCCTGGTAGCCCCAGTCCGGCTCCTTCCGCTCCACGCCGTGGAGGACGAGGTATTCCATGCCCTTCTCCCCGACCGCCTTGTCCGCCAGGGCCATCATCTGCTCCGTCGTCTGGAGGTGATAGACCGCGCCATGGTCCCTGAAAGGCGGACGGTCGATGAGGTGGTGTTTCTCCAGCAATTCATCAAGCTGCTCCTTGGTGATGTTCCATTTCCCCGGCCCCACCCCCGGCTGGCCGTAGGAAAGCAGCTCCGGCTTTTCCTTCGCGGTGACCTTGCGGATGTATTCCGCACAGGCACCCACCTCGTACTCCGCATGCTCCGCGTCCCTCACGCCCTGGTGGGTCATCGTGTGGTTGCCATAGACCATGCCCGTCCCGGGGATCTCCTTGGTCCATTTCTCCTCGAACTTCTTGTACTCACCCTTCTCCGGGTTGATGTAGAAAGTCCCGATCAGCCCCCGCTTCGCCATCTCCGGGATGGCCACCTGCCAGTGGCTCGGCCAGCCGTCGTCGAACATCAGCAGGAAAGCCGCGGTGCGGTCGTCCTTCCATTTCGCGACTTTGGTGTCGCCGGGCGCGGCAACCGCCAGGCCGCTGCCCAGGGCGACCGAGAGCAGGATCATCCAGTGCTTATTCATCGATGGTTCGGGAGTAGGGAATCCGTCCGCCGCAGCATGACATTCCCAGCATCCTGAAAAGCACCATGCCTGCAAGCAAAGCCTGCCTCCCGCCCCACGCACCTGCGGATACGCCATCACGGTATGGAGTGTGGGCCGGTTTTGTGTCATCTTCCTTTCGTTGCCGCGAGGAACTCCCCCCGATCCGGAACGGCAGCCGCACATCCCCCCAGCCAATCCCCCCGAAGGAATCACGGCGGCAGACCACTCCCCCCTGGTCGCCGCCGTTTCCATTTTCCGGACGCCGCGGAAAAAATTTTCACACTTCCCTCATCCGGGAAATTGACCCTTGGTGGAAAGCAGGGCTCCCGCTCTCCGCCTCCACGATTTCGCACCATCCCGGAACCCATGCCAGAGATCAACGAATACACGGAAGTCGTCCAGGCCCACCACTCCGGCCTCCGCTATTTCATCCGCTCCCTCGGCGTGCAGTCCGCGTGGGTGGATGACCTCGCCCAGGAAGCCTTCCTCCTCGCCTACCGGAAATGGGATGATCTGGACAAGGCGGAGAACGCGGGTGCCTGGCTCCGCACCATCGCCCGCAACCTGGTGATGAACGAGCTGACGAAAACCAGCCGCCGCCAGCGCCTCATCGACGAAAACCTGACCACCCTCCTGCTGGATACGGAGACGGAAGGCCGCGGCCCGGGCGCCGCCGAGGAACACGCCATCCGCAACCGCGCGCTCATCGAGTGCATCGAGGGTCTTTCCACCCGTTCCCGCGAGATCATCCGCGCCCGCTACTTCGACGACCGGAACTCCAGCCAGATCGGCGATGATCTGAACATGCAGTCCGCGACGGTGCGGAAGGTTCTTTTCCACTCACGGCAGCTCCTCGCGGACTGCCTCCGCTCGAAAGCCATCTACGACGCCCACTGACATGCCAACTCCGGACGATCCACAGGAACTGCTGGGAGAGCTGCTCGACGGGCAGGCGGACGAACCATCCCGCGCCGCCCTGATGGACGCGCTGCGCGGGGATGCCGCGTTGCGCGCGGAGCTGCGCCTGCATCTGGAAATCTCCGACTCGCTCGCCCGGCTGAAGACGGAGCGCCAGGATGAAACCTTCGTCCGCAGCGCCGCCGGCCATGCCATGTCCGTGGGCGCGGAGCAGGCGGATGATTTCGTCAATGGCCTCACGCGCAGGATTTCCCGCCGCACGTGGACACGCCGGCTGGCGGTCGCCGCCGTCATCACCCTGGCGGCCACAGGCGGCTTCCTCGCCTACCAGCACTCCGCCACACCCGCGGTCGTGGCCTCCATGATCGAGCTGGATGACCAGGGACGCGTCATCGCCCGGCATGACATCAGCCCCGGCTACCGCCATGCCCCGCGGGAGGGTCTGTTCCGCCTCAACTTCAGCAACGGAGCCGTCGTCGCGGTCGAAGCCCCGGCGGATTTCCGGATCGAGTCCGCCATGAAGATACGGCTCCACTCCGGAAAGCTCAACGCGTGGTGCCCGGAGAGCGCCCATGGCTTCCAGGTGGCCACCGCCACCGGCATGGTCACGGATCTGGGCACTTCCTTCGGTGTCTCCACCGACCGCAACGGCGCATCGGAGTTCCTCGTTCTGGACGGCCTCATCGAGGTCAGCCAGGGCAAGGAAACACGCCGGCTGGAAGAAGGCCAGGCGGTGCGCACCGCCAGGTCCGCCGGCATCGAGGATCTGGAATTCGAGGCCACTCCCTTCGCACGGACCTGGCCGCTGGCCTCCGGCATCATCGCCACCCACGGCTCGGTCAAACCGGCACCTCCGGGGACCGCGGAACAGCTCTCAAAGCTGGAGAGCAATGACACCGTCCTCGTCATCCCGGAAAAGCGGAACGTCATCTTCGACCAGGCGTTCCAGGCGGAAATCACGGAACCCGGCACGTTTTCCTCCACCAACGCCAGCCAGCTCCATGTGCTGCAGGAGGATCCGGAAAAGCGCCTGCGCAGCTTCCTCGTCCGCTTCAACCCCGTCTATGACATGGGCTTCAGGCGGTTCGACGGTGCGGTCACCTTTGACCGTCCGGTGCTGGCCATCTGCTGCCAGGGCAAATACCTGGATGCCACCGATGGCATCTTCGCCACCGGCGCATGGACGGACACCAGCGAGAAAGCACGCCAGTTCCGGGGAATCGACCTGGACCAGCCGGCGGGATACCCGGAGAAAGTGACACTCTCGGAAGACCGGCGCACCGTCACCATCGTCTTCAACGCGGGGGTCTCAAGCGATGACATCCGGGTGATCCTGGAGGAGAACTGAACTCACCCGCGGATCTCCTCCAGCCGGGCGGACAGTTCCTTCACCTTGTCCGGATGCTCCGCGGCCACATTCCGGCTCTCCGCCAGATCATCGGCCAGATTGAAAAGCTGGGGCTTGCCCTTTTTCGGCAGGACCAGCTTCCAGTCCCCCTCCCTCAGGGCAAGCTGTCCGCCACCTCCCTGCTGCACGACGAATGCACGGCCATCGGGAGAGCCGCCGGTCAACGCCGCTGAGATTTCCTCGCTGTCCGGAAATGCGCCTTCCGGAACGGTCGTTCCACCCAGCTTGGCGAAGGTCTTCGGAAAGTCGATCTGGCTGACCACCGCATCGCTCGTCCCGCCGCCCTTGATCTCCGCGGGCCATCTCACCAGGAACGGAACCCGCGTGCCTCCCTCATGGATCGAATACTTGCCCCCTTTGAAAGGTCCGGCAGGCTTGTGGTCGCCGACTTTCACGAAGGACTCATCCACATAGCCGTCGTTCAGCACGGGACCGTTGTCGCTGGTGAAGATCACCAGGGTGTTCTCCGCGATGCCCAGTTCATCGAGCGTCCGCAGCACCTCGCCCACCTGCCAGTCCGCCTGGATGATGGCATCTCCGCGGGGACCCATGCTGGTCTTTCCGACGAACCGCGGATGCGGCACGCGCGGCACGTGGATGTCATGCAGCGCGTGGAACAGGAAGAACGGCTTGCCCTCCGACTCCTTGATGAAGCGCACCGCCTGCGCCGTGAACGCGTCCGCCATTTCCTCATCCTTCCATAACGCCGCCGTTCCGCCGCTCATGAAACCGATGCGACCGATGCCGTTGATGACCGCGTTGTTATGCCCGTGGTTCCAGTCCATCCGCAGTTCCGAACGATGGCTGATGCCGGTGGGCAACCCCGGAAACGCCGATTGGTAGGACACTTTGATCGGATCCGCCGGATCCAGGTTCACCACCCGGCCGTCCTCCACATAGACACACGGCACGCGGTCACCCGTTGCCGCCATGATGTGGGAAAAGCCGAATCCGACCTCTTTCGGTCCCGGCTTGATCTCACCGTTCCAGTCCGGACCGCCCGCCGGCCCCAGCCCGAGGTGCCACTTCCCGACCACACCCGTGCGATAGCCCGCCTGCCGCATGATGGAGGGCAGGGTCGGCTTATCCGGATCAATGATCAGGCCGGCATCCCCCGGCAGGATGCCGGTCCCTTCCTGACGGAAGGCGTATTTGCCCGTCAGCATGGAGAACCGCGATGGCGTGCAGGTCGCGGAAGTGCTGTAGCCGGACCTGAAGTTGATGCCCTCCTTCGCGATGCGGTCGATGTTCGGCGTCGCCACCGCCGTCGCGCCATTCACCGAGATATCACCGTAACCGAGGTCATCCGCGTAGATGAGGACGATGTTCGGGGGCGCGGCCATGGCGGACGCCACACCCAGCAGCGTGACGGAAAGCATGAGGAATCTCATCGGAATGCGTTGGTTGGAAAAGGGGATCACAACCCCGTATTTCCCGGGGCGTCCAGGTGTGACGGAAACACCGCAAACGGATGGAAGTTCCGGCCTTTTCAGGACTCCGCTTTCCGGAGCTTGTCCACCAGCCTGCCGACGAGCTGTTCCACCGCCGCCATCTGCGCGCCGTCGATCAGCCGGTCATCCGCGGTGAACGCCTCATACGCCTTCGGGATGGTGACCTCCCCGTCGATCACATCGACACGGATGTTCCCCAGCAGGATGCGGAGCTGCGCCAGGCTGCGCGCGCCGCCATATCCTCCGGGGGATGCGGCGATGATGGCCGCGGCTTTCCCCTTGAACGCCAGCAGCGGAGGCTCCTCATCCGAGTCCGCCCTGGACACCCAGTCGATGGTGTTCTTCAGCGCCGCGGTGATGCCGCTGTTGTATTCCGGCGAGGCGATGATGAAACCGTCGCTGCGCACGAACAGTTCCTTCAGCCTCTTCGCCGCCTCCGGCTTGCCTTCCGCTTCCTCGTGGTCCTCGTCGAACAGGGGCAGACGGTAATCCCTGAGCGAGACGAGGGTCACCTCCGCCCCCGCCTCATGGGCGGCTTCCGCAGCCAGTGCCGCGAGTTTCTGATTGTAGGATTCCAGGCGGAGGCTGCCGCCAAAGACGAGGATGCGTGGCTTGCTCATGATTTCCGGTAGTATGTCACAAAAAATGGCGGCGTCAGCAAGAAGACTGACGCCGCCATGACGAAATTGGCACGATCAGATCATGCGCCCGCCTTCACTTCGAGCTTCAGCTCGATGACGACTTCGTTGCGGATGAGGTCCTCCGCCTTGCCCGGATAGACCACGCCGAAGTCCTGGCGGTTGATGTCGAATTTCGCGTCGATCTTCACCAGATCCCCGCTCTGGGTGACGGTCGCGGGGAACGTGATGTTCTTCGTAACGCCGTGGAGCGTGAAGTTTCCGGAAACCTCATAGGCAGTATCCGACTTTTTCTCCAGGGAGGTCGCCACGAAGGTGGACTCCGGGAATTTCTCCACGTCGAAGAAATCCGGGCTCTTCAGGTGGCCGGTGAGCTTCTCGTCATCGGACCAGGCGGAGTTCATGTCGATGGTCACCTTGTGGTCGTTGCCGGAAAGCGCGCCATCCTTCACACTGAAGTGGCCGGCGACGGTCTTGAAGCCGCCGCTGTGGCTGCCGGTGACTTTCGATCCCACGAAATTCACGGTGGAGTTCTCCGTGAAGACATACTTCGTGCCACCGTCCGCGGTGGCCACGGTGCCTTCCACGGCCTCCTTGACGGCTGCGGACTCGGTCTTGTCGGCGGGGTTTTCGCAGGCCGTGAAAAGGACGGGGACCGCGAGGGCGATGATGATGGATGTTGGTTTCATGGTGTGAGGTATCTGTGTTTCTGTTTCTTGGGAGCTTATGCGAGATCGAACAGGAGTGCCTCGGCGGATCCGCCGATGGCCGTGATTTTGACTTCGCCCGCTTGTTCGAGCGATACGGCGTCTCCTGCTTCCAATTTTATTCCATTTACTTCCACATCGCCTTTGGCGACGTGCAGCCAGAGGCCGCGCCCTTCTTCCAGCAGGTGGGAGGCGGATGCGGTGCCATCCAGTTTCAGCAAATGGACAAAGGCATCCTGGGCGATGGTGGCGGAGCCGTCCCGGCCGTCCGGGGAGATGACCAGCGTCTTTGCCTGCACGGCATCTCCGGCGGGCTTCCACTCCGTGTAGGCAGGATCCAGCCCCCGTGTGGCGGGCGTGATCCAGACCTGCAGCAGGTGGGTGCGGCCGGAGGCGGATGGGTTGAACTCGGAGTGGCGCACACCGGATCCGGCCCGCATGAGCTGGATCTCACCCGGGTGCAGCACCCTCTTGTTGCCCATGGAGTCCTCATGGGCCAGCGCCCCCTCCAGCACGTAGGAAAAGATCTCCATGTCCCGGTGGGGGTGCGTGGGGAACCCGGCCTTCGGAGCCACCTTGTCGTCATTGATCACGCGGAGCGAGCGGAAGCCCATATGCGCCGGATCATAGTAGTCACCGAAGGAAAAGGAATGCCAACTGTCGAGCCAGCCGTGGTTGCCGTGGCCGCGCTCCGTCGCGCGGCGGACTGTCAGTGCGGGGTTGCTTGTCATGCCCCCATCATACCGGAATCCTCCGCCCCGCATAATGCCACCTCAGCAGCCTGAGCATGCCTCCTTGGCATGGGCGGGAAATGTGGATGGCATCCCCTCCCCCGCCTGCTAGAAACACGCATGGAACTGCGGCAACTGAGGAATTTCCTGACCATCTGCGAGGAAGGCAGCATCACCGCCGCCGCCCGCGCCCTGAGGATCACCCAGCCCGCCCTCAGCCGCCAGATCAAGGGCCTGGAGGACGACCTGGGCGTGCAGCTCCTCGAACGCGGCGCCCACTCCGTGAGCCTCACCCCCGCCGGTGACGCCCTCATGGCCGAAGGGAAAAAGTTCGTCCGCGCCGCGGATGCGATGATCGAGAAAGTGAAGCTGGCCGGCATCGGCGAGCCACTGAGGATCGGCTACGCGCCGTCGCTTGCGGGGGATTTCCTAGGCATCGCCATCGAGCGTTTCACCCAGATCCACCCCCGCGTGCGCATCAGCCTGAGCGATTGCTCCTCCTCGGAGATGCGGGCAGGACTGGCATCCGGCAAGCTCGACCTCATCCTCGCCCCTCCCGGCACCCAGCAGGACATCCGCTGGGAAACGCTGCGCACCTATGGCTGGCGGCTGGTGATGAAGACCAACCATCCGCTGGCGGACAAAAAGAAAGTATCCCCCGCCGATCTGTCAGGGGAAAAGCTCCTGCTCTATGACCGGGAACACTATCCGGAGTATTGGGAGCGCATCACCGGCTTCTTCCGCGAGCACAAGCTCCAGGCAAAGGTGGCCGGGGAATTCGACGGCATCACCAGCCTGCTCTCCGCGCTGGAGGCAGGTCTCGGTGTGGCCCTGCTGGCGGACAACATCGCCATCGGCAAAGGCCGCCGCGACGCGTTGACCGGCATCCCCATCGAGAAGGAACCCGGGAAGATCGTGGTCGCCGCCGGGGTCCTGGCCGACCAACCATGCCGCCCGTCCGTCCTCGCTTTCATCGAGGAACTCAAGCAGGCGGCGAAAGGGAGGTAGCGTGTTTGACGCGGGCCACATCACCCGCCAATCTTTCCACGACAATGATTTGTGCGGGAAATGACACGGGGAATGGCGGGATGATGAAAAACGGAAAGCGGCCGGTGGTTTCCTGCCTTTGCTGGCTGATGATCGCCGGTGGTGCGGCTGATGCGTTGCAGATACCCGCCGGCGGATGGTTGTATTCCGGCCGTCTGGCAGCGGCACAGGAGCCGGAATTGGTGATCCCTTTCACGGACTATGCCATGGTGGATGCAGGCTACCGGCATACTCTCGCCCTGAAAAGGGACGGCGGGGTGGTGGCGTGGGGCGTCGGTGACCGACCGTTGCTGGCAGTCCCTGTGGCAGCCCGGTCAGGTATCAAGGAAATCTCGGCGGGGGTCGGCCACTCGCTGGCGCTCACCCGGACGGGGGAAGTCATCGCATGGGGTGACAATGATTTCGGCCAGACCACCGTGCCCCCGGAGGCACTCACGGGAGTGACTGCGGTGGAAACGGTCTTCAACCAATCCATGGTGCTGAAAAACGGCGCGGTCATCGCCTGGGGGATGACCGATCACTACGCCACGACGGTGGTGCCTCCTGCGGCACAGTCCGGAGTCACCGCCATCTCGGGCGGAGGCAACCACGTGCTGGCCCTGAAGCAGGATGGCAGCGTGGTGGCGTGGGGCAGGAACGATAACGGCCAGGCAACGGTCCCGCCGGAAGCACAGTCCGGCGTCACCGATGTCTCCGCCGGGGGTATTCATTCGCTGGCACTGAAACAGGACGGGAGCGTGATCGCGTGGGGCTACAATGGCCCCTGGGGACTGGCAACGGTGCCATTGGAGGCACAGTCGGACGTCATCGCCATTTCCGCAGGCAGTCACCACAGTGCGGTGGTTAAGAGAGACGGAAGGGTCTTCACTTGGGGAACCAGCAGTTCGATGGCACTTGAAATCCCGGTTGCGGCGCAGTCCGGGGTGACCTCCGTCAACGCCCGGGGATCAACCGTCTTTGCGCTGAAAGAGGACGGATCACTGGTCGGTTGGGGTGCCGATGGTGACTCAAGCGCCATCCCGGCGGCCCTGCGGCCGGAGGTGACATCCATTTCCGCGAACAATGGGGCATCCGCAATGGTGATGGGCGGAAGGGTTTATGTGAAAGGGGTGGGCGCGATGGCGGTCGTACCGGTGGGAGCAACCTCCGGTGTGAGAACGGCGGTGGCTGGCGGTGTCCACGTGCTGGCATTGAAGTCGGATGGCACCGTGCTGGCATGGGGCGTGAATGTTTTCGGCCAGACATCGGTTCCGGTGGCGGCGCAGGCCGGCGTCAAGGCCATCGCCGCTTCATCCTTGAACTCCGCGGTTCTGAAGGAAGATGGAGGAGTCATCGTATGGGGTTACGACGGCGCGGGGCTGACGGACGTCCCCGTCGCGGCGCGATCCGGAGTGACGGCCATCTCCATGAATGCCCTGCATGTGCTGGCATTGAAGCAGGATGGCTCGGTGGTCGCGTGGGGGGACAATCAGGACGGGCAGGCGACCGTTCCGGTTGGCGCAACCTCCGGTGTGACCGCGGTCTCCACCGGCCTGCGCCACAGCGTGGCCCTGAAGCAGGACGGAAGCGTGATCGCCTGGGGTAGTGATACCGCCGGGCAGAGCACGGTCCCGGCAGCCGCAGCGTCCGGGATCATTTCCGTGTCAGCCTATGGGAATCACACGGTGGCGCTGAAGGCCGACGGCACGGTCATCACCTGGGGGGATGCCTCGCAGGGTCAGGATGTGATCCCCCCGCTGGCCCAGGGACGGATCGATGCCATCATCGCCACGGATGGTGCCACGTTTTTCCGTCTTGCACGGCCCATCGGCGGGTATGACGACTGGGCGACTTCCCACGCACTCATAGGTGTGGATGCCGCTCCCGATGCCACTCCCCATGGGGACGGCGTCCCGAATCTCCTGAAATACGCCTTCAACCTGGACGGCAGCCGCCCGGATATGCGGCGCATTCCCCCATCGGACGGCATTGCCGGTCTCCCCCACTGCGGCTCCATCCCATCGGGATCTTCCGCCGACCTGCGGATGACCTACCTGCGGCGGAAAAACAGCGGACTCACCTACGTGGCGGAGTTTTCCGCAACCATGGATGGAGTGGACCCCGGTTGCTGGACGTCCGCCACCGCATCCGTGCCTGATGTCGTCCCGGTGAATGACGAATGGGAACGGGTCTCCGTAACGAACCTATCTCCGGCTGAAAATCCAATGAAAGCCTTTGGAAGGATAAGGGTGGTGAAGCAGACACCGGAGGAAAGATAGGCAGCCGGGAGCACCGGCTGGCGAACGCGTCTGCCGCGGGACGCCGCAGCCACGCTTTCCCACCAGATCATCCCAAAGAAAAGCGGCGGCCACCTTCCGATGACCGCCGCTGACAGACAGATCTCCCTGAAAGATCAGAGCACCTTGGTCACGCCGGGGATGGGGGCCGGGTAGAGGCCGTCCGCACCGGCCTTCGGGCCAGGATCCGCGTCCCATGCGAGGTTCTTCGGCATGGTGTCGAGGGTGGAGTTGAGCGCCTGCTCCCAGGTCACTTCCTGACCGGAGTAGGTGGCCATCCGGCCGAGGATCGCGCTGAGCGTGGACTCCGCGGTGAAGTAAGCGTCGTTGATCGGCTTGTTCTCCTGGATGTGCTTCACCAGCACGTCGTGCTCGGTCTGGTAAGGGTTGTTGTCCGGTCCCTTGAAGCGCCAGATGACCTTGCCGGAACGGTCCTTGATCTGGCCGGGCTGGGCGGTGCCCTGGGAGCCCATGATGGACTCGCTCACGCGGGACCAGGTGCCGTCCCAGTGCTTGCACTGGCTGTTCATCACCGTGCCGTCCGCATAGGTGAACTCAACGTAGTGGTGGTCGTAGATTTCGCCCCAATCCTTGCCGACGCGCTTGGTGCGTCCGCCGATGCCGTTGGCCTTCACCGGGTGTGCGCCACCCTTGAACCAGTTGACGACGTCGATGTTGTGGATGTGCTGCTCGACGATGTGGTCGCCGCAGATCCAGTTGAAGTAGTACCAGTTCCGCATCTGGTATTCCATCTCGCTCATGCCTTCCTTGCGGGCGCGGGTCCAGACGCCGCCGCCGCTCCAGTAGACCTGGGCGGAAACGATGTCACCGATGATGCCTTCCTTCACCTTCGCCAGCGTCTCCAGGTAGCTGTTCTGATAGTGGCGCTGGAGGCCACCGACGATCTTGAGGCCCTTTTCATCCGCCTTCTTCGCGGCTTCCAGAACCTTGCGGACACCCGGGCCGTCAACAGCGACGGGCTTCTCCAGGAAGACGTGCTTGCCCTTCTCCACGGCATATTCGAAATGGGTCGGACGGAAGCCGGGAGGCGTGGTGAGGATCACCAGGTCACAGGCGTCGATCGCGGCCTTGTAGGCGTCGAAGCCGGAGAAGACGCGCTCCTGCGGCACATCCACCTTCTCGCCGAACTGCTTCTTCAGGCTGTCCAGCGCACGCTGGGCATTGTCCGGAAACGCATCCGCCACCGCGACGAGGCGGGTGCCTGGGCAGTTGAGGGACTGGGCGGCGGCGCCGGTTCCACGGCCACCGCAGCCGACGAGGGCCACCTTGATGTCACCGGCTGCTTTCGCGGCATCCTGCGCACGGAGGATGGCGGGCATCGCGGCGGCGGCCGTGACGAGGCCACCGGTTTTGAGGAAAGAGCGTCGGTCGGTTGGATTTGACGGATTCATGAGTGGACCTAAACGACCCTCCCCCCGCCGTTCTTACCAGAAAAATCAGTTTCCGGGGGGCGTTGCCGCGTCATCCCCGTAGAAGCTCTTGATGTAGCCGAACTCCACCAGGGTATCCTGCCAGGGTGCCAGCACGTTGGGATCCTGGAAAATGCGGCCGCTCATCGCCAGCCACTCCTCCGCCTTCAGGAGATCGTTGGCCTCATAGGCCAGCGCCGCCTGCGCGAAATAGTGGAACGGAGACTCATCCAGGTAGTCATACTTGCCCGCCAGGACGATCACTTCGTTCTTCTTTCCCAGCTTCTCCTTGCACAGAAGCAGCTTGAACTCGACCAAGCGGCCCAACGCGACATCGTTCGGCGGAAGGAGAACCATCAGCTTCTCGAAAGCATCGTGCGCCTCCTGCCATTTTTTGGTCACAAACAGGACTTCCGCGATGTTGAACTCGATGCTGGGGTTGTTTGGTGAAAGCTGGCTCGCCCTGCGGAAGTCCTCCATCGCCTTGTCGAAGTCCCGGAACTCGACGTAGCAGGAACCACGGAGGTTGTAGATCTCCGGAGCGTCCTTGAAGATTTTCTCCGCCTTGAACAGCTCGTCCAGCGACTCGAACACCCGCTTCGCCTGAAACAGGCGGGACGCCTCACCCAGATGCTTGGCGAATTCCTTCCGCTGTTCCTCCGGCAGGTTGAGGAATGCCCTCTGGTTCGCGCTCAGTTCCTGTTTCGGCGCTTCACTTTCCTTTTTCGGGTCGGCGGCCGGTGTGGGCGCGTCCTGCGCCATCAGGGGTGCCAGAGCCAGGGCGAGAACGAGGGATAAGAAGGCAGAAAATTTCATAAAAGGGGCAATTCCTGAATGCAGGCTAAACCGCCCGGACGGAGTCGGCAAGCTGTCGTTCACCCCGAAAATCCTCAGTTTTTCACGTATCTGGACTCGATGAGGGTGTCCATGAACGGGGCGTTCACACTCTGTCCGGGGTGGACCATCTTCACATCCTCCAGGAATCCCGCGGCAGCCGCCCGGTTCCGGTTCTCGAACTCGATGACCGCCTTCGCATACCACTGGAACGGGGTGGCGGCGTCATCGGCACGCTTGGCCGCCAGGGCCGTGGCATCCCCCAGCGCCCCCAGCTTGCAATGGCAGACCAGCAGCTTCAGATCGACCAGGGCCGCGAAGGTTCCGTCGCCGCCCGCCAGCTTCGGCTGCAGCGCGCCGAATGCCTTCATCGCCTCCTCCCACCGGTGCTCCACGAAGTGGACCTCCGCGATGTTGAAGGAAATGTTCATGTTTCCCGGAGCCAGGGCGTCGGCCTTATGGAAAGCTTCCATCGCCCTGCCGAAATCCCGGGCCTCGACATGGCAGGAACCCCGCAGGTTGTGCGTTTCAGGGGCACCGGCGAAGATCTCCTCGGCCTTTGACAGCTCGTCCAGGCTCGCCGGGATCCGCTTCATCCGCAGCAGTCTGGAGGCCTCGTTGACATGGGCGGAGAATTCCTTCCGCTGTTCCTCCGTCAGACTCACGAAGGCCTTTCCCTCCTGCTGCTGTTGCGGAGCAGCCAAAGGAGCCAGGGGCTTTTCCGCCACGGCGGAGGACCCTCCCGCCAGCCACAGGATGGAACCGATCATGCCCAAGGATGTGATTTTCATGGAAAACCCCACTTATAGGAAAATCCCCGCCGTTCAAGGATTCTGTTCCTGAGAATGTCGGTGGTTTTGAGTTTCCCCCGGCCTGTGGGGGTGCTTCCTTTCCCTTGCAATCCATGAAGATCGGCCTCGCGCAAACCAACGCCGTCATCGGGGACTTCCCCGGAAACATCAAACGCATCCTGGCCGCCTACCGCGAATGCCTGGAAGCAGGGGCGGATCTCGTCATCACCCCGGAGATGGCGCTTTCCGGTTATCCGCCGCGTGACCTGGTCTTCAAGTCGCAGTTCGTTCCGAAGTGCCTGCAGGCTCTGGATCATCTCGCGGAGGGTATCCGCGATGTGCCGTTGCTCGTGGGCTATCTGGACCACAATACCTCCGGCCGCCCGGGCAAGCCGTTCCGGAATGCCGCCGCCTGGCTGGAGGGAGGGGAAATCCGCCACCGGATCTGGAAAACCCTCCTCCCCACCTACGACGTGTTCGACGAGCGCCGCTACTTCGAACCCGGGGAATCCTGCGAGCCTGTCCTCTGGAAGGGCCGCCGCATCGGCATCACCATCTGCGAGGACATCTGGACGGAGGACTACCTCCAGCGCCCGCTCTACGAACGGGATCCCGCCGAGGAACTGGCCGCGAAGGGCATCGATCTCCTGCTCAATCTCAGCGCCTCCCCTTTCCATGTGGGGAAGCCCGCGCAACGCCGGGAGATGCTCGGTGCCGTCGCCCGGCAGGCAAAGGTGCCGGTCGTCTATTGCAACGCCACCGGCGGCCAGGACCAGCTCATTTTCGACGGTCATTCACTGGTCGTCCGTGCGGATGGGACGACCGCCGCGCAGATGTCCGGCTTTGTGGAGCAGACGCTGGTGATCGATCCGTTCGCCCCCCCTGCGGCTTCTGCCGTCACGGATGAACCGGACGCGGCCCAGCTCTACCACGCTCTGGTCCTGGGCCTGCGCGACTATGCGACGAAGTGCGGCTTCACGAGTGCCTGCCTGGGCCTCAGCGGCGGCATCGACTCCGCCCTCACCGCCGTGCTGGCGGCGGACGCGCTGGGAGCGGAAAATGTCCACGGCCTCACCATGCCCAGCCCCTACTCCTCCGGTGGCAGCGTGGATGACTCCGTGGCGCTGGCGGAGAATCTGGGCATCCGCTGCGACAGGGTCCCCATCAGCGACATCTACCACACCATCAAGGCCACGCTGAAACCCCTCTTCTCCGGCAAGCCGGAGGACGTCACGGAGGAAAACATCCAGGCCCGCATCCGCGGGTTGCTGCTCATGGCGCTGTCCAACAAGGACGGCCACCTCCTCCTCACCACCGGCAACAAGAGCGAGCTGGCCGTGGGCTACTGCACCATCTACGGGGACATGTGCGGAGGGTTGGCCGCCATCTCCGACCTGCCGAAAACCCGCGTCTATGAGCTGTGCCGCTGGATCAACCGCGAAAAGGAGATCATCCCGTGGAACACCATCGACAAGCCGCCGAGCGCGGAACTGCGCCCGGACCAGAAGGACCAGGACACCCTGCCCCCCTACGACATCCTGGATGCCATCCTGGAACTCTACGTGGAGAGGCATCTTTCCACGGATGAAATCATCTCAGCGGGTTACGAGGAAAACATGGTCCGCTGGATCCAGCGCCGGGTGGACCTGAACGAGTGGAAACGCCAGCAGGCGGCACCCGGCCTGCGCGTCACCTCGAAGGCGTTCGGCATCGGCCGCCGGATGCCGGTGGTCCAGCGTTTCGTCGGCTGATCCCGGAATCCTCCCTTCCCCTCGCCTCCGCACGCTGCTAAACAGCCTCTGTTCACACCCCCATGACACTTTCCGATGCGCGCAAAACCCTGGGCCTGGGACCGGACGATGATCCGCGTCCTTTCCTGAATGAATTCAAGGAAGCCCGCGAGCGCATCGCGGAGATGGTCCGCACCGCCCCCAACGACACCCTGGCGGAGCGCTATCAGAAAGGACTGATGGATTTCGACCAGGCTCTGGCCGCCGTGCGCGAGCATCTGGAAGCCGTCGGACTTCTTCCCCGTTCCTCCGATCAAACCCAAGTGAGCACCCCGGCGGAAGCTCCTTCCGCCGAAATTGTTCCATCCGCGCCTGAGGAGACCGTTCCGGCTGCCACCGAGGAATCAGCACAACCCGCCCCACCGGAGGAAATCCCACCCGCGCCGGCACCCATGCCCGCCGTTGCCGAAACGGCTTCACTTCCTCCTCCGGAACAACCCACCACGGTGGATGTGGAGTCCGCGCCTCCGCCAGCACAGGGAGCACCACCTGAGGTCTCACCTGCCGCTGCAGCACCCTCCGTCCCGGAGGAGAACCCGGCCCCGGCCACCCAGGTCACCGACACACCAGTTTCTGAAAAGCCCGCCTTCATCTTCGAGCGGACGGAATCCCTCCCACCTTCGGCCCCCCCGCTGCCGGATGTCACCGGCAAGTCGGACGAGGACGCCGAAGACGATGTTCCCGCCCGGAAATCCAACCGCGCCGCAAAGGTGGCGTGGCTGCTCACCGTCATCCTGCTGTGCATCGCCGGGATGATGTTCTACCTGAAGCGGGAGGAAGATCTGCGCCTGCAGAAACTGGAGGAAGTCATCGAGCTGGGGAAAACAGGCTACGCCATGATCGAGAACCGGCGGTGGCCGGAGGCCGCCCGGATCTTCGACCAGATCGAGAAGCTGAATCCCCAATCCTCCCTCCTCACCGAAGGGCGCGCGAAGATCGCCGCGGGCATCGCGGAAGAGGACAGCCAGTTCATCGGTTTCCTGACCGGCCAGGCGAAAGCCTCGCTGGAGGCGAAGCGGTGGGACGAGGCCGCCGCCTCCGCCCAACAGGTGCTGGATCGTTTCCCCAACGAAAAGGAAGCGACGAACCTCCTCAAGCAGATCACCGAGGGAAAGGCACTTGAAGCGGACCGTCTCACCCTCGCCTCCGCACGCGACATGCTGCAACAGCGCAAATGGGACGACGCCATCGCCGCCGCCAGCAAGATCCTGGCCTCCCGCCCGGGTGATGACGATGCGGAGGCCCTGCTCGCGGACGCGACCGCCGCCCGGGACAAGGCCGCCGCGGACATCCGGAAAGCCAGGGAGCTCCTCGGTCAGGCACGCGCACGCGACAAGGGCCAGTTCGACCAGGCCATCCTCGACCTGCTCCGCGAGGCCAGCCTCCTTTCACCGGAGGACCCGGAGATCAAGGCGCAGTTGGAAAAGCTCTCCTCCTACGCCCGCACCATCCGCGTCCCCGGAGATTTCGCCACCCCGGCGGAGGCCCTTGCCAAGGCGCGGGACAGGGACCGTGTCATCATCGCCGCCGGCACCTGGGAAGGTCCGCTGGTCGTCACTGCCGCCATCGATCTCCAGGGAGCCGGACCGGACACCACCATCGTCCAGTGCGCGGCGCAGAAGGGCAGCCCCATCACCCTCGCCGCAGGTGCGAAGGGTGCCCGCGTGACCGGCTTCTCCTTCCGGCACGAATCGTTCGATCCCGGTGAGGAACGCTACTCCGCCGCGCTCGTCCGTGGCGTGGTGGTGGATTTCGTGGACTGCCGGTTCCAGGACGCCAGCGGCCATGGACTGGCCGTCATCGAGGGCGGGCATGCCATCGCCAACCGCTGCCGCTTCGCTGACAACGGCTGGAACGGCGTGGCCGCCTCCGGCCCCGGCACCCTTCTGGAAGTCCGGGAGTCGGAGTCCCTGCGGAACTTCGGCCACGGCATCGAGTCATGGGACGGCGCGGCCATCATCCTCGCCGGCAACCGTTGTGATGACAACAGCGCCAACGGCGTGCATGCGGACAATGGCGGAGGCTCCGTCACCCTCGAAAAAAACCAGTTCTCCGGCAACCGGGAGTTCGGCGTCGTCCTCAGCAGCGCGGGGTCCGGCAGGGCCACCGGCAACACCGCCCGCAACAACCTGCTGGGAGGATACGCCATCCGCGCCCCCGCCGCCGGAGTCGCATTCTCAGGAAATGAGGCGACCAGGAACACCGGTCCTGGCCTCATCCTCGACATCGGCCTGACCGCCGCCAGCTACTCGGGGAACACCAATGCCGGAAACCTCGGCCAGCAGGTCCTCCTCAACGCCAACCTCACGGTGAAGGACGAACCCGCACCCGAGCCACCCACCGGCAACGCAGATACCCCGCCGAAAGCCTCAGCGGTGCCGGAATAAGGAGGCTCCAACGTCAGCCGGAGATGGATCAGATCCTCCGCCTGCGGAAAGCCACCACCACCGAACCCGCCGCCGCCAGGATGGCGGCGGATGGTTCCGGAATCAAAGCATCCGGAACCACCTCGATGCCGACCAGTTTCGAAGTGTACGTGCCCGGGGCGAAACCGTCCGGATTGTCAAAGGTGATGGCCGCCAACTGGTCCGTGGTCAGGCCACCGGTGAAGTCCACCCGCTCCGTTCCGCCCGCACTCGACCAGCCGAGGATGGAAAGTGAACCCGTCCACGCCAGGGCGATGGAGGGGCCGAAGGTGACCACGCTCTCACCACCGGACAGATTCAGCAGGGACGCGCCCACCGAAAGGGCCAGCGCGCCGAATGAATTGCTGAAGCCCGCCATCTCCAGGGCACCGCCTGCCATCGTGACGCCCGCGGCGCTGTTCACCACATTGTCCGCACCGAGCACGAAAGTTCCGCCGTTCAGGTTGACTGCGGTGGTGGAATTGAGTCCCCCGCTCCCGATCAGCTTGCCGTCGTTGACGGTGATGGCACCGGTGAAGGTGTTGGGCGTCACCGTGCTGGAGTTCGAAATCTCCCAGCTTCCCGTTCCCGCTTTCACGATGCCGATGGTGCCGGTGATCGCGCCGCTCAGCTTCCCTGACCCACTGGTGGAGCCGGTGAGCGTGAGGGTCTTCATCGTTGTGTTCACGTTGCCGACCGTCCCGCTGAATTCCAGTTCCCCGCTGCCCGCCTGCTCGATGACGCCTCCGCCCGTGGTGGATGCCCGCAGTGAAATCGGGCGCGCGGAAGTTTCACCCGTCCCGGTGTAGCGGAGCGTACCCGTCGTGGTGTTCTCCCCGAAACCAAGCGTTCCATCGGACTTGCCGAGATTCCCGGCCACCGCGGCGCTGCCGATGGTGTCCACGGAAAGCACCCCTGCGTCCATCCGGATGGCACCGGTGAACGTGTTCTCACCGCTGAGCACCCATGTTCCGTTACCGTTCTTGATGATGGGGGTGTCGAGCGCGGTTCCGGAGATCACCCCGGAGATGGTGCCCGTTCCAGCAGCCCCGGTGAGGACCAGCGAGGCCCCCGCGTTTCCGGAAAGAGCCACCTTTCCGCTGACCAGCAGTTCCCCGCCCACCACGCCCATCCTGACGTTCTGGCTGGCTCCGGTGACCACATTGACGTCACCGGACCAGACGTTGCTTCCGGAGAGGGATCTGAGGCCATCCGTGATATTGGCGGCGCTCGCGGTGGCACCCGTTCCATTCAGGGTGAGCGCTTCCCCCAGCACGGACACGTTGTCCAACTGGACGGACCCACCACCGCTGACGTTGGTTCCAGCGGCGGTGCCACCCAGGGCACCACCGTTCCGCAGAACCAAAGCCACCCCGGCCCGCACCGTTGTCGACCCGGCGTAATCGTTCGAGTTGCTGAGAATGGTGGTTCCGGAGCCTCCGTTCCCGACCGTCAGCGCGGAGGCTCCGGTGAACGTGTTTTGATTGGAAAATTCGATGTTTCCCCCGCCACCACCCACGAAATAACCGCCCGTGGAGGCGGTGATCGTCCCCGTATAGACCACCGTCTTGCCCACTTCCGCGCCCAGCGAGAGGCCGTTGAAGCCGGTGGGGTTGAACGCTTCGTTGGAATCCGCCGTCAAAGCCAGCGCCCCCACCGAAGTTGTGGCGAGTTTGGCTTCCCCGATCCAACCCGCCAGGGTGGAATGGACTCCGCTGACGGAAAGCGCGCCGTTCTGCCCCATGGTGATGGTGCCGGTCGCCGGAATCGCCGCCGCGTCCGCGAACCGCAGGACGCCCCCATTGACGGTGGTTCCTCCGGAGTAGGTGTTGTTGCCATCGAGATTGAGGATCGAGGTGATCCCGGATCCGGAGGCATTCGTGGTCGTCAGGCGGAATGCCCCGCCGATGTCGCCGCCCACCGTCACCGTCGAGGCGTTGGTGCCGGCGATGGCGACACTCCGGTTGGCCGTCAAGGTGACAGCCCCTGTCCCCATGTTCAGATCCGTGGATCCACCGACGCTGAAATTTCCGTCCCACACCTGGACCGGATTGCTGAGGGTCATCCCGCCGGAGGCACTGGTCCCCACCGTGCCGCCTTTCAAAGTGAGCACGCTGGAGCCAACGGCTGTCGCGGAGTTCAGCAGCAGGGTGCCGGCATTCAGTGTCAGTCCGCCGCTGAAGGTATTCGCATAGGAGAGGACGAGGGTGCCGCTGCCGCCCTTGACGATCTCAAGGGTCCCGCCATTGCCGCCGTCTTCGATGATGCTGTTCAGCGTGGTGGTTCCAGTACTGCCTCCGGCGAAGGTGAGGGTGGTTTTGTTTCCGGTCGTGGCTGATCCCGTCAGACGGCTCGCCGCCGTTCCGTTCCCCAGGGTGAGCGCCCTGGCAGTGCTGGTCGTGTTGTTCGTCCATGTCTGGCTTGCGGACAACGTGATCGTCCCAAGGCTCCCGCCGATGGTCACCGTCCCGTTGAGACCATTCGCCATCGTGATTCCCCCGGCCCCGATTGACAGCGCCACAGAACTACCTGTCACCGCGGACATGGTGACGACCCCTTCCTCGAAGGTGATGCTGTTCGCCGCCTGCGTTCCGGTGACCCGGACGGTGTTGTTTCCCGTCGCATTGGTGCCAGCGGAGATGACCACGTCGCTGTTCTGGACGTAGGCTCCGGTGGCAGCCGTCCCGGCGGAACTGGTGCTCCAGAGATTGTTGGTGCCCCAGATGTTGTTTCCCGAGGTCAGGTTCGCCGATCCGGCGGTGGTGCCATTGGTATCCCAGTATAGCGTTTGAGCGAAAAGATGTCCTCCCAGGACAAACGCAAGCCCCACACCTGCGGCGACAGGGTGACGACGCTGCACGAACAAAGAAAAACGGCGGGTTTTCATAAAGAGTCTGGCTCAGGGAATTCCACGATCAAGATGACCGGTCAAAAGGGGAGGTGAAATGACGGATGTGGGTTTTCCGTCACCTTTGCCCAATCTTTGATCCCACCATCGGCTGCATTCAAGGAAATTGCGTGGCGGACCAACAGTCCGCCAATTCCCTGATCCGATCATTCCCCCCGGGATCCTCTTTCAGATCCTCCGTCTGCGGAAGGCCGCCACCACCGGAGCCGCCGCCAACAGCAACATGGCCGAAGGCTCCGGAATCAGGGAGCCGGGGACGATCTCACCGTTGGAAAGGATGGCCGCGTCATAGAGGCCGGGTGCCAGACCGAGGGGATCCGCGAAACGGATGGCCGCGAGCTGCCCGGAAGTGAGGCCGTTTTCATCTGAACCGAAGATCACCTGCTCCGCTCCGCCGCCGATGACGAAGCCGTCCCAACCGGAGATGGTCAGAAGGTCGGACCAGGCTTCGCCGGAAGACTCCCCGAAACGGATGACGCCGCCGCTTCCGGAGAGATCCAGCGTTCCCGCTCCGTTCACCGCCACCACACCGAGGATTTCACTGAAGCCGTTGGTCTGGAGGATGCCTCCAGCCCCGAACGTGACGGTGGCCGCGTCATTGAACACCTGGTTCGCCCCCAGACGGAAGGTCCCCGTGGAAACCGACAGCCCGCTGGAGGCATCAAAGCCGCCCGTTGTCCGGGCTTCGAGCACTCCCGCGGTGACGGAGGTCACGCCCGTGAAGGTGTTGGTGCCGGTGGAAACGACGGTTCCCGCACTTTCCTTTGAAAAACCGAAGCTACCGCCTTCCTCGCTGATCGCGCCGGAGATGGTCAGGCTTCCGGCGGTTTCCGCGGAAATGACGGAGTCCGCCTGGAGGATCACCCCACCGGCCCAGGTGTTGTCGCGCCGGTTGTTGTCCAGCCGCCCCCCATTGAGGACGGCGGTTTCATACCAGGTGGTGTCCGCAAGGGACCCACTGCTCCCGCCGGGATCGAGCCTCAGGGTGCCACCGGACTGGACGAGGGTGCCGTTGTCCGCGGAGCCATACGCCCCCAGTGCCTCCGCCCGGCGGGCTTCCAGGATGCCTGCGGTCACCACGGTCCGGCCCGTGTAGTTGTTCCCGGCATTCGAGAGGGCGAGCGTGCCGCTGCCGATTTTTCTTAGTTCGCCCGAGCCGGTCACCACCCCGCCCGTGCGGAGGATGCCTCCGTCCTTGCGGATCGTCCCTCCATTGGCACCGAGGGTGAAGCCCCGGTCCACTCCGTTGTCACCGGTGCTGGAGGTCCACAGCGTGCCGCCGTTGAAAACGATGTTCCCGGCATCACTGCCGGCCGCTCCCAATCCTCCATTCGCTCCGCCGTTGCTCAGCGTGGCGACCCGCAGGACGCCCGCCTCCAGGGTGGTCACCCCTTGGTAAGTGTTCGTGGCCGTGAGATAAACGGTTCCAGCTTCGGTCTTGGTGAAGCCGCCATTCCCGCTGACCACCCCCGTTACGGTGAGCGTGGTGTTGGCTGCGGCGGCAAGCGTGTTGGTTCCGGTGAGCGCCACCGTCCCCTCCCAGCGGTTGTTCCGGCTCACGTTCCTAAGAGTACCGCCGTCCATGGCGAGCGTCTCGGTCCAAGTGGTGTCCGCCAATGAGCCTCCGGCTGACGATCCGGGATCGAGATGCAGCGCGGCGCCGCCCGCCACTTCGGTGCCATCCGTCGCATCTGTGGAGGATCCCAGCGCCTGCGCCGTCCGTGCGCTGATGACCCCACCGTTGATGAAGGTCTTCCCGGTATAGTCGCTGGCACCGGACAGCGCCAGGGTCCCCGCTCCGGATTTGGCCAGACTTCCGGAACCTGTCACCACGCCGCCGAATCTCAGCAATGCTCCCGTGTTCGCATTATCGATCGTCGCACCCGCCGCACCGATCGTAAATCCCCGGTTGGTGGCATCATTCGCCGCACCGGTCCATTTGAACGTCCCACCGTTGATGATGAGGTTCCCGGATTCCACCCCCGCCGCACCGATGCTGCTGTTCGAACCACCATCCGCAACGTTCGACACCTCGAAAATCCCGCCTGAAATGGTTGTCACCCCAGTATAGGTGTTGCCGCTGTTCACCTTGAGCGTTCCCTCTCCTGTTTTGGTGAATGCCACCTGGCCACCGACGGCCTGCCCTATGGAGGCAATCAAAGTGGTGTCTCCGGAGCCTCCAACCTCCAGGATCTGAACGCCCGATGTCGCGGTGCTCTGGATGCTGTTCGTCACCGTGAACGGATTCGACGAGTTGTTGATCCACGTTTGGTCCACCGAGAACCGCATGGAAACCCCGAACCCCGTGGTCGATGAACCGAACGTCACCGCCCCTGCTCCGGCATCGATGAGAATACCTCCGGGACCGAATGTCATGGTCCTGGATGATCCACCTCCCTGGATCGACACCGGACCCGGGGACGTGAAACGGAACGAGTTCACCGTCCGGCCGGCGTTCATGAGGATGGTCTGTCCACTGATGAGCGACGTCGCGTTGAAAACCACATGATCCGCCGCCACCGGTATGGAGCCCGCCGTGCTGCCATCGGCGCTCGTTGACCAATTCCCCGCGGCTCCCCAGCTATCGCTGGTCCCGGCCGTCCAGTAGAGGGTGCTCTGGGCCGCCAGAGGAGCCACGGTGAACATCAGGAACGCGAGACAAGTGCCGGCTGGGGAGGGAAATTTTGGTTTCATGGGATTTTCTTCCTTTTTATGGCTTCAAGCCCTATCAGGCACATCCACCGGGGTGGAACACGAAACCTCCCCCCTCCCACTTATGAGTGATGTTCAAATCACCAGAGCACCAGCAACCCTGCCTTTTCCACCAAAGGATTGATCCTTCTCAATATCCCGGGAAACGGCTCTAATTTCCGCGATGACCGACCGCATCCAGGATCTGCCCACCGGAGAACGCCCGCGCGAAAAGCTTTCCCGGCTGGGTCCCTCCGCCCTGGACAATGCGGAGCTGATGGCCCTTTTCATCTCCACCGGCACAAAGGGGCGCAGCGCCATCACCATCGGCAGGGACCTGCTGCGGAAATACGGCTCGATGGGTGCTCTGGGCGCCCTGCCGGTCACGGAACTGGCAAAGGAAAAGGGGCTGGGTATCGCCAAGGCATCGAAACTGGCGGCGGCGTTCGAGCTGGGTGCCCGCGTCGCCCGGGAGCAGATCGACCATGAAACACTGGACGACCCGGCGACCATCCACCGTTTCTTCGCGCCCCAGCTCGCCCACCTGGCGCATGAGCAGGTGGTGGTGGCGGTGCTGGACACGCGGAACCGCCACATCAGTACCACGGTCATCTCCATGGGCGGGGTGAACGAGTCCAGCGCCCATCCGCGGGAGATCCTCCGCCCGGTCATCACCCGAGCGGGATACGGCTTCATCCTCATCCACAACCATCCCTCCGGAGATCCTTCCCCCAGCCGCGCGGATGAGGTCATCACCCGGCGGGTCGCGGAGGCCGCGGACCTGATGCAGATCGCCTTCCTCGACCACGTCATCATCGGCAAGCCCTCCCCCGGCAGACGGCCTTACTTTTCTTTTCGCGAATGCGGCATCATCCGCTAGACTGTGGCTTCCGGCAAAATGTGGCGCTGGCATTTCATCCGTAACCTGCGCACGGCGCTTTTCATCGCCGCCGCCTTGTCGTTGGTAGCCATCGGCGCCATCGTCTGGTGGGCGAACCGGACCGGCCTGCCGGAGAACTGGCGGTCAGCCGTCGAGGAGGAATGCGGGAAGCAGGGCACCTTCCTCACCATCGATTCACTTTCCTACATCCCGTTCAAGGGCATCATCGCCAGCGGTGTGCGGGTCTTCTCCGACAAGGAGAAACGGCTGGAAGTCTCCCAGCTCGAACGGATCGTCCTGGATTTCAACAAGGCCGAACTCATCCGGAAGAAATTCCGCCTGACGAAAGTCGAGCTGAGCGACGCGAGGCTCAGCATGCCGCTGGACCCGAGGAATCCGGACTCGACCCGGTTGGAGATCACGGACCTCAACGGCACGGTGCTCATGCCCGGAGGCAGGCTGCTGGAAGCGCGGGATGTCCGGGGAAAGATCGCCGGCATCGACGTGGTCTTCGGCGCGCGGATGCTGGGCTACCAGCAGAAGGAAGGCGAACACAAGGAAGACCCGAACGAGGCCAAGCGGCGCGAAGTGGCCGCCCGCTTCATCAGGGAACTGGAGAAGTGGACCTTCGATGAGAACCGGCCTCCCGTGCTGAGGATCTTCGCGGAGGGGGACCTGTCGGACAAATCGACCCTCAACGCCCGCATCAGCCTGCAGGCCAGAGAAATGGAGAAAAACGGCCACGTGCTGGAGCAGATCAACGCGCGGGCCACCCTGATCGGAAACCTGCTCACCCTGACCTCCCTCCACGCGGTGGATGACCGCGGCGAACTGGAGGCCCGCGTGGACTACGACATCCATTCCGGCGAAGGACGGTTCGAGATGACGTCCGGACTCGAAATTCCCGGACTTCTGAAATCCTGGGCCGACCTCCCCGCCATCCCGCAGATCACGTTTGGCGGCAGCCAGAAACTGGAAGCGGTGGGGAGTTTCAAGCTGCGGCAGGATGCACCTCCGGACGTCCGGGTGACCGGCAACGCGCTGTGCGACTCCGTGATGATGAAGGGCGTGGCCTTTGACACGGTGGGAACCGCCTTTTCCTGGAATGACGGGAACCTCTACCTGCTGGACACCGTACTCACCCGGAAGGATGGGGCCGCCAGCGGAAAGGCGCTCATCCAGGGACCCATCGTGCAGATGGCGCTCAAGTCCACCCTGCCCAGCGAGGTCTATCTGCCGTTTTTCACCGGACAGCCGCTGGAGATCGTCATCAATGATTTCGGGAAACTGCCGGGGGCGAAGATCGACATCGAGCTGGAAGGCGGATTCGACACCCGGGAGAAAAAATCCTGGGCCTACACCGGCCGGGGGCAGGCTGATAACGTGACCTTCAAGGGCGTCCCGGTCGCGATGGCGAAATGCTCGTTCGACCTGAGCCATCACGCGCTGGACTTCCATGATGGCACGGTGGTCTTCAACTACGACAGCTATGGCCTGCGGAATGCCTACGGCGGCCCCAGCCGCGGCACCACGAAAGTCGGGCGCGTGCGCTATGATCCGGAGCCCCGGCACGTGGAGATCGAGGGCGTGGAGGGCACCATGTGGGCAGCCCCCCTCGTCCGGCTGTTCGCCCCGAAACTCGCGGACGACCTGGAGGACTACCGTTTCCACTCACCGCCGACGCTGAAAGGTTCCGGCATCGTCGATGTGACGCCGCAGGGCCGCACCAACCTCACCGTCGGCTTCAGCTCGGAGAAGGCCGCGGATTACAAATTGCTCGGGCAATCCATCAGCCTGTTCCAACCCAGTGGCGAAGTGCTGATCCGGGGGGACCAGGTCACCGTGAAGGATCTGACCTTCCGGGCGTTCGGGGGGCCGGTCGCCTCCAGGTTCGAGTTCCACAAGGGCAAACTGGGCGGGGAAGTGAGCTGGACCAAGGTCGGCCTGCCCGAGGTGGCATCCACCTACGGCTTCCAGATGGAGGGCGGCGGGACCACCACCGGGCGGATCGAGTTCACCTGCAACGACGGGAAGATCGAGACCCTCAACGGGACCGGATTACTTGGACTGGAGAAGGCGGAACTCTTCTCCGTGCCGGTCTTCGGCCCGTTGTCAAAGCTGGTCGCCGCCGCGCTGGGTGACCGCAGGGCGGGCCATGAACGTGCGAAGGATGCCTTCCTCAACTTCCAGATCCGCAGGGGTGTCCTGAGCAGCAATGATTTCCGGACCAGCACCTCCTCGCTGGTGTTCACCGGGGACGGCAGCATCGACCTGGCCACCCGCAACATCGACATGACCGTGCGGATGAACGCCCGCGGCTTCCTGGGACTCATCACCCTGCCGCTGCGGCCGTTCTACGGTTTGTTCCAGTTCCATGGGACAGGGCCGATGAGGGACGCGGACTGGAAGAGCGAACTGTTCACCTCCCCGCCGAAGGACCAGGAGGAAACCTTGCTCAATCCGCCGAAGGCGCGCCCCGTGGGAGAACCTGCCCCAAAAGCCCTCCGGGTCAGATAAGCGCGCCACGCGTTTCAACCGCCCGGTTCCAACCGGAAACGGGAAGCCGGAAGATCAGGGGCCTTTTTGAGAACCACCTGCCCCCCGCCCGCATCCACGGCCAGGAAGAATCCCGGGAAATTGACCGCTTCCAGCCTCACGGCTCCGTCGTCGAGGGGGATCACTTTGAAAGTGGCGTCCTGGCGGAACAGCGGCGTCATCTGGTCCGGCCGCTCATGGCAGTTCAGCACATACTTGATGTGCCGGAGATAGGAACCTTTGCCCGGCGGATACTCGAAGGAAACGTGATCCGGATCCGACAGCCCGCAGACCATGCGGACCGTGTCCGCATCCGGACTGGTCCGGGCGGGCCTGCCCTTGCTGAAGGAAAGGCCCGTCTTCACGTCATCCGCCAACCTCAACCGGACGGTCCTGCCATGATGGGGGTTCGCCACCCTGGTTGCCGATGCCTTGCCACCGTCCGCGAATGAAAGTTCGAATGAATCCCAACCCGGACCGAAGACCCCGGTATTGCCGGCGGCGGATATGCGGAAAGTCCGCGCGTCATCGCACGACCATCCGCCCAGTTTCCGCCCGTCATCGGCGGTTGCATTTCCATCCGTGCCGAACTCGATCCTGCTGCGGATGGAACCGCTGCCACCGGTCACTTTCCAAACCGATCCGGCAAGGAACGATTTGAGATCCTCCGCCGTCCGGATCTCCGGCTGGTTGACAGGACCAGGGGACCCGGATCCGGCCATGCCCTTGGAAAGCTCCCCCAGCAGACGTTCCCCGTCACGGCGGACTTCCAGGGCCGCCTCCACATCACCGGCTTTCACCAGCTCGCTCTGCTTCGCCGTGACCGACTGTTTCACGCCTGCCACCAGCTTCGCCCGCTCCCCGTCGGTCTCCCTCCGGAGATCCTCCCGCAACTGGAGGTATTTCCCACGCATCCCGACCAGAGCGGCACCGGAATGTCCCGACGTCGTGCCGTTCTCCGCAACCGCCTTCTTCTCCTCCCGCAGACCGACGATCGCTTCCAGATCCCCCTCCGCCGCCAGCTTCTTCTCAAGCCCGTCCAGCGCGGCCAGGTATTTCTTCGCAAGCTCCGCCTCTTTGAAAATCTCGCCCGTCTCCAGCTCAGCCATGGTTTTCTCCGCCGTCTGACGGAGAGCCCCGACCGCCGGATGTTCCGCAGCCCTGACATCCGCCGCCAGCCAGCAGATGAATGACCATCCGATGATCAGATACCGAGTGGGATCCAGTCGCATGGAAAATCGTATATGCCAACTCCCGTCCGGATAGCGAACCCTTTCTCAGTGACCACCCTTCGGGGGAAAGCAATCGCTTCCTCCCGCCCGCATTCCCGGAGATTCCATCTGATTTCCCGAAGTCACTCCTTGCACCCCACTCATTGCGATGCCAATCTTGCGGTAGTTGACGCTTCAACCAAGTCATCGGTAACTCAATCTAACCACCCAAATGTCCGACTCATTCGCCACCACCAACAACCTGGATCCGGAAGCAGGCTTCACCCAAGGTTCCCCATCGGTCGCGCAGGCCGCCAACGATCTCCGTGCCGCCGCCGGTGAAAAGGTCCGTGAGCTGGCCAGCACCGCCTCCGCACAGGCGAGCGCCCTCAAGGAAAAGGCGGTTGAATCCGCCCACCAGTTCCGGGAAGTCGCGGGAGAAAAGGCATCCCAGTTCAAGGCAACCGCGGCTGAAAAAGCGGAAGCCCTCAAACACGCGGCCTCCGAGCGCGCCCACCAGTTCCGCGAAACCGCCACCGAGCAATGGGAAGACACCCGCGTGAAGGCGAAGGAACTCCACGTCACCGCCGAGGACTACATCCGCCAGAACCCCACCAAATCGGTGCTGGGTGCCCTTGGTGTCGGTTTCCTCATCGGCCTCATCCTCCGCCGCTGAGGTCTGTCCCTCATTTCCACCCGCTGTCGTCCTCCAACGGGGTGCGGCAGCGGGTTTTCTGATATGAATCATCCTTCTGGCACGAATCCACCTTCCCCGGCGGTCCCGTCCGGCGGCCCATCCGTGCCGCCCAACTGGCGCACGGCCCTGATGGATCTGGTCGGCTCCCGCATCGCCCTCATCCAGCTTGAATTCCAGCAAGCCGCCGGATCCGGGGTGAAACGCGGCATCCTGTTCGCCACGGCGGCCATCCTTGTCCTCCTCGCCTGGATCATCCTCGTGGCCGGGGGGATCGGCGCCATTTCCGCCTCCGCGGGCTGGCCTTGGTATTGGGTGACCCTTTCCACAGGTGGCATCCATCTGCTCATCGCCCTGATCCTGATCCTCATCGCCAAAAAGCCGGGACCCGCCACGTTCGAGGTCACCCGTGCCGAATTCAAGAAAGACCGCGAATGGCTAGCGAACTTCCAATCCCCGAACAAATCCAACGATTGATCCGGACCAGTGACGCCGCCCGCGGCGTGCTCGGCTCGGAGATCCGCGCGTTCAAACACAAGCTCGACGTCCCCGCCCGGCTGAAGGACTCCCTGCGCAGCCACCCCACCGGCTGGCTCGGCGGCTCCATGGCCGCGGGGCTGGCCACCAGCCTGCTTTTCCGGCGGAAGGCGAAGCGGGAAAAGGCCCCGGCGAAGAAGAAAACCCTGTTAGGGGTCCTGTTCACCCTCGCCATCGCCGCGCTGCGCCCCTTCCTGAAAGTCTGGCTCACGGGCCAGTTGAAGAACTACATCGCGGCAAAATTCGCCGGAGATGAAATTCCTTCTCGCCCTCAGCGGCGTGTTACTCCTTTTTATAAATAAAACCCCACCCCATGTCCGACCATCAGGTTCTCGACCACGTTGACCAATACCTCCAGTTAGGGCGCGAATACCAGTGCTCCGATCTCCATCTGCCGACCGCCTACCCGCCCGCATGGCGGCGTTTCGGGCACCTGTCGCCGATCTGGTCGGACCACCCGCCGCTGACCGCAACCGATACCGAGCGCCTCGCCCGCTCCTTCCTCACGGATGAGAAATGGGACCGACTGCAGAGCCATGGGGACATCGACTTCGCCTATGCGAATGCCCAGGGCCGCTTCCGCGCCTCCGTGGTCAAGCAGCGCCTGGGCTACGACATGACCTTCCGGATCATCGACACCAGCATCCGCTCGATCGAGGAGATCGGCCTGCCGCTGGAGAGCGTGGTCCCCCTCACCCGCTACCAGAACGGCATCGTCCTGGTGACCGGAGCCGTGGGTTCCGGAAAGTCCACCACCCTCGCCGCGCTGGTCGATTTCATCAACCGCGACCGCGAGGACCACATCCTCACCCTGGAAGACCCCATCGAGTACGTCTTCGAGTCGAAAGGCTGCCAGGTGAACCAGCGGGAGGTCCACACCCATACGGACTCCTTCGCCAAAGCTCTCCGTGGCGCGCTCCGGGAAGATCCGGACGTCATCATGGTCGGTGAAATGCGCGACCTGGAGACCATCCAGCTCGCCCTCACCGCCGCGGAAACCGGTCACCTTGTGCTCGGAACGCTCCACACCGGCAACGCGCCGCGGACCCTGGACCGGGTGCTGGACGTGTTCCCCACGGACCAACGGGACCAGATCCGCATCATGGTGTCGGAATCCCTCCGCGGCATCCTTTCCCAGCAGCTCGTCCCGCGTGTGGACGGAAACGGCCGGACCCTGGCCGTGGAGCTTCTGGTGAACACCCCCGCGGTCGCGAACTGCATCCGCGAGGGCAAGACCTTCATGCTTCCCGGCATCATGCAGACCGGCAAGCACGTCGGCATGGTCACCATGGACGAGTCCCTCCGCCGGCTGGTCACCGCAGGCGTCATCTCCCGTGAGGAGGCGCTCTTCCGCTCCGAGGACAAGGCCCAGATGCATTCCTTCTTCAAATCCTGAAGCCCTCCTTCCTTTCCACCGAATTTTCCAAAACCCACCATCATGGCTCAGATCGACGCCTATTTCCAATACCTCATCGAATCCAAAGGTTCGGACCTCCACCTTTCCGAAGGACAGCCGCCGAAGATCCGCGTGCACGGCGCGGTGACCGCGATCCCGGACCAGCCCCCGCTGGAAGGTGACTCCTTCCGCGACCTGCTGGCGGAGATCTGTGATCCGAAGGCCTTCGAACGTTACCTCGCCACGGGCGACCTCGACTTCGCGTACGAGATGGATGAGGACTCCCGCTTCCGCTGCAACTACCTGAAGCAGCAGAACGGCCTCGGCGCGGTGTTCCGCCTCATCCCGACGGAAATCGCCGCACTGGAATCCCTCGGTGTGCCGGAAGTGGTGAAGGAATTCGGCCACATGCGCTCCGGCCTGGTGCTGGTCACCGGACCGACCGGCTCCGGAAAGTCCACCACGCTCGCCGCGCTGCTCGACTACATCAACTCGAACTTCAACCGGCACATCATCACCATCGAGGAGCCGATCGAGTTCGTGCACTCGAACAAGAAGTCCATCATCACCCAGCGTGAGGTTCCCATCCAGACACCCTCATTCTCGGACGGCCTGCGCGCCGCCCTGCGGGAGGATGCGGACATCGTTCTGGTCGGTGAGATGCGGGACCTTGAAACCATCTCGCTGGCGCTCACCGCCGCGGAAACCGGCCTGCTGGTGTTCGGAACCCTCCACACCAACAACGCCCGCAAGACGGTTGACCGGATCATCGACGTGTTCCCCGCCGACCAGCAGTCACAGGTGAGGACCATGCTCGCGTCGTCCCTCCGCGGCGTCGTCGCCCAGCTTCTCTGCAAGCGGGTGGACAAGCCGGGCCGGACCGCCGTGCACGAGATCATGTTCGCCACACCCGCCGTCAGCGCGATCATCCGTGAAGGCGCCACCCAGAAGCTCTATGACGTCATCACCGGCGGCAAGGCGGACGGCATGCAGTTCATGGACGAATCCATCTGGACGAAACTCCGCGAAGGCATGATCTCACCGGAAGAAGCCTACATGAAGGCGATCGACAAGACCCGCTTCAAGAAGTTCCTGCCGGAAGACAAGCAGCACCTCGGTGACGCCTCCGGCGGAGACCCGAAGGCGCATTGAGCCTCCTTCACATCATCTTTTGAGAAGAACGCCGGTCACCCGACCGGCGTTTTTTTTGTGGGGGACGCCCGTCCCGCCGATACGGCCTGCAACGGGGTAGCGAACCTCGTGAGAGGTTCGGCTGGAGGGAAGCCTACCAGGAACCGGAGCTGGTCTGCTAGATGATGGCCCACCGCATCACTCATCCGATCCGCCGAACCGATAATGCGCCGTCCACCCCGGCCCTTTCGGAGAAAGCGCCTCCTTTCCCATCGGCTCCGCCGATGGGTGTGTGGAGAACATCCCCGACCCAGTGCTCCGCGCGCGGCGCGGTACGGAATGACCTTTCTCCGGAAGGTCTGGGGTGACACCCGTTACACCTATCTGGACTGCAAGGGGGTATCGAACCTCGTGAGAGGTTCGGCTGGAGGGAAGCCTACCAGGAACCGGAGCTGGTCTGCTAGATGATGGCTCACCGCATCACTCATTCGATCCGCCGAACCGGTAATGCGCCGTCCACCCCGGCCCTTTCGGAGAAAGCGCCTCCTTTCCCATCGGCTCCGCCGATGGGAGAAGATGCCTCCGTTTCTCACTTCTCCGCTGCCCACGCCACCGCATTGGCGAGGAATTGCCGGAACTCCGGCTTCGTGAAATCCGACTGCACGCCCAGGGAGGTGTAAAACACCTTCCCGCCCGCATGCTTGCGCGTCCACGCCACCGGCTGGCTCTGACCGGATGCGTTCTTCGCCGTCAGCAGCACCGTCACATCGTCCGCGAGCTTCTCGTTCTTGTAGAGTTTTCCATCCGTTCCGAACGGCTGCACGCCCTTGAAAACGGGATGGCCTTCCTGCCCGGCGTTCCTGGAAAGTTCCGCAGCCTCGTTCTCCTTGTAGTGGCCGTCATAGCTGCCGCCCAGCACCTCTTTGTCAAAGGCCTTCACATCCGGCACCCAGTTCTGGATGCCATGGCTGGCCGTGCGGATGCCGACGACCGGCTTGCCCGCATCCACATGCTTGCGCACCAGTTCCATCTGGTCGGCGGGAAGAACGATGCGGCGGGTGAAAAGCACCAGCACGTCGGACTCCGCCAGTTTCTCCAGCCCCGGAACACCATTCCCCTTGTCCTCGCCGAAGGCGCGGAAGCAGATCATCCCGCTCTTCTCCAGATCCTCCTGCAGCTTTGCCAGCGAATCATGCGAGGCATACTCCGCGGACGCGGAAACCAGACAGACCTTCGTCTGTGCGAAAACCATCAGCGGCAGGGCCCATAACAGAAGCAGGAGTTTTTTCATCATGCTCCGTTACCATCCGGACGCGGGCTTTCTTTCTTGGCGGCAGGGATGCGATTCCATGGCGCCCGGTTGGGTGGATAATCCATGATCCCACGGGGCCGCTCTTGTTCCAACACATCCAGATGATCCGGCATCGGAGGATGAAGGGGACCTTCCGCCACCGGACCGCATGGAATGCGGTCCCTGCCTTTCAAGCTTCCCCATTCACCTCATTCAACGCGGCCTCCACCACGGCGGAGTCCTTTTCTCCGTAGAACTTCACCCCACGGACGATCTTCGGCCGCCCCTTGGAGACATGCCAGGCGTTGGTATCCCGCAGGGAGTAGATGCAGCCGCAGTATTCCTGCTGGTAGAAATGCTCGCGTTTGGAAATCTCGATCATCCGCGCGGAACCGCCGCCTTTCCGCCAGTTGTGCTTCCAGTAGGTGATCCCGGGGTACTTCGCCGCGGACCGCTCACCGGACTCATTGATCTGTTCCATGCTCTTCCAGCGGGAGATGCCCAGGCAGCTCGTGATCAGCGGAAAGCCATTCTCATAGGCATACAGCGCCGTCCGTTCGAACCGCATGTCGAAACACATCGAGCAGCGCGCGCCGCGCTCCGGATCCATCTCCATGCCCTTCGCCCGCGCGAACCAGTTGTCCGTGTCATAGTCGCAATCGACAAAGGGAATCCCGTGCGTCTCGGCGAAGCGGATGTTCTCCGCCTTCCGCAGCTCATACTCCGTGCGCGGATGGATGTTCGGATTGTAGAAATAAATCGTGTAGTCGATCCCGGAGGCGGTCATCGCCTCCATCACCTCACCGGAGCAGGGTGCGCAGCAGGAATGCAGCAGCACCTTCTTGTGGCCGCCGGGTGTCTCCAGACAAGGCCGGCCGGCCATCGTGTCGTCGGGAAAAGGCTCGCTCATGGAGCCGAGTGTCCCGCACCTTCCTGTTTCCGTCAATCCCGGCTGGAAACGGGTGATTTTCCCCTTGCCGACCTCTCACCCCGTCCGTAGAAACCTCCCGTCCTTGCGCTTCCTAAATCGGTAAATCCACTGAAGAAGCCTTTCCAATTCCTGCTTGTCCTGCTCGGCTGCCTCCATCTGGCGGGCGGACCTTATTCGATCATGCAATGTTATGCATGGATCGGTATGCTTGTGAGCTACTCCCAGCAGGATGGTCTCATGCAGGCCGCGAAAGACACCTTCAGCGGTGAAAAGCCGTGCGACCTCTGCTGCAAGATCGCGGAGGCGAAAAAGTCCGAGCCGGAGAAAAAGGATCCTGTCGCTCCCCTGCCCAGCGTTTCCTCCGGCAAGATCGTCCAGGATATGCTGCCGTCGAAAGACATGGCGCTGGCACCTCCGCCGGTGACCGATCTTCCCCCCGTTGCATTCCCCGGCGTGGCTGTTCCCGCCGATTCCCTCCGGGCGTCTCCGCCCGTTCCGCCGCCGTGTCTGGCCGCGTGAGGCGGACATTTCCGTCCGCTGACTGATCCCTAGATACCGGCATGCCTGTTGGGCGCGCCGCCAAACCTTTCCGGTCTGCACGCCGTTTCAAAACCGGTCGCGCAAGGACAAAGGCCGGACCTTCCGCCGGATCACGCCCAAACACGTGCCTCCGGCGGGAGGAATCCCCTCCCATCTTTCCCAAAATCATCTCCGTGAAACTCATTTCCTATCTGCTCACCGCCAGCACCACGGCGGCCATCGCCCAAACCGAACTCGAAACCCTGACCGTCGAGGCGGCCCGGGAGAGAGCCTCCAAGACCGTCCCCACCGTGGCCGAAAGCAAGGTGGAGCTCTCCAAGACCGCGGGCGGAACCGAGGTCGTCGATTCCGAGCGCTATCTCACCGGCCGGGCCAGCACGCTGGCGGATACCTTCGCCCTTTCCCCCGGTGTTTTCGCCCAACCGCGCTTCGGCTCGGATGAAGCCCGGCTTTCCATCCGTGGCTCCGGCCTCCAGCGGACCTTCCATGGCCGCGGCATCCGCGTCCTCCAGGACGGCGTCCCGGTCAACCTGGCCGACGGCGGCTTTGACATGCAGTCGCTGGAACCGTCCGCCTCGCGCTACATCAACGTCTGGCGCGGGGGCAACGCCCTCGCCTACGGCGGCTCCACCCTCGGCGGAGCCATCGACTATGTGTCCCGTAATGGACGCACGGACCCCGGCGGGTTCGCACGCCTCGAGGCCGGATCATGGAACTACTTCCGCGGCACACTCGCCGGAGGCTTCTCCAACGATGCGACCGATGCCTACTCCTCCTTCACCTGGCAGTCGCAGGACGGCTTCCGCGACCATGCGGAGCAGAACAACCAGCGGCTGTTCAGCAACATCGGCTGGAACATTTCCGATGGCATCGAGTCCCGCCTCTACATCACCGGCGTCCTGACGGATTCGCAGATCCCCGGCAGCCTCAGCAAGGCCCAGCTCAAGGACGACCCGCGCGACGCGAACCCCACCAACGCGACCGGCGACTACCACCGCGACTTCGAACTCTACCGCATCGCCAGCAAGACCACCTTCACCAACGGCGACAACCAATGGGACCTCACCGCATCATGGACCTACAAGGACCTCAACCATCCGATCTTCCAGGTGATCGACCAGCGCTCCAATGACGCGCTGCTCGGCGTGACCTTCACCAACACGTCCGACCTGTTCTCCCATGAAAACCAGGTCCGCGCCGGGGTCTTCCTCACCCGCGGGGTGACGCATGCCGCGCAGTTCCAGAACCTCAACGGCACGCGCGGCACCCTGCTTTCCGACAGCGACCAGATCGCGACCAACCTCGAAGCGTTCGTGGAGAACCAGTTCACCATCGGCAACGGTTTCACCGCCATCCTGGGTGCCAGCGCGGCCCACAACCGCCGCGAGATCGAGCGCCAGTTCGCCGGACCGCCCGACTACACCTACGAATACAACGAATTCGCCCCGAAGATCGGCCTCCGCTATGACGCGGAGAACTACCAGGTCTATGCCAACGTGAGCGGCAGCTATGAGCCGCCATCCTTCAGCGAGACCTACACCGCGAACACCGCCCGCGACGCGCAGACCGCCACCAGCTTCGAGCTGGGCACCCGCGGCTCATGGGGCTTCTTCCGCTGGGACGCCACCGCCTACCACGCGGAAATCGAGGACGAACTCCTGACCGTCATCGATCCGTCGACCGGGCTGAGCACCACGACGAACGCGGACCGCACCACCCACTCCGGCCTGGAGATCGGCACCGAGATCGACCTGCTCGGCAACGACTGGAATGACGATCCCGCGCACCGCCTCGTCTTCCGCACCGCATGGACCTACGGCCGGTTCGAGTTCGACCGGCACACCACCGCGGCCTACGACTACTCCGGCAACAAGATCGCCGGACTGCCGCCGCACCTCATCCGCGGCGAGCTCCTCTGGCAGAACGACCAGGGTTGGTATGCCGGACCGACGTTCGAGTGGGTGCCGGTGAAGTCCTACGTGGATCACCGCAACACGCTGTCCGCGGATCCCTACGCGTTGGTGGGCTTCAAGTTCGGCCGCCGCCAGGAGCAAGGGCTTTCCTGGTTCATCGAGGCCCGGAACCTCACCGACGAGCGCTACGCCGCCACCCATGACGTCGTTGACAACGCCCTCACCGTCGTGCCGCAACCCGCCCGCGTCTTCCTCCCCGGAGATGGCCGCAGCGTCTTCGGCGGCCTCGAGTGGCGCTGGTGATCCCCATCGGAAAAGTCCATCCCCCAAATCCTGGAAACGCCGGCACCACGCCGGCGTTTCCTTTTTCCATCCCCCGTGCCATCCTGCCTCCGTGCAGTCACCCGTCTCCCCTGAAAAGCAAACCGCCCTGGAACAGCGGATGGCCGCGCTCGGCATCACGGAGGACAACCTCCTTGAAAAATTCGTCCGCGGCTCCGGCGCGGGCGGGCAGAAAATCAACAAGACCTCCAACTGTGTTTTCCTGAAACACCTGCCGACCGGCGTGGCCATCAAGTGCCAGATCGACCGCTCCCGCGAAATGAACCGCTTCCTCGCCCGCCGCGAGCTGTGCGAACAACTGGAGATGATCCGCGATGGCAAGGCCGTGGCGAAGACCCAGGCCATCGAAAAGATGCGCCGTCAGAAACGCCAGCGTTCCAGACGTTCCAAACAACGCTCCGTCGCGGACAAGCGGATCCTCTCGCAGAAGAAGTCCATGCGGCGTCCGCCGTCCGACTGATTCCACCGTATGGCAGGGACGCCATTCCATGGCGTCCGGCGGGGGGCGGCGGAAAACTCCCCTGATGCCCGGACGACCACTACACCTCCCGTAGGTCGTTGGTGGGATGTTGCGGCAGGATGGAGCCGGAGGATTCGGAGCGCTCTCCACCGCCTGACCGCATGGAATGCGGTCCCTGCCATGCAGCGGCAGTCCACCGCTCCGATGGAAGGACCCTGAATGAGGAAAAGCCCGGAGGATCTCTCCCCCGGGCTTCGCCAGCCAATGTCCCTTGTCTCCTGTCAGAATCTCACGCTGATATACACGCCGTTGCCCCTGTAGGTGGCAGGATACCAGTAGCCGCCGTTGGCATAGTAGTAGCGGTGTCCGCCGCGATAGACCGTGCGGTAGCCGCGCGGCAGGTGGCTGATGTAGCGGTAGTCCACATAGCCGGCCGGTGGATAGCTGCCGTACCAACCCGGACGGGACCAACCACGATGGACCGGACGGTGGACGTAGCGGGGAACCGGACGGTGATAGCCGCGGTCATAGTGATGGCGGTGGTGGTGATGGCCACCATGGTAGCCATGGCCGTGATGGTGGTGGTGGCCACCCCTGCGGCCATCGCCGGGGCGTGCTTCAGCCATGGGCAGCGCCAACACGGCGGCCAGACCAGCGAAGACCAAAATCTTGGGAAGCCTGGTGAGCCTGTGAAGGAAGCCTTGTTTTGGAGTCGGATTCGTTTTCATAGGATGGTTTCTTGTCACCCGGTAAGACCCGATCCATCGCCGGGGTATTCAAAGAAATTCACCCACCACATCACAAGTTACCGGCCATCAGACAATTACGACGTTGATTTTTCTTCTGAATCTGGACTTGTGCGGAATCCCGGCTCCCCGACACTTCGCGCGTGATCTCTCCCGGTGCCGTCATCATCTCCGTGCTGCCGGTGTATCTCCTCATCTTCACGGGAGCGCTACTGCGCAAGGGCGGCATCCTGAAGGCGGAGCATGACGACGGCGTGATGCGCGTGATCTACAACGTGCTCTATCCCTGCTTCATCCTCGACAAGATCCTCGGCCATGAGGTGCTGCGCAGCGGCCCGACCATCGCCTGGGGCATGGGCCTGGGTTTCACCATCCCGCTGCTGGGCGTGGGTCTGGGCTGGTGTGTGGCCCGCCTTTTCGGACTCCAGCGCGGCACGGGCCTGCGGACCTTCGCCATCGCGTCCGGCATCCAGAACTTCGGCTTCACCGCCATCCCGGTCGTGCAGATCCTGTGGGGTGGCGGCGCGCTGGCCGTGATGTTCATCCACAACATCGGCGTGGAGATCGCCATCTGGACGGTCTGTGTGATGATCATGAGCGGCGACCGCGGCTTCACGCTGAAGAAGCTGCTCAATGGCCCCGTGGTCGCCGTGGCCACCGGCCTGCTGCTGGTGGCGCTGGGCCTGGATACGAAGATCACCGGCCCTGCACGGGAGGCGATGGCGATGCTGGGCATCGGCAGCTTCCCGCTGGCCATCCTCATCACGGGAGCTTCCATGGCGGACCTCATCGCCAGCGAGCGGCCTTCGGTGAAAATGATCACCGCTTCCGTGGTGGTGAGGATCATCCTCTCCCCACTGCTCATCCTCGCGGCGGCGAAGTTCCTGCCCATCCCGCCGGAGCTGCGCCAGGTGCTGGTGGTCCAGGCCGCCATGCCCGCCGCCCTCAGCACGGTCCTGCTGGCGCGCCTCTACAACGGCAGGCCTGCGGTCGCCGTCCAGGTCATCATCGCCACCACCATCGTCAGCATCGGTTCGCTCCCTTGGATCATCACGTGGGGCAGCCAGTGGGTGGGGCTGAAACCTTTGTTGCCATAGGAGGACTCCGGCTTGAAGATCCGCGCATGAGAGCCATCGGCGCACGCCAGTACCTGCCCGCATCCGATCCCCTTTCCCTGGTCGAGTTCGAGACCGCGAAGCCCATGCCGGGACCACTCGACCTGTTGGTGAAAATCTCCGCCGTGGGCGTGAACCCGGTGGACACCAAGGTGCGCAAACTCATCGGCGACGGACCTCTCGATGCGCCGAAGATCCTCGGCTGGGATGCCGCCGGAACGGTGGAGGCGGTGGGGCCGCTGGTGACGGACTTTTCCCCGGGCGACGAAGTGTTCTACGCGGGGGATGTCACCCGCCCGGGGTCAAATGCGGAGTATCAGCTCGTTGACCAACGCATCGCCGCGAAGAAGCCCGCGACCTTCAGCTTCGCCCAGGCCGCCGCCCTGCCGCTCGTCTCCATCACGGCATGGGAACTGTTGTTCGAGCGGATGGGCGTCGACCCGGATGGGAAGGACGCGGGCAAAGCGCTGCTGATCATCAACGGAGCGGGTGGAGTCGGTTCCGCGATGATCCCCCTCGCCAAGCGTGCGGGCCTCATCGCCCATGCGACCGCCTCCCGCCCGGAGACGCATGAGTGGTGCCTGAAACTGGGTGCCGACCACATCCTCAACCACCGTGAGCCGCTCCGCCCGCAGGCGGAGGAAGCCGGTGTGACGGAGTATCCCTTCATCGCGAATCTTTTCGACACGGACGGCTACTGGCAGATCACCGCCGATCTCCTGGCCCCGCTCGGCGCGCTCGGCCTCATCGTGGAAAACCAGCACCCGATCCAGATCGGAAATCCTTTCCGCCTCAAGAGTCCGCGCATCGTATGGGAATACATGTTCTCCCGCCCGAAGTTCCAGACTCCTGACATGAAACGGCAGGGCGAAATCCTCGCCACCATCGCCGCGCTCGCGGACGCGGGCCGATTTCCGGACCTCGCCAACAGGATCTTCGGCCGCATCACCCCGGAGGCCCTCCGTGAGGCCCATGCCGCCATGGAGTCCGGGACCGCCGTCGGAAAGTGGGTGCTCGAAAATTTCTGAAACCATGGCCGCCCACACCGATCGGTTCACCCTCACCACGCGTGGCAAAGGCACCGTGGAGATCACCGCGCAGGTGGAGGACATCGTCGCGGCTTCCGGCATCCGGAACGGCACGGTCACCGTCTTCGTCAGGCATACCAGCGCCAGTCTGGTCATCATGGAGAACGCCGACCCCAGCGCCCGCAGGGATCTGGAGAAATTCTTCGACCATCTGGTGCCGGAGAACACCCCCTGGTTCATCCACACCGCGGAGGGACCGGATGACATGCCCAGCCACATCCGGATGGCGCTCACCCGCACCAGCGAGGTCATCCCCATCATGGATGGCAGGATGGTTCTCGGCACCTGGCAGGGCATCTTTCTCTTTGAGCACCGCCGCGCGCCCCACCGCCGTGAGATCGCCGTCGCCGTGGTGGGTGAGTGATGATTTCCGCAAAGAAACACGATACCCAAGCGTTCCAACCGATGATGAAAAGCACGCTCCTGCCATCCGCCGCCCTGCTCGCCCTGTATTCGTGCGCTCCGGTCCGCACCTCCCCCGGCGTCCCTGGGGTGGACATGGTGGCCGGTGTCCTCGCCGGGGATCTGGTGGACTGGAACACCTACGCATCGAAAGATCCCGCCCGCATTTCCGTCCCCATCCTGCACGCCCCCGACCTGGAGGCGAAACATGGGAAACCGGAGTACATCGTCATGAAAGACGGCAGCTACGCCGCCACCCACCGACTCCCCGGCGACCGCTACTTCACCATCGTCGGCACGCCCCGCCCCCCGCGGAAGTTCGCCTACGGCCCGCATGGCACCCTCACGCTGCTGGGCCGGAAAATCGGCTACCAGACGACCGGCAACGAGGACCCCGAAATCACCTCCAACGCCACCGTCTTCACCGCACCGGACGGCAGGTCCGCCACCTACGTGATCATCCATGGCGGACGGACAGACAGCGTGGGGGGGAAATCCCTTTCCGGCAACCTGCCCCGGCTTTCCTGGTAAGGACTGGCAGGGACCGCATTCCATGCGGTCCGGCTGGGGGCGGCGGACGAAACCCGCCATGCCGGATCGCATGGTGGCACCCTCCGCAGGTGATAAGGTGGCCCGATGTGGCAGGATGGAATCAGGGGATGGCGGCGGCTTTCCCCCGCCTGACCGCATGGAATGCGGTCCCTGCCACCAAATCCGGAAGAGTGCCCGCTCCAAGCTTTTCCGGACATTCACCTTGGACGGCGGCGGGGTGCAGTCTAGCATCCACGCCAGCATGTCCCAGACACTCATTGATCTCGCCCTGGCCGAGGATATCGGCGCGGGTGATGTCACCTCCCTCTATTTCATCCCTGAAGACCGGAAAGCGCGCGCCTTCGTCGCCGTGAGAAAGGACGGCGTGGTCTCCGGGGTGGAAACCGCGGCCCGCGTCTTCGCCACGGTGGATCCATCCCTCCAGGTGGAGATCCTCATCAACGACGGGAGCAAGGTCGCCGCCGGTGCCCTGCTCATCCGCGTGGAAGGCTCCGCCCGCTCCATCCTCACCGCGGAAAGGACCGCGCTCAATTTCCTCCAGCGGCTCAGCGGTGTCGCCACCATGACCGCCCGCTATGTCGAAGAGGTCCGCGGCACGAATGCCCGCATCCTGGACACGCGGAAGACCACTCCCGGCTTCCGCCTGCTGGAGAAGAAGGCCGTCGCGGACGGCGGCGGCACCAACCACCGGATCGGCCTTTATGACCGCGCGATGGTGAAGGACAACCACCTCGTCGCGGAAGGCGGGCCTGCTGTCATCCAGGCCGCCATTTACAAACTCCGCAAGGAACGGCCCGGCGTTGAGGTGGAACTGGAGGCGGACAGCCTGGAGCAGGTCCGCACTTTCCTTTCCATGGACGGCGTGGACCACATCCTGCTGGACAACATGACCCTGGCCCAACTGCGCGAGGCCGTGGAGGCACGTGGTGAAAGCCACAAGCCGTTCCTGGAAGCAAGCGGTGGCGTCACCCTGACCACCCTGCGGGAGATCGCGGAAACGGGCGTCGATTTCATCTCTGTCGGAGCCATCACCCACTCCGCACCGTCGCTCGACATCGGCCTCGATTTCACACCCGTCTGACGTGGACGAGTTCTCCGCCATCGCGCCGGATCTACCGGAGCCTTTCCGTCTGTTGATCAAGCAGACCGTTGACTCCACGAACGATGAAGTCCGCCGCCTTGCGGAACAGGGCATGCCGGAGGGCCTGGTCGTCATCACCGACCGCCAGACCCAGGGCCGTGGCAGGCGGGGTGCCGCATGGTTTTCCCCTCCCGGGGAGTCGCTGGCGTTTTCCGTGCTGCTCCGCCCGGACGCACCGAAGGCGCTGTGGCCGCGGCTCGCGCTGGTGACCGGCCTTGCCGTGGCGGAAGCACTGGAGGAATCCATCCCGCTTGTCGGCATCAAGTGGCCGAACGATGTCTGGGCCGGGGGAAAGAAAATAGCGGGCATCCTGGTGGAAGCAGGCAGGGACTTTGTGGTCGTGGGCATCGGTCTGAACGTGAACACCCTCACGTTTCCCGATGAGGTTTCCGCGATCGCCACCTCGCTGGCGCTGGAGGCAGGTGGCGAGGTGTCCCGTGCGGAGGTCCTTGCCGCCATCATCCGCCGCCTTTCGCTCCGCCGCCACCAGATCGGCACGGAATTTCCGGAAGCCATCAACTCCATCCGCCTCCGCTGTGTGCTGACCGGCCAGGAAGTATCCCTCACCGCCGCGTCCGGCCCCCTGTCCGGAACGGTTGAAGGCATCTCACCGCAGGGCGAGCTGCTGCTGCGCACGTCCGATGGCTTACAGCCTCTACTGCAAGCGGACGAGGTGAGGATCACCGGAAGCGGGAAGTCGCCTTTTTGAGAGGCCCGCTATGCCACGCCGCGCAGCGGGAACACCGCCACATCCACCGCTTCCGCGATGAGCATGGAATCCGGCGGGCGTCCGGGATCCGCGAAGCCATTCAGGCGCAGCGGCTCCGTGGACCATTCCAGGCAGCTTGCGGGGGCGATCCGGTAGGGAGAATGGTTCACCTGCCCGGTGAAAATCCGTCCGGCACGGCTCGTTGAAAAAAGCAGATACCGCTCCACCAGGAACCACTCCAGCGTGCCCGGCTCCGCAGGACGGACGTCCCCACCGGACGCGTAGTTGAACTCCGCGCATTTCCCCGTGGTTCTCCTGCGCCTTGACCGGTAGTGCACGCCGCCACCCACCCTCTCCGCACGCATCGCCGCGTGCTGGTAGGGCAGATGGAAGAATTTGCGCGCGAATTCGACCGCGAGCGGTTGGTTGCAGTCGAGGGAGAAAAACCACACGCCCGGCCGCCCGTGCTCATCATGCACGTAGGTGCGCACGTTCAGCTCCAGGAACCACGACAGCCAGGGCACGGCGGGAAGCCCCACGGGACGGATGCGCTCCATGAAAAACGGCACCACACCGATCCATGCCTCCCCGCCATAGGTATCGACATGCAGTCCGTCCGGCAGACGCCGCCGGATCTCCGAAGGGTCGATCTTCCAGTGGAGGAACAGCAGGTCCGACCAACGCTGGTACATCACAGGCCGGCCCGCCGGACGCTTCCGCATCTCCAGCCGCAGGTCATCCGTTGGACGCACGGGGTCCACCGGCCGTCAACTTTCTCCCCCGCCCTCTTCCTTCGCGGAGTCCACGGTGATCTCGTCGGCCTCGCGGCTCCTCCTCGCGGCATTCCGGAAGATGGTGAAAAGGATCAGAGCGATCACCGCGAACGCGGACAACAGCATCACGAGCATGGTGAGGGCAAAGGCGTCGCCTTCCGCTGTCGGTCCCGGAGGCATGGCGGATCAGTCGATGATCCGCCGCATGGGGATCATGTTGGAATACTCGAAGCCGTTCTTCGCGAAGAACTCCTGGGACTCCTCGCTGATCTTGTCCGTCAGCAGCGTGATACGCTTGAAATTCTTCTGCTTGGCGAATTCCACCACGTGCTGGAGGAGCATCCTGCCGTAGCCCTGGCCGCGGTGGTCCGGATGGACGATGACGTCCTCCATCAGGATGACGAAGCCGCCCCGTGCGGTGGAGATGGTGAACAGCAGGTTCACCATGCCGAAAATGCGGTGGTTGTTCCGCAGGACGAAGATGCGTCCGCGGCTCGGTTGTTCCAGGATCAACTGCAGGCCCCTCTCCTGGACATCATGGTCGGGAGCGAAATCCTTCGACTTTGAAAACAACTCCATCACCAGCTCCACAAGGGCCGGCAGATCCTCGATGGTCGCGGATTCCACCCTTGGCGGATCCTCGTCCATCGACTCCCTGGCGTCTTTCATCGCTGCCTCCACGGGCCGAAGCTGGCACGATCAGGGGTCGGGATCACGACATTTTCCCGATTCGGGGAAAATTCCGCCGAATTTCCGGTTCCGCGGAATTTCAACCCGGCGTTCAGGACCTGCGGGGCCGCGTTCCCAGGATCAACCGGAGCAGGACCAGAGGAACAGCGGAAATCAACACGGCGGCAGCGGCCACCTGCCAGCCGGGATAGACCCTGGCCTTGTCCGCATCCAGTGCGGCGATCGACTCCGCGACCACCTGTTCCTTGTCCACGTAGAACCATTCCCTGCCAGGCATGTCCGCACTTCCGCCACTCTGGCGGGCGACCTCACCGAACTCGGTGTGAACCGGCCCCGGGCAGACCGCCAGCACGGAAATCCCGTGATCCCGCACCTCGATCCTGAGGGCTTCGGAAAAGCTGGTGACATACGCCTTGGTCGCGGCATAGACGGCGAAGTCCGGGATGGGCAGCAGGCTGGCCAGCGAACTGACGTTCACCACCGCACCATAGCCCCGCTTCATCATCTGCGGCAGCAGGGCGTGGGTCAGGTGGGTCAGCGCGGTGATGTTGAGCTGCAGCATCGCATCGAGCTTCCCCCAGTCCGCATTTGAGAATTCACCGTAGTCCCCCATCCCCGCGTTGTTGACCAGCAGGTCCGGGATGAAACCGCGCTGTTCCAGCAGATCGACAAGCTGCTCCCGGTGGGATGGCAGCGTCAGGTCCGCCGAAAAAACCGCGACGGCGACATGAGGGAAACTCTCCCGCAAACGATCCGCGATGGTGGCGAGCCGCTCCTCCCGCCGCGCCACCAGGACCATCTTGTGGACCCGGGGCGCAAGCTGGAAGGCGAACTCCTCACCGAGGCCCGCGGAGGCCCCGGTGATCAGGGCGCATGAATAATGGTCAGACATGGCACCCAATGAATTGTCCGGACGATCAGGCAAGCTGGGCTTCGCCGTTCGCGCCTTGGTTCACAAGGAGGACGCGGAGAGGCAGGCGGACGAGCACTTCGCCGTCGCAGCCGATGTCGATGGAGTAGATGCCGGCTTCCGGGAAACGGAGGCCCTGGAGGTTCATGACGATGTTGCGGGTCAGGAAGGGGACATTCTTCGGGAGCTGGACCTCGAACTCGGGCTCGATCGGCATGTTGTTCGGGTCGAGGGAATCACCATCCTCATTGATGATGTTGATCGAAAGCTTGTGGCGGCCCGCATCTTCGGGAGTGAAGCAGAAGCGGAGCGCGAGCGCGCAGGAAGGATGCACGACCGGCACGGCACGGGCCGCGAGGGTGTCGAAAGTTCCCGAGATCACGAGCTTGCCGTTATAATCCGCAGCGAAGTCGCAGAGGGTGGCGATTTGGATGTCCATATTGATTGTATAATTGGGATTCCCGCACGCGGCAAACCGCTGGAGGGGTCACCTGTCTGAAGGGATCAGGCGGCGGCGTCCAGCCGAAAGAACGGGACCGGATGATGGTATAACCGCCCCACATGACTTGTCCACCCCCGCCCGGAACCGCCTGCCGGGGAGGTAAGCGGAACCTATTTCAGGGCTTTCCTTTTTCCCCGGACCAGAGAAGATCCCGCCGGTTGAAACCAGAGGACTACAGGGCCATTCACGCGGAACTCCCGGAACTCTACCGGCTGCGCGACGCCGCCGCCCTGCCCGCCGTGATGCTGGAGGCCGTCCGCCGCCTGATCCCCTGCCTGTTCTGCACCTACAACCAGGTCAGCCACCGCACCGGGGCGCTGGTGGCCGCCTACCACCCGACCGGCTGGCAGCCACGCATGGAGGCGATCATGCCGCAGATGGCACCGCACATCGGCAGCCATCCGGTCTATCGCAACGTGTATGACAACGGCGACGGCAGCCCGCATTTCGTCTCCGACTTCACCAGTGAGGCGGAGTGGCGCATCACGCCATTCGCCACCGCGCTGGAGACCATCGGTGTCCGGGACAGCCTCATCTTCTGCCTGCACACCTCCCGTCAGGAGTTGATATTCATCGCGTTGAACCGGGGTGAGCGCTCCTTCACCGAAGATGACCGCGAGATCGCCGCCTACCTGCGGCCTCACCTCACCGCCGCCTTTGAAAACGCCGTCGCCTTCACGGAGGCACAGGCGCTGGCCCTGCTCTCCGCCCGCGCGATCGAGCAATCTTCCCAAGGGGTCGCGCTGGTGGACCGGCACGGGAACATCCTCCACATCAACGCCCCCGCAAGCGACCTGCTCCGGCGGTTTTTCCCACAGGATTCATCCTGGAAAGCGATGCTGCCCCAGTCGCTGAAGACTTGGTGGGGACGGCAGGTGGCCCCTGGTCCCCTGCCTGCGGAACCCATGCAGGTGGAACTCGGTGGTGCCCGGCTTTCCATCCGCTCCGCCACCCTGGGAGATGACCGTTTCATCATCCTCTTCCAGGAAAGCGATCCGCACGGGAAAACCCGGAGGCTGCAGACCCTCGGCCTCAGCAGCCGCGAGGCCGAAGTCCTGCTCTGGGTGAGCGAAGGCAAAAGCAATGATGAAATCGGCACGATCCTCGGCATCAGCTCCCGTACCGTTGCGAAGCACCTCGAACAGATTTTCAGGAAGATCAATGTCGAGACCCGCGTCGCCGCTGCCCTGCGCGCGAAGGAGATCTGCCCGGGCTAGGCGGAGGTGAGGCGGGTATGTTCACCGCCCCAGCCGCTCACTCGATCACACCAGCGTCATCCACTTCCTCATCCTCTCCCACGGGGAGGGCGCGGATGGGCATGTCTTCCGGGGCTTCCTCCATCTCTTCCTCCACGATCACGGCGCGCCGCGGTTCCTCCACCAGCGTGCCGTCCGGGTTGATCAGCGGAGTTTCCTGGCCCTCGGTATTCCCCGGGGTGTCCATGGCTTCGTCCGACTCCTCGATGACAAGGAGCGCCTTCTTCGGCGGAGCGATGATGTCCTTGATGTCATCTTTGATGGGTTCAAAAAAGTTCCTCACCATCGGGGCGGCCATCCTGCCACCGGACACCACTTCGTTAGGACGGCCTTCGTAGAGGACCGCGAACGCATACCGTGGATTGTCGAACGGGAGAAATCCCGCGAACCAGGCGAGCCGCTGGTTCTTGGAAGGCGGACCCCACTGGGCGGTGCCGGTCTTCCCGCAGAGCGTGGTGTAGCTGAGGCCCGCGCTGCGGCCGGTGCCGTAGCCGGAGTTCACCACATCCCGCATGCCTTCGCGGACGATCTCAACCGCCTCCGGTTTCGTCCCCAACCAGTTGCGCCGCTCCGGCAGGGTGGCGCGCACCACTTTGCCCCGGGTGTCCTGCACCTGGCTGACCAACTGGAGCTTCGGCAGCACGCCGCCGTTGGCGATGCCTGCCATCGCCTGCGCGACCTGCAGCGGGGACGCCAGCAGGTCTCCCTGGCCGATCGACATGTTCGCCGTGTCACCGTCCAGGATCCTGCGCTTGTGGACCCGCATCATGTATTGGTCGTTCGGCACGATTCCCTCCGCCTCACCGATGAGGGGAAGGCCGGTTTTCGATCCCATGCCCAGCCGTCTGGCGATGTCCAGGAAAGCGGTGGGTCCCACATCCACACCCACCTGATAGAACCACGGGTTGGTGGAGCGGGCGATGGCACGTTTCACGTTGATGGAGCCTTCCGCCTTGCGGTTGTGGTTCCACATCGTGTGGTTGCCGAAGGTGATCGAGGCGGGGCAATAGATGGTCGAGTTCTCCGTCACCACGCCGTTGTCGAGTGCGGCGAGGGCCACCAGCGGCTTGAAGGTGGAGGCGGGCGGGTAGAGGGACTTGAACGCACGGCCATAGAGCGGCGCGGACGGATCATTCTCCAGCGCCTCGTAGTCCGTTTTGCTGATGCCCGGGATGAACGTGTTGAGATCGAACGAAGGGCGGGACGCCATCACCAGCACCTCCCCCGTCACCACGTCCAGCACCACCAGCGCGCCGCGCCGGCAGCCTTTCCGCAGCACTTCTTCGGCAAGCCTCTGCCACTTCAGGTTCAGCGTGGTGACCACCGTGCCGCCCGGCTTCGGCCGCCCGATCTGTTCTTCCTGCAGCTTCGCCCCGCTCTCGTCAAAGAGCAGCTTCTTCATCGCGGGCTCACCCGTCAGTTCCTTTTCGAAAAGTTTCTCCAGCCCGTCACGGCCTTCGCTTTCCTCCCACAGGGGCTCGTTGAAATTGATCGGCCCCGTCGGCAGTTTGCCCACACTGCCGGTGTAGCCGACGATGTGCGCCGCGGAATCCCCGCCGGGATAGTGGCGGCGGTACACCGCCTGCAGCGTCAGACCCGCCGTCAGCTTCGGCTCCAGCGCCTTCGCTTCCTTCGCGCTCATCTGGCCGGAAACCAGCAACGGCAGCCAGCGGCGGTGGCGGTAGTGGTCATACAGCTCCGCGTCGGTCTTCGTGATGGTATTCTTGACCAGCCCATGGAGGGCGTCCAGACGCTGGCGGCCCCAGTTCACGACGAAATCCTGGTCCGCCACCTCGAACTGCTTGTACTGCAGCGCGACCTGGTAGGCCACCTCGTTCTGGGCGAAGGGATTTCCCTCCCGGTCCACGATCTGGCCACGCGGAGCGGGGATCTTGAGCGTGATGGTCCTGGCATCCTTCCGCGACTGGATGGAACCCTCGCTCGCGGATTTGCCGCCCGGAGGTGCGATGCCCGCCAGTTCCTTCGAAGCGAGATCCTGTGCCGGAAGCAGCGGCCCGCTGGTGATGGCGGCGGCCAGCAGTCCGTGGAATGAGCGGAATTTCAACATGGTCGGGTGAGGAAGCATGGAACAATTCGCGCGGGGCCGCAATGCCCAATCCCAGCCGGGGATCTCCCCATTTCCGGGCGGTTCCGTGGTGTTTTTCACCATCCTCCGGTGCAGGAAATGGGACCGGGATCACCGCGTCCCTCCCGCGCCAAAGCACCGCTGGCGGCACTCCCACCCTTGCGGCACCCGGCAGCGCGTGCATCATCGCGCCAATGACCGACTGGAATTTTCTCACGATCACGATCATGATCGCCCTCTTCGCCCTCTGGAAGTTGGAATTCGCGGCGACCATCCTGAACCTGAAATCATTCCCATCAAAGGTTCCCGCCGATCTGGAAGGGGTGATGGACTCCGGCAAGCTGGAAAATGCCCGCGCATACCTGATTGCGAACTCCCGCTTCCATCTGGTCGAATCCATGGCCTCGCTGGTCGTGCTGCTCGTCTTCTGGCTGGCAGGAGGCTTCAACTGGCTGGACGAAGTGGCCCGCTCCATGGGCGGCAACGAGGTGGTCACCGGACTCATTTTCCTGTCCCTGCTCATGCTCGGCCAGTCGCTGGCCTCCCTGCCCTTCCAGATCTACGGCACCTTCGTGATCGAGCAGAAATTCGGCTTCAACCGTTCCACCCCCGCCGTGTTCCTCATGGACCGGCTGAAAGGGCTGCTGCTCGCCGTGGTGCTGGGCCTGCCCATCGGCGCGGCGGTGTTGTGGATCTTCGGCAACGTGCCGCACGCCTGGCTGTGGGCCTGGGCCATCGTCACGGCTTTCCAGCTCCTGCTCACCTACCTGGCCCCGTCCCTCATCATGCCGCTGTTCAACAAGTTCACCCCCATGCCGGAGGGTGAAACGAAGCAGGCCATCGAAGCCCTCGGCGACAAGTGCGGGTTCCCACTGGACGGCGTCTTCGTGATGGACGGTTCCAAGCGCTCCACCAAGGCGAACGCCTTTTTCACCGGACTGGGCAAGCGGAAGAAGATCGCACTGTTCGATACTTTGATGGAGAAACATTCCGAGCCGGAACTGCTTTCCGTGCTCGCCCATGAGATCGGCCATTTCCGCTGCGGACATATCAAGCAGCGGCTGGTGGTCGGCATCCTCCAGATGGCGGTCATTTTTTTCCTGCTGGGCCTCGCCACGGATCCGACGGGGAAATTCTCCCGCCTTCTTTTCGACGCGTTCGGGGTTGAGCGGATCTCGCCGCATGTGGGTTTGGTCCTGTTCGGCATCCTGCTGGAGCCCGTCTCGAAGCTCCTCTCCGTCTTCGCCAACGCATGGTCACGGAAGCATGAGTTCGAGGCGGACGCGTATGCGAAAAAAGTCACCGGCGACCACCACCCCCTGGAAGAAGCGCTGAAGAAACTCTCCGCCGACCATCTTTCCCATCCCACCCCCGCCCCGCTCCGGGTCTGGCTGGACTACTCCCATCCACCGCTGCTCACCCGCCTGGCCGCGATGCGGAGGGCGTAACGCCGCAACCGTAAGGAGGGAGGACACTCTTGTCCTCCGGCTGCAACCGGAACGCATAGGAAAGGGAATTTCAGGACCATTCCGCTTTTCACTTCATTCGCCAATGCCGCCGGAGGACAAGAGTGTCCTCCCTCCTTACCCGGCTGCAATGGGAACCCATGGCTGAGGCATCGCGGGGACAGATCCAGCTTCCACGCCAGTCGGCAATGCCGTTTAGGCCCAGGATTGCTCACCCTACCCGGCACCATCTATTTCTTGGCACGCCCTCCGTCCCCATCCAGACTCCGCGCCATGTTCGACCCGAATCGCTACGATGGCCGCATGCCCTACAACCGTTGCGGAAAGTCCGGTCTGTTGCTGCCGGCCATTTCGCTCGGTTTCTGGCACAACTTCGGCCACGTGGATGATTTCGAGGAAGCCCGCCGCATGATGCGCCGCGCCTTCGACCGGGGCGTCACCCATTTCGATCTGGCCAACAACTACGGCCCGCCCGCCGGCTCCGCGGAAGAAAACGTCGGCCGCATCCTGGTGGAGGATTTCATCGCCCACCGGGATGAACTCATCATCTCCACCAAGGCGGGCCACCACATGTGGCACGGCCCCTACGGCGAGTGGGGTTCACGCAAGCATCTGCTGTCCTCGCTCGACCAGTCGCTCAAGCGCCTGCGGCTGAACTACGTGGACATCTTCTACTCCCACCGTCCGGACCCGGACACCCCGCTGGAGGAAACGATGTCCGCGCTGGCCACCGCCGTGCATTCCGGCAAGGCGCTCTACGCCGGCATCTCGAAATACCCGCTCAAGAAGCTGAAGAAGGCCGTGAAGATCCTCAAGAAGATGGGCATCCGCACCTTGGTCTATCAGCCGCCGTATTCCATCCTCAACCGCTGGCCGGAATCCGAGGGCATCCTCGACTGGCTGCTGGAGGAGGGGATCGGCTGTGTGGTCTTCAGCCCGCTCGCCCAGGGCATGCTGACGCCGAAGTATTACGACGGCATCCCGGAAGGCTCCCGCGCCGCCCGGGCGGAGGGCTTTCTCCAGAGTTCCCAGGTGGAGGCCCAGCAGGAAAAAATCCGCGCGTTGGGCGACCTCGCCGCCGCACAGGGCACGCCGCTCCACCACCTGGCCATCCAGTGGACGCTGCGGAACAAGGCGGTCACCTCCTCCATCATCGGTGCACGGACCGTCGCCCAGCTCGATGACTGCCTCGATGCGCTGCAATCCACGCCGCCCGATGATGCGGCGCTGGAACAGATCGACGCCATCAGCCCCTGCGAACGGGGCCGCCAGGCGGAGGGTTGAACTTTCCGTTTCCACTCCATCAATCCATGCTTTCTTCCACCATGACCTGGAACGACCAATTTCTCGCCCTCTTCGACCGCAGTGTGGCCACCTACCGCGGCGGCAACACCGACTTCGGAACCTACTACTCCCCGGAGGACCTCGCTTTCCTCTCCTCCTTCGGCTACAAGCCCCGGGAGTTCTTCGACTTCGTGGAGGACTTCTGCGAGGAAGGTGAGCCGAGCGCTTCCGACGCGCTCCTCATCGCCGCGGCCCGCCGTGATTATTTCCTGACCGTCCAGAATGGCGGCTCCAGCGACCAGGTGCTCACCCGCGACAATGTTCCCGGCTTCGGCGACGAACTGGAGGGCATGACCTATTTCCCCCGCATCCTGGCGAAAGCGCAGGCAAAACTCCGCGGCGAACTGGACCCTGACCTGATGTTCTCCTGTGGCGGTGACCGCAACTTCCTCCAGAAACACGGTGGCATCCACCCGGCGGACTTCCTCCGCCATGTCTGGGCGGAGGGCGACGAGCCCGCGAAACTCGCGGCCTGGGTGAAGGCACAGGGCTGACAGGTGGCGGCGGTTTCCAACCGCCAAACCGATACCCGGAGGTCCGGAAAAAGACTGGAAAGCCGCATGGCGGTTGGAAGCCGCCGCCACATTCGGCTTGCGCTGGCGGGCCTCCCCGCCTAATCCCTCCAGCCCGAAACCATGCCAAGCGTACCCGCCATCAACCTCCGCAAAGGACACGCCGTCCGCCACAACAACGAGGTCTGCCTCGTCACCGAGACCGAGCTGAAGACGCCTCCGCGCATGGCTTCCTACGTGCAGATGTCCATCCGCAGCGTGGCCACCAAAAAGGTGTTCAACCTCCGCATGACCTCGAACGACTCCCTCGAGGGCGTCGTCCTGGAGCGCACCCCGCACGAATATTCCTACAAGGACAGCAGCGGCTACCACTTCCTCGACCCCAACACCTACGAAGACGCCATCGTTTTCGAAGACCTCATCGAAGGCGTGAAGGACTACCTCATCGAAGGCCAGTCCTACACCCTCCTCATCGCTGACGGCTCCGTGGTTTCGGTCGAACTACCGCTTTCCATGGTCATGACCGTCGCCGAGTCCTCCGAAGGCGTGAAGGGCGACTCCGCCAACAACGTGTACAAGCCAGCCACCATGGAAACCGGCCTGGTCGTCCAGGTACCCCTCTTCATCAACGTCGGCGAGCGCATCAACGTGAAGACCGAAGACAACAGCTACCAAGGCCGCGCGAACTGATTTCCCGAATAAATTCCGGGATCATCCCGTCCATAAAGGCAACCCTTCACCGGGTTGCCTTTTTTTATCCGCATCAGTCAATTTTGAAAATTTAGTTAACTTTCATTAAATTAATCTTGCGGACCGGGTTCAAATTTGAAAAACATCCAATCATGAAAACCACGCTGTGGCTCACCACTTTCACGATGCTCGCCGCCTCCCCCCTCGGGTTTTCCAACACGGAACTGGAGAAGCTCCGCGCCTTGGTAACCGAGCAGGACCGCCAGATCCGCCAGCTTGAGGAGGAGAACACGAAACTCCGTCACATGGAGGAGGAGAACATCAAGCTCCGTGCCCATAAGGCCGGGAACGTCAACCCTGCCGTCACCAACGCGGCTCCCGCGAAAAACGCCACCACCCCGGCCGCTGCAGGCTCCGCCGTGCACACCGTGAAAGCCGGTGACACGCTGGTCAAAATCAGCCGCAAGGCGGGGACGACCCCGGAGGCGCTCGCCCGGCTCAACGGGATCAAGGATCCTTCCAAGCTGAGGATCGGCCAGAAACTCAAGCTCCCCGGCTCCCACGCGGCCAACACCGGCGCGACCGCCGCGGCTCCCGCTCCCGCTCCCGCTCCCGCCAACCGAGGGGACACCTACGTGGTCCGCGACGGTGACACCTTCTACAGCATCGCCCGCAAGCACAAGGTCTCCGCGGAGTCCCTCATCGCCGCGAACCCGGACATCAAGCCATCCGCCATGCGGGCAGGCCAGCTCGTCCGCCTGCAGGGGAAACCCGCCGCCGCTCCGGTCGCAAAGGCGTCCCAGCTCCCGGCGGAGAAACCCGCCGCCAGCAAGCCGGCGCCTGACATCATGCCGGTGGCCAACCACCCCGCCACCCCGGCTGCCCCCTCTCCCGCTGCAGTTCCTGACAGCCCAGCCCCTGTCAGTCAGGAACCAGCGAAAGGCTCCATCAAATCCGTCATCATCGACGGTGAGATGACCTACGGGGAATTCGCCGCCAAACACGGCACGCAGATCGACCGGTTGAATGAACTCAACGGACTCGACCTGTTGCAGAACACCGTTCTGGCCAAAGGTTCGGAACTCTACGTGAACGCCCAGCCATAAGCACACGCCGGACCCTTTGGTCCTCCCACGGAACGAAGAAAGCCCGCCGGAGCATGGCTCCCGGCGGGCTTTGTCTTTCCGCCCCGGACGGGGCATGATCCATCACCGCAGGCTGACGGGATGGAGATCGCCGTGCGACCTCACTTGCAGCCCGTCACGGTCCGCGGTGCGCTTGAGATAGCCCAGCAGGTTGCGCGGACCGTCATCGGCGATGGGAGCGACGCTGGTGATGGCGCCGCATTCGTCGCCTTCCTCCGAAACCAGGATGTCACCCGGCTCGACGGGGACGTTCCCGGCGGTTGCCAGCCGGACGAGGTTGCGGTTCACCTTTCCGGCGGTTTTCACGCGGGAGATGACCTCCTGACCGATGTAGCAACCCTTGTGATAGGAAATATCCGTGGCTTCGAGGGCGGCTTCCGGTGGCAGCATGCCCTCCACCAGTTCACTGCCCCAGGCGGGCACACCATTCGCGACCCGGAAAGTTTCCAGTTCATCGGCGGAGATCGCCTGAAGCGTGGCCGGGAATTCGATGGGATAGTCCACCGGCACCCATAGGTCGATGCCCTCCACACCGTAGCGGTTCGCCCTGCGGGCGAGCGAGTGACCGGCGGACGGGGCCGGAGCCCCGACAAGGTGGTAGAGTTGGTATTCCCCCGAGTTGTCCGTGACCTCCACATCATCCGCGATGAGGTATTTCGTCAGGCGGGCCTCCAGTTCCTCGGCGGTGCCGACGGGGGCGGTGATCCAGATGACCCCCTCCTTCATCGCCGTGATATGGACGCGGTGCTGGAGCCTGCCCTTCGCGTCGGTGATGCAAGAGGGCAGCGCCACATCCGGCGTCGCCAGCTTCACATCCTGGGTCATCTGGCCGTTGAGGAAGCGCACGGCATCCGGCCCGCGGAACTCAAGGATGGCGGGATAGCCCAGATCAACACGGAAAGAGCGGCTCATGGATCAGGATGAAGATAAGGTTTCGCCAGCGCGGAGAAATCCAGATCCGCGAGGCCGTCGTCACAAAGCTCCCTCATGCGGCCGGAGACGGCGCGGATGGCGGGGGCGTTCAGCCCGGCCTGCTCCGCCAGCGTCACGGCATAGCTGCTGTCCTTCCACATGTTCGCCATGGAGAAGTGGGTGTCGAAATCCCCCGTCGCCATGCCCGGCAGCTTCATGGCGCTGAGACCGGAGGCATGCGCGTTGAGCGCCACGGCCCGCTGGAAGTCCTCCGCGAAGACGCCATGTTTCACGGAGATGGCCAGTGCCTCCGCGAGCGCCTGCACCGTGCAGGCGGAGATGAGGTTCGTCGCCAGCTTCACCACGGTGGCGGAGCCGATGCCACCGCAGGGCAGCAGGGACTTCGCCGTGACCATGAGGTACGGCTCCACCTCCGCCACCAGCGCGGGGTCCCCGCCGGTGTAGTAGACGAGCTGGCCGCCTGCTGACGCATTCTTGCTCCCGGTGAACGGGGTATCGAGAAACCGGGCACCGCGTTCCGCGCAGCGCTCCGCCAGCCATCCGGTGGTCTCCAGATCCACCGTCGCGTGGTTCAGCACGATCTGTCCTTCCTTGAGGCAAGGGGAAATGCGCTCCATCACACCGCGCACGGCGGCGCGGTCCTTCAGGTAGATGGAGATCACCTGCGCGCCGTCGATCGCTTCCTCCGGGGTGGCCGCCTCATCCGGCAGGCCTTTCGGCGTGCGGTTCCACGCCTTCACCCGCCAACCCGCTTCGCGGAGCCTGGCCAAGGCGCGGGAGCCGATGATCCCCAGCCCCAGCACCGCCGCCCTCTGGATGTCGGGCATGCTGCTCATTTCTGCCGTTGCAGTGCCAGTTCCGCCAGCTTCGCCGCCTGTTTCCGGATCTCCGAGATCTGTTCCTTCGCCGGTTCCTTGCCATCCTCGATGACCATGGCATGGCGCAGGCCGGAAAGGATGTCCCGCATCTGGGTATAGTTGGGCCGCTCCGAAATGCGTGGTTCCAGACCGGCGACGGACTCCGTGTAGTAGTCCGCGATGTCCTCACGCATGACCTTCCGCGCGCGTTCCGGGGAAAACTGCTTGTCCACGGCGACGGTGGAAACCTCCAGCGCGCGGATCCAACCTCCCAGGGAGATGAGATGGGCCAGGTCCGCATCACGCAGGGTGATGAGTTCCCGCACGACATCCCGCTGGGTGGAGGCCAGCTCCTTCTTGAGCTGCTCCACTTCCTGCTTCTTCGAGCTTTCCAGCAAGCTGGCCGCGTGGCTGTTCACGCGGTCGCCCACGCCGAGCGCCTTGCCATAGCGGGTGAGGTCGGCGGCCAGCGCCTCCACCTTCTCCATCTGGCCGGCCTGCACGACCAGGAAACCATCCGCGATGAGGAATCCCAGCTCCATCGCCAGGTCGGCCCGTTCCCTCGGGGTGGAGGGTGGATATTTCCGCTCCGTCTCCACCACGGGCAGCGGCATCAGGAACTGGAGGGTATCGAAAAGTTTCGCAATGGATGGCGCGGTGAATTCGTTCACCGCCAGTTCCTCCAGCACGTGCGGATCATCCAGCAGATCCGCCGGAACCCCGCCGGCGGCGGCGTTTTCCGCAGGTGCGGGTGCGGGCGGTTCGTTCTGTGCCACGAGCGGCAGGCAGAGCAGAGCGAAGATGGTCGCGATCCGATGTTTCACAGCGCAAGCGTGGCATCGTCGAGGAGGTTCGGCAACCGGCAAAGTGAGGTTCAAAAACGGCAGGGATGTGATCGTCAGGGCCGATGTGGTGGGCGGAAGTCGTGAGACTTCCGGCTGGGGGAAGCCCATCGGGGATCGGATCCGGTTTGCGAGTGGTGGGTCCACCCCACCGAATTTCTCACGAAATTCGCTACTCAGTCATGGCGACCAAAAGAAAAGCGGCCCGACTGATCATCTCGAAGGAAAAACCCATTAACCCTTGAGCATCTCAGTCGGACCGCCTGTGTCTTGCGACAAACATGGAATAGCACCTGTCGTGCCAACTTCGGAAACGAAACACAGAAACAGATATGTCACTTATCCCCGCGGGTTCCCGGGTGGCTTCTTCCCTCTTGCCGCTCCAGCAGGTTCGTGAGAATCTTCCACCGCATGGCTGATAAGACGTTGTTCCAGAAAATCTGCGACAAGGAGATCCCCGCTGACATCGTCCACGAGGACGACCTCTGCGTCGCCTTCCGGGACATTTCCCCGCAGGCTCCGGTCCACATCCTCATCGTCCCGCGCAAGCCCATCCCGCGGATCGCGGCCGCGACGGCGGAGGACGCCGCCACGCTGGGCCACCTCCTCCTCACCGCCGGAAACATCGCCCGCAGCGAGGGCATCGTGGACACCGGCTTCCGCGTCGCCATCAACAACGGCCCGCACGGTGGTGAAACGGTCCCCCATCTCCATGTCCACCTTCTCGGCGGACGTCCGCTCCAGTGGCCACCCGGCTGAATCCCCCATGAAACGCTTCCTTTCCCTGATCCTCGCCGTCTTCTCCATGTCCTCCGTCCATGCAGGGGAGGCGGGCTTGGTAAAACCCGTGGCCACCCACGCGGTCCTCGTCCACGGCATTTTCGAGGATGGGAGGCGTTTCAAGAAAATGAAGGCACGGCTGGAGAGCCACGGCATCCGCTGCATCGCCCCGAAGCTCATCCACCACGATGGCATCGGCGGCCTTGATTTCCTGGCGGAGCATCTGAAGAAGGACATCGATGAAGCCTTCGGAAAGGATGAGAAGATCATCCTCATCGGCTTCAGCATGGGAGGGATGGTTTCCCGGCACTACCTCCAGCAGCTCGGTGGCGCCTCACGCTGCGCCACCTTCATCACCATCTCGTCCCCCCACCACGGCACCGCCGCCGCATGGGCCTTCCCCAGCGAGGGAGCCGTGCAGATGCGCGCCGGCAGCGAGTTTCTCGCGGATCTCGCCCGCACGGAACACCGCCTCGGGAAGATGCCCGTCATTTCCTACCGCACGCCTCTGGATGTGATCATCCTGCCTGCGGAAAACTCCATCTGGGAGAGGGCGGAGAACGTCGCCTTCAACATCCCCGCCCACCCGATGATGATCCAGTCGGAGAAAGTCATCGCGGACATCGAGCGGAGGATTCTTTCTTCCCCCGCCAGGTAAGGGGGGAACAGCCCATCGCGCCATTCCAGCCAGGGTGACACTCCGAAGGCGTGGCGGTGGAAATCCGCCCGCCCCGGCAAACCGTTGATGCCCTCGCAATTTCCGTCTCATTTTTACTATTGCATTTTATTTGCGTTATTAGAGATTCCGGCACCCCATGTCCGAATCACAATCCCGCATCCACCTGGCCGATGCTGCCCGCGGCCTGGCCCAGCAGATGATCTTCTGGGGGCATGACGTCCGCCACCCGGATGGCAACGCGCTGGTCCGCTTCGGGCTGGTCCGCCGTCCATCCCCCGGCCTCCAGGGGACCAGTTGCTATTCCGCGGAGTGGGAGGATGGCTTGGTCGAGCTTCATGGGACCGTCGCTTCCTGGACCTCCCCTTCCGGTCAATGTGGCTGCATCTTCTGCCGTGACCGGAAGCTCATCACCCTGTGGACCTCCAGCCATCCTCCGGTCCCCGGCCGGCATGACGCTCCCTCCGCTTGCCCGTCACAGCGCTGGGAAGCATTCCAGCCGCTGTTGCGCTGGCTGGTCCGCTACGAGGAATGGATCGCCTCGCAATTCCCGCCCGGATGGCGGGACGGCATATGGAGAACCATCAGGCGGCTGCCCAAAGGGAAACCGTGGCTCCCCCCTTCAGCCGCCCTCCGGTGGTGGACGCTCGCCCTTGCCGGTTCCCCGCCCCGCCCGAAACAGCTTTCACCGATCCCATGAAGACCATGCCGAAACTTCCCGTGACCATCCTCTCCGGATTCCTCGGAGCTGGAAAAACCACCGTCCTCAACCACATCCTCCACAACCGTGCCGGGAGGAAAGTCGCCGTGATCGTCAATGACATGAGCGAAGTGAATGTGGACGCGGAATCCGTGCGGCGGGGGGATGCGGCACTGTCCCGCTCCGAGGAAAAGCTCGTGGAAATGTCGAACGGGTGCATCTGCTGCACGCTCCGCGAGGATCTCATGCTGGAGGTTTCGCGGCTCGCGCGCGAAGGGCGCTTCGATGCCCTGCTCATCGAATCCACCGGCGTCTCCGAACCGATGCCCGTGGCGGAGACATTCACCTTCACGGATGAAGCGGGCCGCTCGCTTTCCGATGTGGCGGAGATCGACTGCATGGTCACCGTGGTGGATGCGCCGAACTTTCTCCGGGACTACGGCTCGGGCGAACGTCTGGAGGATCGTGGCCAGGCCATCGGCGGGGAGGACCAGCGCACGCTGGTGGATCTGCTGGCGGATCAGATCGAGTTCGCGAACCTCATTGTCATCAACAAGACCGATTGCGTGACCACCGGGGAACTCTCCACCGTGGAGGGGATGGTCCGTGCGCTGAACCCGCGGGCGAAGGTGATCCAGACTTCCCATGGGGAAATCCCCCCGGACCAGATCCTCGGCACCGGCCTTTATTCGCAGGCGGAAGCGGAGACATTCCCCGGTTGGCTGGATTCGCTGGTGCACCACACGCCGGAGACGGAGGAGTATGGCATCGGCAACTTCGTCTATGAACGCCGCCGTCCGTTCCACCCCGCGCGTTTCCATGACCTGATCAACCATGAATGGCCCGGTGTGATCCGCTCGAAGGGACTTTTCTGGCTGGCTTCCCGGCCGGATCACGCCGGGTTCTGGTCGCAGGCCGGAGCGCTCGCCCGCAACCAGCATGCGGGACTGTTCTGGGCGGCGGTGCCTGAGAAGCAACGGCCGTCGGATCCCGGCTCCCGGGAGACGCTCCGGCGGTCGTGGAGGGAGCCGTGGGGGGACCGGCGGCAGGAGATCGTCCTCATCGGGCAGGGTCTCGACCGGGAACGCCTCGAAGGCCTGCTCGATGGCGCGTTGCTTTCGGATCAGGAATTCGCCGCGGGGCCGGATCATTGGACGCGGATGCCGGACCCGTTCGGGAAATGGTCATCGTAGTAATGGCGCAGCCATTCCGCTACGGAAGAGGGAAGACGCGCATCCAGCCGAAGGTCTCACGACCTTCGCTACGCCCGTCATCGTGACATCCGGGCGAGGGCTTTCCCGGTCGGAGATGCCTTGTCCTTGCGGATCTTTTCCGGCGGTCCCTCGCTGACAAGGCTGCCGCCGTGCTTGCCGCCGCCGGGTCCCAGCTCGATGACCCAGTCCGCCGCGGCGATGACGTCGAGCTGGTGCTCCACCACCAGCACGCTGTGCCCGGCATCCCGCAACCGTATGAAGGCGGCCAGCAGTTTCTCGACATCGCCGAAGTGCAGGCCGGTCGTCGGTTCATCGAAGAGATAGAGCGTGTGGGGTGCCTGGGGCTTCGCCAGTTCCACGGCCAGCTTCAGCCGCTGCGCCTCCCCGCCGGAGAGGGTGTTCGCGGGCTGGCCAAGCTTCAGGTAGCCGAGGCCGAGTTCCTCCAGGATCTCCAGAATCTTGTGCAGCTTCGGGATGGGCCGGAAGAACACGCGCGCATCGCTCACCGCCAGCTCCAGCACATCCGCGATGGACTTGCCCTTGTAGGTGATCTCCAGCGTCTCGCGGTTGAAGCGCTTTCCGAAGCACCCGGGGCAGACGACCCAGGCATCCGGCAGGAAATGCATCTCGATCTTGAGGCGTCCGTTGCCCATGCAGCGCTCACACCTGCCACCCGCGGCGTTGAAGCTGAAACGTCCCGGGCCGTAGCCGCGTTGTTTTGACAGCGCCAGCTTCGTGAACAAATCCCGCACCAGATCGAACGCGCCGGTGAACGTCGCCGGGTTCGAGCGCGGACTGCGGCCGATGGGTGACTGGTCAGCCACCACGCACTTCTCGATCTGGTCCAGCCCGTCGATGCGATCGTGCGCTCCGGGCATCTCACCGGAGCCGTTGAAATGCCGCATCAACACCCGCCGGAGGATGTCATCCGCGAGGGTGGACTTTCCGCTGCCGCTTGGACCGGTGAGGCACACCAGCCTGCCGAGCGGGATCTTCACATCGATGTTCCGCAGGTTGTGCTCCCGCGCGCCGCGGATGACCAACTCCCCCAGACCGAGCGAGGATGGTGCGGGCGGAACGGAGATCTTTTTCCCGCGCAGCCACTCACCGGTGGGCGATGCGATGCCATCCGGCAGTCCCTCCGCCAGCACCAGCCCGCCGCCCGCACCCGCGCCCGGCCCCATGTCGATGACCCAGTCCGCGGCGCGGATGATCTCCTCATCATGCTCCACGACGATGACCGTGTTCCCCAGATCCCGCAGGCGGGTGAGCGCGCCGACCAACCGCGCGGTGTCCGCCGCATGCAGGCCGATGCTCGGCTCATCCAGCACATACAAGACTCCCGACAAGCCCGCGCCGAGCTGGGTCGCCAGCCGGATGCGCTGCGCCTCCCCGCCGGAAAGCGTGCCGCTGGTGCGGTCCAGCGTGAGATAGTCCAGCCCCACCTCCGACAGGAAGGAAAGGCGCGAGCGCACATCATCCGCCAGCCGCCTGCATACCTCCGCCTTCGACGGATCCGGCTGGAATCCCTCCAGCCACTCCACCGCCCCGGCCACATCCAGCGCGCAGAAATCCTGGATGCCCAGCCAGCGGTCATCCGCCCCCCCGATCCGCACCGCGAGCCACTCACGCTTCAACCTCCTGCCTCCGCACACCCGGCAGGGCCGGTGCGCCATCACCCGCGCCAGCCTCCGGCGCACCGCCTCGCTGGAAGCCTCGCGGTATTTCCGCATCGCCTCGACGGTCAGCCCTTCGAATCGCTTCGTCTGCGGTTTCTTCTCCTTGCCGAGCTTCCATCCGGTGACGAGCTGCCCGCCGTCCAGCAGCACGCGCCTCACCTCCTCCGGCAGGCTGGAAAATGTCGAACTCTCCTGTAGATCATACTGGGCGAGCAACGCGGTCGTCTCCCGCTTGAACTGTCCGTCACGCTGGGATTTCTCCTTCCACCATCCCTTCATCCCGCCCTTCAGCAGCGGAAGTTCCTTTTCACCCAGCAGCAATGCCGGATCACAGAACATCTCCGTGCCCAGCCCCTCGCAGGCGTCACACGCGCCCAAGTGCGAGTTGAATGAAAAGTGCTTCGGCGACAGCTCGCCCACGGTGAAGCCCGTCTCCGGATTCCGGTAGGAGGTCTGGAAGGAAAGGTCGCTCCACGCATCCGCGTCCGATGCCTGGACGGTTGCCCGCGCCTCGCTCCCGCAAAGACGCAGCGCGGTCTCCACGGAGTCCGCCAACCGCGACTCCACACCCGCACGGATCACGAAGCGGTCCACCACGATCTCCACGGCGGAGGGCAGCTCCGGCCAGTTCTTCGCCGCTTCCTCCATCTCCAGCACCTCCCCATCCACCCTCACGCGGATGAAACCCTGCCGCTGCAGATCCCCCAGCAGACGCACCGGCTCGCCCAGTTCCTCCTTCGGCAGCGGTGCCAGCAGGATCACCTTCGTGCCTTCCGGCAGTCCGGCCAGCCGCGCCACGATGTCCGTCGGCCCCATCTTCTGCAGCCGGACACCGGTCAGCGGATCATGCGGCACGCCCGCGGCCGCCCACAGCACGCGCAGGTAGTCATAGATCTCCGTCGCCGTCGCCACGGTGGAGCGCGGGTTCAGCCCGCCGCCACGTTGCTCGATGGCGATCGCCGGACTGAGACCCTCGATCGAATCGACGTCCGGCTTCTCCAGTTGGTCGAGGAACTGCCGCGCATAAACGGACAAGGATTCCACATACCTCCGCTGTCCCTCCGCATAGAGGGTGTGGAAGGCGAGCGAGGATTTCCCGCAGCCGCTGGGTCCGGTGATGACCACGAGTTTCCCCTTCGGAAGATCAATGTCGATGTTCCTCAGATTGTGCTGCCTCGCTCCCCGGATCCGGATGGTGTCCACCCCACCACCTCACCGCTGTTCGCACGAACTGCCAACACCAAACCTGCGGAGGATCTTGAATTTTGTCCGCACCTACCTTATCTACGACATGCCATGAAACGATCTCTGTTAGCCGCCGCACTCATCAGCCTCACCGCTCCGCTCCTATCCGCGAAGGACGCCGCGGGGTCCAAGGACCATCCGGACTTCAAACGCATCACCGGCTCCGAGATCATCTGGCACAAGGCGTCGAAGTTCGATGAACTCACCATCCAGCTTGAGCGCGTGGAGTTCGACTACGGCACCCAGGAATTCAAGAAAACCAAGAGCGACAAGGCGGAAGGCCAGCTCACCACCCTCTACTACAAGCTCCCCGCGGACTCCACCACCCTGGAAGCCGTGCGCCAATACGAAGCGGAGCTGAAACCCGCTGGCTACGAAACACTCTTCACCGCGGAGAATGACAAGCTGGATGACGGCTACGGCCGCTTCGTGGAGCGGACCTTCCCCATCGCGAAAAAGACCGACCAGCTCCAGTATCTCCATGAGTTCAACAAGGACGAGCAGCGCTACGCCGTCCTCAAGGGAAAGGGCAAGGGCGGCAACGACATCTATGTTTCCATCTATGCCTTCCGCCTGGATGACGTGGGCACCGGTTTCGACAAGCTGGTGGAGGGACACAAGCTGGAGAAAGGCAACGTCGTCGCGCGCGTGGACATCCTGGAAACGAAGGCCATGGACACCCGCATGACCGCGGTGAAGGCTGAGGAGATCACCAGCTCCATCGACACCGAGGGCCGGATCGCCATCTACGGCGTGTTCTTTGATACGGACAAGTCGGACATCAAGCCGGAGTCCGCCGAGTCCCTCGCCGAGATGGCAAAAGCCATCAGCGCCGGGAAAGGCACCTACCTCATCGTCGGCCACACGGACAACCAGGGTGACCTCAACTACAACCAGACGCTGTCCCTGAAGCGCGCCACCGCCGTGACCGCCGCCCTCACCGGAGAATACAAGATCCCTGCGGACCGCGTGATCCCCGTGGGTGTCGGCATGGCCGCCCCGCTCGCCCCGAACACGGATGACAAGGGCCGGTCAAAGAACCGCCGCGTGGAAATCGTGAAGATGTGAGCGGCCCGCACCTCCGCGGCTTTCATCCGGTGATGATGGCAGGGATGCCATTCCATGGCGTCCGGCGGGGGTAGCCCGCTATCTCCAAGCTGCTCCGGCCCCTAACAGACATCATCCTATCCGCATCACCGGATCCGATGCCGTCCACGCATCCGGACCGCATGGAATGGGAGCGAAGCGGACATAGTAGCTATGCCGCAATGCGATCCCTGCCAACACCCGGGCAGACAGAGGCCAACCCTCACTTCACCGGCAGCAACTGCACCGCATCCACAGAGACGATGCCGTCCGCATCCGCGTTGCTGACCTTCACCACCACTTCCTCCCCCGCGGCGAACTTCGACGTTCCCAGCGAGGCAAAGGCCGCCAGCTTCCGCTGGTCCACCTCCATGGTGGAGCTGCGGTCGCCGCGCAGGATGGTGACCTTCGCGTTCGACGCACGGTTGGAGGCGGCGCTGTAGTAGAATCTCAACTCATGGTTGCCGGCCTTTGGCACCGTCAGGCGGAAGGTCGCGCTCTTTTCCCCTTTCCCCAGCCCGCCGTCATGGCTGCTGCTCAGATTCACCGGCGCGCCGTAGCCGCTGTGCGTCCAGTCGCCCACGAACTCCGCCTCCGCATCATCCATCACCACGCCCGGCAGCTCCTCCGCCATGACCGCTCCGGGGATGTCCAGCTCCAGCACCGCGCCCTGCTCCTTCAGCTTGTCGCGGAGCGCGGCCACATCGATCTTCTGCACCGGCACCTTTCCCTGCGCGGCCCGCACCGCCGCCAGCCCGGAGGCCTGCCCCATCGCCATATACACCGGCTCCATCCTCATCGAACAATACGCGATGTGGGAGGCGGAGAAACAGACAGGCACCAGCAGGTTCACGCACTCCTCCTCCTTCGGAGTCAGGCTGCGGTAAGGAATCTGGTAGGGCTGGGAGGGAGCATCCGGGAATGATCCCTCATCCGCCACAGTGCCATCATCCGCCACGATGCGCTGCACGATGTGGCAGTCGATCACAAACGAACCCATGCCCACGCTGTCCGGCTTCCGCACCGCACGCTGGCAATCCGCCTGCACCATCACATAGGCACCCTTCATCCGGCGGCCTTCCCTTATATATAATGCGTACGGCCAGTTCCCGTGGTCCGTGAACTCATCCCGGCACAGCCCCCATCCGTTCGTTTCCTCCCTCAGTTCCTCCGGCACGCGCCCGTCATTCCCCAGAAACCACAGCATCCCCTGGATGTGGTCGATGTGGTCCTGCCGGATCCTGCTCCTTTCCGTCCAGTCTCCATCCGGATAGCCGGTATTCCCTCCGGGGTAGTCGGTCGAGAACAGCCCCTGTGCATTGAGATCATATTTCCCGTTCGCGATCTCACCCAGATGGAACAGGCGGTTGAACGCCACCTTCGGGAAAGCATGGATCAGCCGCAGCAGCAGTTCATACCGCTCCGGCTGGTAGTTCGCGGGCTTGGGGAAAGGAATCTTGATGTCCCCCCGCTGCGTCACCACCACCCGGAAGTTGTAGGCCTGGGTGAGACCGTCCGCGCTGCCCCGTTCCGCGCTGATCTTCCTCACCCCGTGGATCGGCTCACCATTCGCGTCCAGCGCGGAAATCTTCGCCGGTGTTCCGTGGATGTAGCTGGGGCCGATCTTTCCGCTGGCCATGATCTCGTTCGGACGCGGCCTCACCGGCATCGGGTGGAATCCCGCCAGCGGCTCGTCATACTCCGCCCTGCTCTCACGCCCCACCCGGTAACCCACGCCGGACATCGCCATGAGGTCACCTTCATAGGAAGCGTCGATGAACTGGAGCGCTGGATACTCCGTCCCGTCCGCGGTGGTGATCGCCATGATTTTCCCCGCCTCCTTCCTCACGGATTTCAGCGTCTGTCCTTTCACCACCCGCACCTTCGCCTCCGACAGCAGCGCCTCGAACGCACGCAGGTTCGCCTTCGGCTCCGCATACCACATCCACTTTTCCTCCAGCCCTTCCGCCGCCTTCGTGAAAAACTCCTTCGGAAATCCGCCGATGGTTTCCTTCTTCCCGATGTCACTCCGCGCCAGCCCGCCGGTCACCATCCCACCGATCCATGGTGTCGGCTCGATCACCACCACGGACGCCCCCTCCCTCGCCGCCGTCACCCCAGCCGCGATGCCGGCCGGGGTCCCGCCATACACCAACACATCAAACGGCTCCGCATGGACGATGCCTGCCAACCCCAGGAATATCAGAATGAACCTCATGGACACACCCCATTCCCTACCCTTTCCGGCGCACACCCGTCCACCGAAACTTCCCCATTCACAAAGACGGATTCCACGCTAGCTTCCCCGCGTGACGCTCGAACGCTTCCTGGATACCGATCATGTTTCGCTGAAGATCTGCGGTGTGACCACCCCCGGCGACGCACAGCGGTTGGTGGACCACGATGTGCCCGCGCTGGGCGCGAACTTCTGGCCGCAGTCGAAACGCCACCTCCGTCCGGAGGACGCATCCTTCCTCAAGGAACTCGCCGGAAAAATCCTGCGCGTGGGTGTGTTCGTGAACCAGGATCCGGAACTGCCCATCCGTCTTTTCAACGAAGGGCTGATCGATGTCGTGCAGCTTCATGGCGATGAACGGCCGTCCGATGCCGCGCCCTACGTGACGGCGGGCATCCCCTTCATCAAGGCCATCGGTGTGAAGACCCTTTCCGACCTGTCCCTCGCCGCCGGGTTCGGCGCATCCGCCATCCTGCTGGATGCCCATGCACCCGGCGTCTATGGCGGCACGGGGGAGGCGTTCGACTGGAACGTCGCCAACGCATTCAAGAAAGACCATCCCACGCTCCCCATCATTCTCGCCGGAGGCATCATCCCCGGAAATGCCGCGCTCGCCGCCTCCACGGTGCGCCCCGCCGCGCTCGATGTCGCATCCGGCGCGGAGATCGCCCCCGGTGTGAAGGACTTCGACAAGATCTCCCAACTCCTCTCCGCGCTCCAACACTGATTCATGCTGACGGATTCCCACTGCCACCTCGCCTCCCACCGCTTCTCTCCGGAGGAAGCTCCGTCCCTCATCCAGCACGCGCATGACGCGGGTGTGAACCGGCTGGTCACCCTGGCGACGTGCCTGGAGGATGTGGAGCCGAACCTTTCCATCGCACGGCATCCATCCGTGCACGCCTGCATCGGCATCCATCCGTGTGATGTCCACAACGCGCCTGACGATGCGATGGAAAAACTCGCCGCATACGTGGCGGATCCCCGCGTGTGCGCCATCGGTGAGACGGGGCTGGACTACTACCACCCCGCGCCGGATGGCTGGGATAAGGAAAGCTTCCGCTCACGGCAAAGGACGTTCCTCCACCAGCATTTCCGTCTCGCCGCGGAAGCCGGCCTCAACATCGTCATCCACACCCGTGACAAGGAAGGCCAGTCATCGCTCGATGACGCGCTGTCCATCTACGCGGAGTATCACAAGGATGTCCGCGCGGTCTTCCACTGCTTCATCAGCACCGCCGCCAACGCGCGCCGGGTGTTCGATCTCGGAGGCATCATTTCCTTCGGTGGCGTCGCCACGTTCAAAAGCGCGCGTGAAGTGAGGGAGACCATCCTCTCATGCGCGGCGGGGACTTTCATGCTGGAGACGGACGCGCCTTACCTCGCTCCGGAGCCGCATCGCGGAAAGCGCAACGAGCCTGCCTTCGTCTCGCACACCGCTTCGTTCATCGCTTCGCTGCGCGGAGAGCACATCAACGCTCTCGAGTCGCACACCAACGATGTGGCGTCTTCTTTCTTCCGCTTCCGCGCGTGAATCATTTTGAATGAACCCCACGCTCCGCATCGTTTCATCATGCGATGCGAATCACGTGAGATTTTCATCTTCCGTTCTTTCCAAAATTCAATCCATCCGCTAACAACACATACCAATGAACCCGATCAAGCTGATCATTCCATCGGCCATTGCCATCGCACTCTCTTCCTGCGCGACGAAGAACGACGAGTACGACACCAGCTACGCTCCCGCTGATGCCGGATACGATGCTCCCGCACCGTCCAACCAGACCTACGACACGCCCGCCGCGTATGAGGACGCTGGCTCCGCCTACACCCCTAACATCCCGGCGGCGCCTTCCACTCCATCCGCACCGGCACACGTTCCATCCACCGGCGGAGGCGTGGCTGCCACGCACACCGTCGTCAAAGGCGACACGCTCGGCGGCATCGCGAGGAAATACAAAGTCTCCATCGCCTCCATCAAGGCCGCCAATGGCATGACCAGCGACATCGTCGTGCTGGGCAAGACACTCAAAATCCCCGCCAACTGATCCGCGGGTTCCAGCGGAGCCGCACCGCTCCGGCAACCTTTCCTCCATGCGCTTTCCTCCTTCCTCCCTGCTTTTGATCCTCACCGCGCTTGCGGCGGCCGCCGAGCCGAAGCAAGCCGGTCCGGGGACACCGGAAGCGTCACCGAAGGAAGCCGCCATCGAACGCCTGCTGGGCGAACGCTCCTCGCCGGAAGCACTGGAAGCGGCCATCACCGAAGCGAAGAAGCACGGAGTAACGGACCAGGCCGTGCTGGAGGCGCGCTTCGTCTTCCACGTGGACCGCAACGAGAATGCGCGGATCGCCGCATTGCTCCCGCGGTTCCTCGAACGGAAGGACACGTTCAGGCTCGGGGACTCCGAGATCTTCGCCACCCGCGACGAATGGCTGGCGGTGATCGAGTATGTCAGCGCGCTCGACGCCCTGGAGAAGAAGGACAAGGCCGCCTTCAAAACCCACATCACCGAAGCCTTCTGGCTCAGCCCGAAGCAAGGCAACGCCTTCGCGCCGCACATCGAACGCATCCGGCTCGAGGATAGGTTGGCAGGGATGAAGGTGGACTTCTCGGAAACCTTCCTCCCCGTCGCCACCGGAGATCCGGTGACGCTTTCAAAAACCATCGGAGACAAGAAGGCGCTCCTCCTCCAGTTCTGGTCACCTCTCAGCGCGGAGTGCGAAGCCCTGCTCCCCGACTTCGCCAGGATCGTGGATGAAGTCACACCGAAGGGAGTCGCCGTCGCCACCATGGTCATGGACCATTCCCCATCCGCCCTCACGGACACACGCTCGATGATCGGCGCGGAACCCGCCGGCGCATGGCTTATCGATGACGTGCGTGATCCGCTCAGCCCGCGCATGGGCATCCAGAAGCTGCCCACCTTCGTGCTCGTCTCGGAGGACGGCGGCATCATATCATTCGGCTCCGCGGGTGAGGCGGAGTTATGGGCCGGGCTCGCCCGGATCAACCCATCCATCAGCCCTCCGAAGCTGGATTCCACACGCGGGAACGACGCCAATGATTAATACTAGATATATAGTAAAAAACGGCTTCCGCGGCACGATCAAAAATATTTCACAAATCTTTATTTTCCACGTGTTTCAACTTGACGTTTAACCAAACTACTAGTTTCATCGTTGAAACCACTTGAGGTGAATCCAATGGCCAGGCCATCCCATCCATCCAACCTCGAACTCCAGGCGCTCTCCGTCATCTGGCACGATGGACCCTCGACCGTCTCCTCGGTGCATGCCGCCCTTCCCGATGGAAAGGAACGCGCCTACACCACCGTGCTCTCCGTGATGCAGAGCCTCGAGCGCAAGAAGCTCGTAAAGCGCATCACCACCGAAGGCCGCGCCCATGTCTATGACGCGACCTACAACCAGGAAGTCATCGTCAGGAGCGCGACCCATGACTTCCTCAACGCTTTTGGAGGACGGCTCGATGAGGCGATCCTCGCTATCCTCTCCGCCGGTCAGTTAACTCCGGAAGAGAAAACCAACATCGAACGCGAACTCCAAAGACACAAAGCCATGGCTGCAAAAAAAACAGCGAAGAAGGCCGCGGCCAAAACCGCGAAGAAAGCCGTAAAGAAAGTTGCCAAGAAAGCTCCGGCCAAAAAAGCCGCCGCCAAAAAGGCTCCTGCCAAAAAAGCACCGGCTAAGAAAGCACCCGCCAAAAAGGCTCCTGCCAAAAAGGTAGCCAAGAAAGCGGCGAAAAAGGTGGCAGCGAAAAGCGCCAAGAAAACCGTGAAGAAGGCAGCGAAGAAGACCGTCGCCAAGAAAGCGGCTCCCGCCAAGAAAGCTCCGGCCAAAAAAGCCGCCGCCAAAAAGGTAGCCAAGAAGGCACCGGCCAAAAAAGCCGCCGCAAAGAAAGCCCCAGCCAAAAAAGCGGCCCCCGCTAAAAAGGCACCGGCGAAGAAGGCGGCTGCAAAGAAAGCCTGATCCTTTGACCCCGCAAACAGCTCGCCCCAACCAACCAGCGAAACTGCTGTTCGCGTAGTTCCAGATGTTTCATGAAAGGCGGGAAGTCTCCGGACTTCCCGCCCTTTTCTTTTTCATTTCAGGCCTCCCGTTCCCCGACCGCCAACAAACACAAAAAAAGGGTTGCACGGAGAGTCGCCACCATCCTAGCTTCGCGCCCGCCCGACGGGCGACACAAAGGAAGCGCGGTTAGCTCAGTGGTAGAGCACTACCTTGACACGGTAGGGGTCACTGGTTCGAACCCAGTATCGCGCACCATTTTTGAAAACCTATGACTTAGGTTTTCCAGATGCCGCCCCCCTCTCGGGCCTTGAAATCACAGCGCGGAGGACAATCTCCTCCATGCGCGCCCGATCACGCTGGAGCAGGCGGTGACGCATGGCTCGTATTTCAGCATCGCTTACAACCCGCCCGGTGACACCAGCTTCTCCTGCGGCGGCACGTGCGCCGTGCCGGAGCGTGAGCGCATCATTCGAGGATCAGCACGGGCATGGTGAACCACACCGTCCCTTCCGTGGCGAGGCGGGGGCCGTTGTCGAAAAGGAACACGGTCTGGTAGCGCAGCGGGAACTTCGGTCCGCGGAAACTCTTGTCGTCCTTGCCTCCCCAGTGGGCGGTTCCCTCGTCGAGCTGGAACTGGACGTAGTTCCAGCCCTTCCATGTCACCGGCTTGCCCGACGGCTGCCACACCCGGTCCAGCGCGTCCTGGATGCGCAGGCGGGGATGCAGTCCACTGCCGTTGCCGTAAATCCACATGCCGAACCGGGCGCGGCCACGGTCGGAGCCATCGCGGCTTTTCAGAAGGGGGCCTTTCGCTCCGGGATAGACGGTGGCGTATTTCCACCCGTCGCCAAAGCGGTAGTCCAGCCGCATGACCCTGCCCGCACCGCCGGGGGAGGGTTCGGGCGCGGCTTCTTCCTTGAGCGTGAAGACACCCTCGACCTTTTCATCCCCTTCGCCTCCCGCCTTCGCGCCGTCCAGCGGTGACTCGTCCACGGGATGGAAGGCGAGCGGCTGGACATTGGAGACCACGGCATCCCCCACGGTCAGGGAGGCACCCATTTCATAGATCTCCTGCGGTGCCTCCGTCAGCGGGAAGCTCACATCGACCGCCGCCTGGTCGGCGGGAACCTTCACCGCCCGCGAGATCTCCTTAACCGAAACACCCTTCAGGCCCTTCAGCGCGACCACGGAGTCCAGCTCACGTCCTGACAGATTCTCGATCTTCAGGATGATCTCCTTCCCCGAGCTGGGGACGACGGAAAGCTTCACCCGCAGCGCCTCCGGGGTCGCTTCCAGCTTCGGGTTCTTTCCGGGAAGAATGAAATACACCGGCTTGTCACTGATCTGGAACTCCAGCCGCCCATCCGCCGCAACCACGTCCGGCCCCGGTGCCCCGAGGTGATCCACCACCCTGAAGGTCCCATCATCCGCGGGCAGGGCCACCTTCCGGGAGCCGGGGCGGGATGACCACGCGGCGACGACCGTCTCCCCTTCCTTCCCGAACAGCAGCGCGTGGAGATCGGAATCCCCCAGCGTCATGCGCTTCACGAAGCGGTGCCCGGAAAGCACGCGGTTGAAGGTCCGCGCGGCGTGGTAGGATGGCTTCGGGTCATAGACCGGATCACGGTCCTTGTGATACGTGTGCCGCACCGTGCCGAAGTGATGCTCCGGCTCCTTCGGATCCGCGCCGTCATCATGCCAGTCATACCAGATGGAGACGGGTATGCCATTGGCCGCATTGATGAGCCACTGCCGCGGCAGCATCATCCCCTGCGTGTCCGCGTCATGCCCGGACCAGACCGAGGAGTAACCCCACTCGCCGGAGATCAGGTCGATCTTCTTCCCCTGCGGAGCGTATCTGCCGATCAGCCTGCGGGCCTCGTGGTATTCGATCTCGACCGTCTCCGGCCCGCCATGGCGGTATGGATGGACGGTCACTCCGTCCCACCACTCCAGCAGGCCCGCCTTGAAGCATTCCTCCAGGAAAGCGAAGTCCATCCCCGCCGTCGCGGGTCCGCTGAGATACTCGCCGGGAAACGCCGCCTTGATGGCCTTCGAGGTATCGAGGGCCATTTCCACATACTCATGCACGTTCGCCGTAGGCTTCCAGAACCCGCCGTTCGGCTCGTTCCAAATTTCCCAGCAGACGCCCCTGCCCTTGAAATGGGACACCGCGGCGAGCGCCCATTTCGTGAAAGCGGCCCGCCCCTCCGGCGTGCGTACGGAGCGTTCTTTCTCATAGAGCGTGTTCGAGTAGTCGAGGATGTAGTAGGCCTTCAGCCCGTGCTTCTCCAGTGCCGCCGTCAGCCGGTCGTATGCGGAGAAGTCATGGACGCCCCGCTCGCGCTCCGTGGACTGCCACGTCAGGTCCATGCGGATGTGGCGGAACCCGGCGGCCTTCAGCATCTCCAGCTCGCCCGGCTTCGCATCCGTAAAGTGGATGTTCACCCCGGATGCGAAGGTCACATCCCCCGCCGCGAAACCACCCATAGGCAGAAAAAGCGCCCCCACCAACCAACCCACCAACATCGTTTTCCTGAGCATAAAATAAGAATGTGAAACCACCCACGGATGTTTCCCATGGGCCTTTTCCCTACGCTGCCGAAGAGCGCGCTGTTTCACCGGGAACGTCCGCAGGTTCCAGCGGCTGAGGCCGGTCCCTCCGCGGGCGACACAGACGGGGATGCGGATCCTCCTGCACCCGGTCACTTCACCCGCAGTAACTTTCCGCCGCCTTTCCCCAGGTCGAGCCGCACGTTCTTCCCGCCCGCACCGGACCACGTGCCCGCGGTTGCGTCGAACACCTCCATCGCCCCCGGCCCGGCAAGGGTGACGGAGATGTCCTCCCGGTAGTCCAGATTCACCACCATGACATGGGACGCCGCTTCCGGTGACGCTCCCTTCGCGCCGAAGAATCCCAACACCACGCCACGGGCGCGCTCGCCCGGTTTCATCTCCTTTTCCGGCAGCGGTGGCTCCAAGCGGAAGGGCGCGTCTTTCCGCAGCATCTCCGCACCGTCCGGCCTCATGCCACAGTGCCAGGCTCCCAGCGATGAAAGCGGCTGCAACTCTCCGGCGATGGCGACGAACGCGGGATTCGCCACCGAGGCCTCATCATGGAGCGCGGTGGTGTTACCATCCTGGTCCACCATCCCACCCTCATGCGTCCGGTGGGAGTAGATGTAGTAGGAGATCCCCTGCGCGCCATAGGCCAGCGAGGTGTTCACCAGGAACCGCAGCTCATCCGGTCCGGGCACCCGCGGGGAGTGCGGGGATGCGGCCTCCCCCGGCACCCAGGAACTGGACTGCACGATGTTGAGGAACGGGACGTCCGCCGCGAGCGACTTCCTCCGGATGAGTTCCAGATTGAGGAAATAGCCGCCCGCATCCCCGCTGCGGGTGAACTGGTAGTGGTCATAGCTGATGAGGTCCGGTTTCACCGTGTCCACATACCGGTCGAGATGCTTCTGGTAGGCGGTGACCTTGTCCCCCTCCGTGCCCAGTTGCGCGTTGCTGGCATAGGTGGGCAGCAGGTTGATGTAGGCGAGGGTGCCCGGATCTTTCTCCCGCAGATAGGCGACGATCCTGCCCAGCCGGGGGAATTTCCCCGCGTCAGGCTCATCGGTCAGGTGATAGGAGTACAGCGCGGGATGGTCCTTCACCCGGCCGATGAGGGCGTCCAGCTCCGCCTTCGCCTGCGGGTTGTCCAGCACATCCAGCCGCATCAGCACCGGATGATAAAGGTGCGCCCGCAGGCCATGACGCTGGGCCACATCCAGTTCGTGCTCATGGCACCACACCAGGTTCCATCCGGCCTCCGCCAGCCTCCCGGCTGCCGCATCATCGAGGGCCGCGCCATTCGGATACCCCGGCCCTCCCCAGTAGGTGGTGATCGGTTTTCCAATCCTCCATCGCACGGATGCCTCCCCCTGGCACCAAGCCGGCGGAGAAAAAACCAATGGAACCAACAGGGAAAACAGCGGCAGGGAAAGGATGGAAAGGCGCATGGATGCCCCCATACGCCTGCTACATCGCCCCGTTTCCGGAATGTCTGAAAAGCAACCAACATTCACCGAATAGAGGAAATAGAGGATCCATCCGCCGGTTCTCCAGAATGAAGGCGCCGGTCTGAAGACCAGCGGTCTCCCATGAATCCGCCCGCTCACTCCATAGGCTGACCGCCATCCCACGCGTCCGCGTTATGCCGGTGCGTCCGGTTTTGTGACATGGTCTTCCTGTCAGCGCGAACGGATTCCACCCGACCGGAAACGCCGGCAACATCCCCCCGAAAATCAAGCGTTTCCCCCCCGACGCGACCAACCGGCAGAGAAGTCCCCCCGCTACTCTGCCGGTTTGCTTTTTGGGAGGTAAGGGGCAGTCCAACCCACCTTACCCGATGCCGGAGGGAGAACCCGGGAATCAATTGCCACCACCGCCGGAGCCACCACCACCGCCGCCACCACCGCCACCACCGCCACCACCGCCACCACCGCCACCACCGCCACCACCGCCACCACCGGAGTTGCCGCCTGATCCACCACCGGAGCTGCCACCTTGGTTGCCGCCTTGGTTGCCGCCTTGGTTGCCGCCTTGGTTGCCGCTTTGGTTGCCGCTTTGGTTGCCGCTTTGGTTGCCGCTTTGGTTGCCGCTTTGGTTGCCGCTTTGGTTGCCGCTTTGGTTGCCGCTTTGGTTGCCGCTTTGGTTGCCGCTTTGGTTGCCGCCTTGGTTGCCGCTTTGGTTACCGTTCTGGTTATTGGAACCAGTCATGTTGTTCCCGGAGTTCGCTCCACCGGCTGTTCCCTGGGTATTGGAGTTGGAACCATCCGGAATTCCAGCCGCCCTGCGGTTGGCCGCTCCTTGTGCTCCGGAATCCGGACCCGCGCTGTTGCGGCTGCCGGTTCCCTGCGTCCCTTTGGTGTCGGAGTTGGTGTTGCCACCCCGATAGTCGGCGTTGCCGGTCGCATTGCCACGGCTGGGGGTTCCGGCGGTTCCGGGGATGGTGGAGTTCAGCCTGCTGCCACGGGTCGGGTTGGTGGTCGGATCACCGTCATTCGCAGGCCCGACGGGAAGACCACGAGTTCCGGAATTACCACCGCTCTGGTTATTCTGGCCCGCACCTCCGGAGGTGTTGCCGGAGTTGCCGGAAGAGTTGCCGTTTCCGTTCATGCCACCGCTGCCTGTGCCATTTCCGCGATCCGGCACACCGGGGGTGGCGGGAGCGGGCGGTGTGACCGGTTGGCCCGGCGTGGGTGATGTCGGCTGACCCGGCAGGGCCGGTCCGTTTGGCTGGCCAGGAGTCCCCGGAGCGGGTGCCGGTGCAGGGGCAGGCGCAGGGGCAGGCGCAGGGGCAGGCGCAGGCGCAGGAGTCCGGGGTGCCGGCGTTGGCGCAGGATTTGGGGGCGCTGGTGCCGGCCTCTGTGGAACCGTTGGTGCGGGAGTCGGAGTCTGCGGCGTTTGCGGAGTCGCCGGTGCGGGGGCCGGAGGCGGATTGGTTGGGGGCGTCGGCGCCGGCCTCTGGGGTGTTGTCTGTGCCATGAGGCCGGTGATGACCAGCGAACTGGCGAAGATGGTGGAAAGGAAAGTGGTTCTGTGGCTTGGGATTTTCATGATGAAGGATCAACCGCATCCTGCATACCGAATACACAAGCCACTGACTCACAATATTTTTACCACAACCCATTCCATCCTCAGATTGCGGCGTGCATTCCAGAAACGGGTGTTACGCAGCCCACGGGTGTCACCGTCCAGCCAGCCGCCCGGAAAGCGGGCTTACCCCTCACCTTCATCCTGCTCTCCACCCTTGCGCGCGGCGTGGGCAAGTGCCTGGGAGGCGACAGGCAGCGTGAGGAAGAGCGCGAACATCGCCAGCAACGACTTGATGACGGTGGCCACCCCGGGAAAGGTCAGGCAGGCCGCGATCATCAGCGCGACGAGGCCGAAGGCGCTGGCCTTCGTCGCGGCATGGGCGCGCGTGAAGAAATTCGGGAAGCGGTAGATGCCCACCGCGGCGAGCAACACCGCGAGGCAGCCTGCCAGCGCGAAAAAGGCGATGAAGAAATCAATCATGGATCCCTGGGGGTGTTCGATATGGTCCGGGCGAGGGCGACGGTGCCGAAGAAGATGATGACGCCGAGCACCACGACGACGTCGATGTACACCGCCCGCTTACCGGCGATGGCGTGGATGATGACGGCGGATCCGGCGCACACCGCCAGCAGGTCCGTCGCCAGCACCCTGTCCCCCGCCGTGGGTCCGCGGAACAGCCGCGCGGCGATGAGCGCGAGCGAGATGGCGAGCAGGAGGAAGCAGATGCTGAATACGATGTTCATGGTAGTGGCGGCGGGTTCGGTTCAGCCCTGCCCGAAGATGCGGATGAGCGGGCGTTCCAACTGGAGTTTCATGCGGGCGATCTCCGCCCCGGGGTCATGGCTGTCGAGGAGGTGGATCAGCAGGACATTTCTCCCGCGGTCCAGCGAGACGCTGAGGCTGCCAGGCGTCATGGAAACCAGGCAGACAAAGAGCAGCGTGGGGAACTCCCCCCGCAGATCCAGCGGCATCTCCGCGAAGCACGGTGACAACCGGACACGGGGCTGCACCACCAGCCAAGCGAGCCGGCCCGTGGCCGTGAGCAGTTCACGCAGGTAGATGAAGCAGAAGGCGATGGCCTGGAGAACTTTCATGGCGTGCCGGTGGTCTCGGTTTTCGTGCCCAGCACCCGGGAGATATACAGGTCCGGGTCCTTGATCTGGGCGGCAGCCCGGGCGGCGAGATCATGGAGCGACGCCGGGAACACACCGATGAGGATGGTGCAGAGGGCTAGCGCGCAGGACGGCGCGGCCATGGTCAGTGGCACCCGCCGGTGCGGGGGATGCCAGCGGTCCGGCAGATCCTTCCAGAACGCCTCGTTCCATATCTTCACCATGGAATACAGGGTGAGCAGGCCCACGGCGGAGGCGAAGAACACGAACACCCACCCGCCGGTGGCCACGCCCTCACGGATGAGCGAGAACTTCGCGAAGAAGCCTGAAAGCGGCGGGATGCCCCCCAGCGAGAGCGCGGGAATGAGGAATAGGCACGCGAGCCACGGGGCGGTCCGGTAGAGGCCGCCGGTGTTATCCAGCGCCTGGGTGTCCAGCTTCCGGCTGATCATGCCACCAACGAGGAACAGGTTCGTCTTCACCAGGATGTGGTGGACGATGTAGAAGATGGTGGCGGTGAGCGCCCCCTCCGTGAACAGGGCGATGCCCACGATCATGTAGCCGATCTGGCTGATGATGTGGAATGACAGGATGCGCGGGATGAAGAACTGGCTGGCCGCTCCGAAGACGCCGGTCACCATGGTCAGGATACCCAGCGGCAGGAGGATGGAGCCGATGAGATCCTGATAGTTCCCATAGACGAGCGTGAAGATCCTCAGGCAGGCATACACACCCACCTTGGTGAGCAGACCTGCGAACACCGCGGCCACCGGTGTGGGGGTGACGTGGTAGGAGGATGGCAGCCAGAAATAGAACGGGAAGATGCCCGCCTTGATGCCGAAGGCGATGAGGAACAGGACGGCGCTGGAGGCGACGAGGTTCATGTCCTCCGTCATCCGGAACTTCACGGCCAGGTCCGCCATGTTCAGCGTGCCCGTCATGCCATACAGCACCCCCAGACCGACGAGGAAGAAGGTGGATGCGATGAAGTTCAGCGTAAGGTATTTCACCCCCGCCTCAAGCTGGAGGCGTCCGCCGGGAAGCGCGACGAGGACGAAGGAAGCCATCAGCATCACCTCGAACCACACGTAGAGGTTGAACAGGTCCCCTGTCAGGAAGGAGCCGTTCACACCCAGCAGCAGCAGCAGGAACACGGGCGGAAAATAACCGCGGAAACGGGCGGTGCCATGGCCCGCCGCATACACCGCGACCGCCAGGCCGATGACCGCGGAAACGAGCAGCATGATGGCGGAAAGGAGATCCGCCACCAGGACGATGCCGAAGGGGGCGGGCCAGGATCCCACCTCCAGCACCAGGATTTCCTCCGCCGACACCCTCGCCAGCAACAGCGCTGCGGAGATGACGATGAGCAGGCAGGTGAGGATGCTGGCCGCGTGCCTCCGGCTTTCCGGCAGGTTACGCACGCAGAGCAGCACACCGCTCGCCAGGAGCGGCAGGATCAGCGGCAGTGCCAGCAGCAGTGAGGATGGGGGCATTCAGTTCTCGGAGTTGCGGAAGGTGTCGAGGTCATCGCTGCCCGTCTTTTCATAGGCGCGGAGGACGAGGGCGAGGGCGAAGGCCAGCACGGCGAAGCCGATGACGATGGCGGTGAGGACCAGCGCCTGCGGCAGCGGGTCAGCATGGTCGCCGGTGATGGTTGTTTCACCCGCGGGGATGATGGGAGGCTCCCCCGGCGTGAGGCCGGCGCTGGTGAAGATCACGAGGTTCGCCGCCTGGCCGAACAGCATGATGCCCAGCAGGACACGGACGATGTTCCTCCGCATGACGAGGTAGCAGCCGCATCCGAAGAGCAGGCCGATGACGATGGGCAGGAGATTTTCCATGGTTCAGCGGGGTTGGTCGTTTTTCCGTCCGCCCGGCGGCGGCTGGTTCTGGGAAAGGAGCACCGAGAGGATCTTCGCGCCCACACCGGTGACGGCGAGGAACACGCCGATATCGAAGAGAAGCGGAGTCCCCACTTTCAGGATGCCCAGAACGGGCAACCAGATTTCGCCCAGCCAGAGCGCCTTGAAGAACGGCTGCCCGAGGAAGACCGGCGCGGATGCGGCGGCAACCGCACAGATGATGCCGATGCCAACGAGCGCCACCGGCTCGAACCGCGGCTGCCTCCCGCGGTTGGCCATCTGCCGGAGGACCAGCGCACTGGCCAGCACCAGCCCGCCGATGAAGCCTCCGCCGGGCAGGTTGTGCCCGCGGAGCAGCAGGAACACGGCGAACACATACTGGATGGGGACCACCAGCATCGCCGCCGTGGGGAGCAGGCTGTCATCGGAGTGTTTGTGAGGTTCGTTCATCGTCCGGTGCCGGAGGTTTCATCCCCGGAGTTGAATAGTTCGGAATGGGCGGGGCGTCCCCTCCGCCTTCTTCCCGCCAGCAGGGCGGTGACACCCAGGCAGGCCAGCGCCAGCACGGTGATCTCACCCAGCGTGTCGAGCGCGCGGAAATCGACGAGGATGACATTGACCACATTCAGACCGAAGCCCTCCGTGGCGGAGCGTTCGACCAGCCCGGGGGAAATGGAATCATGCACGCGGACGTGGACGGCTTTCCAGACGACCAGCGTCATCGCCACCCCGGCTCCGCAGGCGACCAGCAGGTCCCAGCCGCGCTCGCGCTTGTCCGTGATGATCCGGATCTGCGGCAGCTTCAGGATGATGAACGAGAAAAGGACCACCGTCAGCGTCTCCACAAGAAGCTGGGTCAGCGCCAGATCCGGAGCGCCGTAGGCGACGAAAAGAAGGGCGACGGAGTAGCCCACTCCGCCCAGGCACAGGATGGCGCGCAGCCGGCTCTGCGCGCGTGCGGCGGCGATGGCGGACGCGCTCATGAGGAGCAGTACCGTGAGGCCGAACGGTTCCACCGGCACCGTGGAGGCGAGGGAGAAGCGCCCTTTCGAAAGCACGACCGCATGCAGGATGAGCACCGCGGCGGCAATGAGCGTCACCCGCACATAAATGCGCAACTGCCCGTGCTGGATCCAGCCGGTCAGCCAGGAGGCGAGCCGCAGCAGCCCCTCCATGCCGGAATGATAGATCGCCGTGGGTGTGAGGCAGGCCAGGGAGCGCGGAAGCTCCCGCCCGCGGTCGATCTTCATCCGGAACCGGTCGAGCAGGAAACCGAGGAACAGCGTGAGAATCCCCAGGCCCAGCGCGGGGGTCAGGCCGTGCCACAGCGACAGCGGTGCTCCCGCCCCCCCACCGGTCAGCGGCGTGACGGCAGGTGCGACGAGGCGCGTCTCGAGGTATGAGGGCACCAAGGCGAGCAGGATCCCCAGCGCGGCGAGAACCAGCGGCGGGATGATGAGGCCCGCATCGGGAAGATGCAGCGGACGTTCGTTCGCCGGACCGAAGAACGGCCGCACACCGGAGGCGATGGCCACCGCCATGCCCAGCGCACCGGCGATGACACCCGCGATGACGATGCTCCAGGCAGTGCCCGTGGCGGCGAGTCCCGCCTCCAGCAGCAGTTCCTTGCTCATGAATCCCAGCGTCGGTGGAAAGCCGGACATGGAGACGGTGGCGCAGATCCCCGCCACGGCGAGCACGGGCAGCGACCGGCCGAGGCCGTTCAGCCCGCGGATGTCGCGCGTGCCGGTGGTGTGGTCGATGGTGCCGGCGACCAGGAACAACGCCGCCTTGTAGAGTCCATGCGCGAGGATGAGGACGAACGCGGCTTTGAGGGCGGCAGGACTGCCCAGCCCCAGCAGCATGGTCATGGCCCCCAGCATGCTCACGGTGGAGTAGGCCAGCAGGCGCTTCAAGTCCGTCTGGAGGATCGCCATGGACGCGCCGGCCAGCATGGTCACCGCACCGGCGGGAGTGATGGTCCATTGCCAGAGCGGCAGGCCGGAGAACGCGGGCCACAGCTTCACCAGCAGGATGATGCCCGCCTTCACCATGGTGGCGGAGTGCAGGTAGGCGCTGACGGGCGTGGGCGCGGACATGGCCCCGGGCAGCCAGAAATGGAACGGCACCTGGGCGGACTTCGTGAACGCCCCGGCCAGGATCAGGAGGAAGGCCACGGGAAAAAGCACGCTCTGCGCCGCCGTGTCCGCCACGGATGGGAGCTGCGACAGCCTGGTCACGCCGGAGATCTGCGACAGCACGACCAGCCCCACCAGCAGGGCGAGGCCGCCGCCTCCCGTCACCAGCAGGGCTTTCAGCGCCGCCTTCCGCGCGCCCGCGTCACCGTGCTTGAAGCCGATGAGGAGGAAGGACGTGATGCTTGTCAGCTCCCAGAACACGAACATCACCACCATGTCATCGGCCAGGATCACCCCCAGCATCGACGCCATGAACAGCAGGATGATCACGAAAAAGCGCGATACCCGCGGGTCTTTCGCCAGATAGCATCCTCCGTAGATCAGGATCGCCCCTCCGATGAAAGACACCAGCAACAGGAACAGCGTCTCCGGGCCCGCCACCCTCAGGGCGAAGTCGATGCCCAGCGCGGGCAACCATGGCACGGACCATGATCCGGCGGCACCAGCGGCTGGATCGACCAGCAGCCATGCCGCGATGGAGAACGGGACCAGCGAAAGGATCAGCCCGCACAGACGCGCTCCCAACATCCTGACGATGGCAGGGGCCACGAGGGCACCAACCAGCGGAAGTGCGATGATGAGCGGAAGGGGCATGTTCTCCGAAGAGGGCTGGGATGGCGGAATATCATGATGCGCCGGAGAAACGGCACAATCCAATGTTTGGCCGGATATCCTCCTGTCAAGGAACCGGCGGCACTTTTGTTAGATCAGCCGTGGAGCGCACGGGATATTGAATCAAATGATTGATCTAACATCGGGATATGTCCCTCGATTCCTTGACGGAGCGGGCATCCATGCTTTCTGTGACAAGAACCCCTGTTGCCTCCGCGGACATTCCGCGGGGCAATGCCAACCCCATACTCCCGGAAGCCATGCAAACACTCCCTGAATCCACCACCGCCGTCTCATTTCCCCTGCCGAAAAACATCCTGCTGGCAACGGATCTGAGTTGCCGATGTGACAGGGCGCTGGACCGGTCCATCGCATGCGCGAAGTCATGGGGTGCGCATCTGACGGCCCTGACCGTGGTGGACAAGGCGGCGATCGACGGCCTCCAGGTGAACGGATCCCACGCGGAAGATCCCGCCGTGCGGGCGGCGAAACGCCTGCGCAAGGACACCCGCTCCACCGACAGGACACCCGCGGTCATCGTCCGCACCGGGGAGGTGGTGGATGAGCTGCTGGATGTGAGCACCGGCGGAGGGATGGACCTGATCGTGACCGGTGTGGCCCGGAACCAATGGCTGCGGACGATCACCTTGGGCGGCGTTGTCGATGGCATCCTGAGGAATTCCACCGTCCCCACACTGGTCGTGAGGAACCGGGTTTCCGGGGACTACCGCAGGGTGGCGGTGGCCGGCGACTTCTCACCGAAGACGGAACGCCTGATGGCTGCCGCGCTGGGTCTGTTCCCGGATGCGGAGATCACGTTCTTCCATGTGTTCAACGTGCCGTTCCTGGGCCTCTCCGACGGCAACCGGGAGGCGGTGTGCGAGCAGGCCCGCCGCGACGCCACACGGGATGCGAAGGAGTTCCTCGCCTCCATCGGGATGAACCGTGGTGGCGCGCCTTTCATCCGCATCGAATGCGAGATGGGACCCGCGGTCACCGCGCTCAGCGAACACGCCAGGCGCCACGACATCGACCTCGTCATCATCGGCAACCGCGGTCACGGCGTGGTGGCGGAGATGCTGATGGGCAGCCTTTCGAAGGAAATCCTGCAGAATATCGAGAGCGACGTCCTGGTGATCCCGGTGGCCGATGGCGGGACAGGCGCGGACGCATAGCCCGGCGGCCCGGATTCCCATGAATCCGACGCTTCGCTCCATGAACTGACACCGGACCTACGCATCCGCGTAATGCCGATATGTCCGTTTTTGTGACATTGTCTTTTTGTCAGCGCGACGGACGCCCCCCGACCGGAAACGCCAACAACATCCCCCCGAAAAACAAGCGCTCCCCCCGACGCGACAACCGGCAGAGAAGTCCCCCCGCTACTCTGCCGGTTTGCTTTTCGGCAGGCAATGGCAGGGCGGATACCGGGACCGCGGGATTCATCCCGCTTGGCTTCGCGACCAAGCGGAAGTCGTGAGGCTTCCGGCTGGGGGAAATCGGTGGAAAACCGGAGTCGGTCCGTGCGGTGCCGTCCACCCTGCCGAAGCTCTCACGAGCTTCGCTACGCATGGATGGTTCGTCCACGGAAGCGCATGCCCACACCGCATGGTTGAAAGGCAGTGCCCGGGGCTGTTGGTATATCCCCCATCCATGCACCGCATCATCGGCGTATTCTCCGTTCTCCTCGCCGGACTCCATCTATCGCACGCGCAGGACCAGCCACCCCGGGCGGGCAGCCTGCTGCCGTCAAAGGCCACCAATGATTCCGGTCCCGTGCCCGGTGTGGTCATCAGCAAGTCACCCGACTTTGCGACCACCTACCCCAGTTCCCCTTCCGTCGCCATCCTTCCGGACGGCACCTATGTGGCCTCCCACAACTGGGCCGGAAACACGGACCTCAACCGCACGACGATCATTTTCACTTCCCCGGACAAGGGCAGGACCTGGAGCGAGATCGCGCGCTTTCCGTTCGTCTGGGCGAATCTCTTCGTCCACGACGGGAACCTTTACCTGCTGGGCATCCTCAAACCCGCCCACGGCAGCAAGGAAAGCTGGTCCCACTACGCGATCCGCAGGTCCACCGATGGCGGCAGGACATGGACCCATCCCACGGACGCGAAAAGCGGACTGCTCCGCACGGATGCCCGCTACCACACCGCCCCATGCGCCCACGTCATCCACAACGGCCGCATCTGGCGCGCGGTGGAAACCATCATGCCGAAGGAGCAGGTCCGCGCCATGGGCATCAGGAACACCCGCTGGGGCCACTTCTTCCGCGCACACATGACCTCCGCCCCGGTTGATTCCGATCTGCTCGATGCCGCCAACTGGACCGTCTCCGAACCGTTCGACTACGATTTCGGCCAGTGGACCGGCAATGGCTTCCTGGAAGGGAACGCCGCCGTCACCCCGGATGGCCGGGTCGCCAACATCCTGCGCTGCGCCTCCGAAGGCCGCGACAAGGCCATCATCCTCGACTGCTCCGACGATGGGAAAAAACTCATCTCCCGTGGCAAGGCTTCACAGATCGGCTTTCCGGGAGGGGCCGTGAAATTCACCATCCGCCATGATGGGAAGTCCGGCCTGTATTGGTCCCTGGCCACCCGGCAGCAGGACCCCATGGCGGGGCGGAACCACCTCGTCCTCACCGCCTCCAGGGATCTCATCCATTGGGAACAACGCACCGTCCTGCTGCGCCACCGCGACTGGAAATACCACGCCTTCCAGTATGTGGACTGGGTCATCGACGGGGATGACATCATCTATGTCAGCCGCACGGCGTGGGACCACGCCCACAGCGCCCATGACGCGAACCACATGACCTTCCACCGCGCACCGGGCTTCCGCAGCCTCTCGTCCGCGGATGACAGTCCATGGCTCGGCCAGGACATCATGCGCCGCCACGAGACGGAGGACTTCATCATCGACGGCACCTTCACCGGCGTCGGCACACTCACCGATGGCGCCCCGGCTTTCTCGAACCGCGGCTATACCTGGAACAACCTCCCCGCCGGATACGATGGGTGGAAATACCTGCTCACCCCCGGCGGCGAGCTGGACTCCATCCGCATCACCCCGAAGAAAGACGCCACCCTCCACATGATCAGCCAGCTCACCGCGGACATCAGCGGCTGGAAGCGCACGGAGGATGCAGTGAACTACTCCGACTCCAGTAATGCGAAGGCGGGTATCTTCACCCGCAGGATCACGGAGGGCCAGCGTCTGGACATCCACCAGCCCGGCTTCACCGGCGGCATCCTCATCTGGAAGGAATAACATCCATGCCGTGGACTCACCCCATGTTCCTGACGTGCTTCTTCAGGCGGGCCGTCGCCACCCGGCCGATGACCAGGATGCCCTGCATGCCCTCCAGGGAAATCTCCGTCTCATCCCGGGAGACCAGCTTCATCTTCCGCAGCAGCCGTGGCTGGATGATGAGGGAGCGGTCCGCGCGCAGAAAGCCGGAGGAAGGCAGCCGCCTTTCCCACTCCGAGATGCTGCGGAGGATGATCATCGGTGGCTGCCCGGCCACGCTAACGCGGGAGTAGGCGCCCAGCGCCTGGATGGCGACGATGCCGGAGATCTCCACCATCGATTTGATCCTGCGGTCGCTCAGGGTGACCCTGGACTCCATGGTCCAGGTTTCCTCCGCGGCGTCTTCGGCGGACTCATCCTGCCTGGTGGAGGAAAGCAACCGCTGCACGCTCATCGCCAGGCGTTCCGTGTGGATGGGCTTGAGCAGGTAGTCCAGGGCGCTCACCTCGAAGGCACGCAGCGCGAAATTTTCATACGCCGTGACGAACACCACGTCCGGCGTGTGGGGGGCCTCCGGCAGCAGGGGCAGCAGGTCGAACCCATTGCGCGGCGGCATCTCCACATCCAGGAAGACGACGTCCGGACGATGCTCCGCGATCAGCGGCACGGCCGCCTCCACGCTGTCCGCCTCCCCCACCACGGTGACTCCGGGGTGGGCCTTCAGGAGATCACGCAGGCGCTTCCGCGCGAGGCGCTCATCATCCACGATCACGGCCCTGCGGGGAGTGGTCATGACGCGGCCCTCCCCTCATTCATGGACTCCAGCGGGATCACGACCTCCACCTTCACCCATCCGTCATCCGTCGCCGCATGGGTCAGGCGCGCCTCCCTGCCGAACAGCAGTTCCAGCCTCCGCCGGAGATTGGAAAGGCCGATGCCGTGGGAGTGCTCCGAATCCTCATCCACCCACCGTCCGGTGTTCGCCACCACCACCTTCAGCACCCCATATGCGGGCAGGATGTCCGCGGAGATGACCAGCCGCAGCGGAGTGGGGCTGGTCTTCCTGCCATACTTCATGGCGTTCTCCAGCAGGGGTTGGACGGTGGCCACGGGAACCCGGTGAAACCCCGCCTCCTGTGACACCCGTATTTCATAGACGAGCTTCTCCTCAAAGCGGGCCTTCTCCACCCGCAGGTAGTGTTCCAGCGCCTCGATCTCCTCCCCCAGCAACTGGCAATCCCCCGCCGGACGCAGTGAGAACCGCAGGAAGCCGGCCAGCTCCTGGGTGATGCGCTCCACTGCCTCCGGGTCATCCTTTTCCGCGAGGATGGAGTTGAGCGCGTTGAACAGGAAATGCGGGTTCACCTGGGAACGGAGCTGCTTCAGCTCGCTGGTCCGCGCGGAGGCCTCGCTCTGCGCCGCGCGCAGCTTCACCTCCGCGGTCTCCAGCCACAGCTTGATGCCGAAATACAGCAGGCTCCAGATCATCAGCACGCTGGTCCGGAGAAGGATGCCCGTGATGAGCAGGAACGAGTGGATCTCCTCCGGCACGCCACTGCCGGTGAGGACCCTGGAAAGTTTCTGGGTGCTGATGGAGTCCAGCGTTCCCAGCGCCATGCAGATCAGCAGGACGGCAGCTCCCAGTCTCCACCACGACCAGTCACGCCAGCCCATCCGGCAATAGAGCCACCGCATGCCCAGCGTGACCAGGATGCCGGAGGCCACCCTCAGCACCATGATCACGGCCATGGTCTTCCCATCGAAGATCTGGACCAGTGGATAGAGGGACATCAGGCCGACCCCGAACCACCCGCTGATCTGGAGGAACCAGAACAGGCGCTTCCGTGCCGTGGTCTCCGGATGCCCTCCTCTTTCCAACGATTTCATCACACTCCGCACCATGGCCTGGATCTGGCACCACGGGAATCTTTCCTTTGTTCCGCGAGGGGACGCCGCACGAAAATTGCACGCCCCGGCCCCCGCGGGAAGCTCCAAGCAAACCTTCCCGGACCGATTCATGGAATATCCTGCCGGTTTCATCAAAGGCGGCGTGCATCACTCCCCGGTTTGCGTGATTTGGTAATTCCTGTGAACCGTATCACCCGCAACTCCGGCCCTCTGACGGAGATCCATGCCGAACACACGCGGCATGGGTGCGGTGGCTGCGGTCCGCGGCAACGAATTCCCCACAGCCGCAACGGCGCACCACGTCCGGGGACCCTCCCCGCTTCCGGACGAGGGCATCGCGTGGCCGGGAAAAAGCAACGGTGTGGGTGGATTGCATGTCACCGGGTGGATCTACGCCAGATCCCCCGGACCGATGAACACGGATGGCTTTCATAAAGTTCATCGGTGCCCATGGCTCCGGATCCGTCCGGGAGGCTGCTGCAACCACCCCCACCGTTCATCCCGGAGAAAAATGGGCGCGCCCATTCCCGGAGATCGCCTGATCCCACCGGATGGGCGTAAGCAATGGCCGGTGCCCGGAGTAATGACGGGACGCACCGCCGTCCATGTCCCGCGCGCTTCCATTCCTTTTCTGCCTCCTGTTGCTCCCGTCGCCTTCGCACGGGCAGGACGCCGGTTGGCTGTGCCTGTTCCATGGTGAACTCGGCCGGATCGAGAAACAGATCAGGAAAGACCGGGAGGAACTGACCGGACTGGGCGTGGGCGTCATGAGCCAGACCACGGAGGAGCTGGGCTACCAGCACCGCCAACTGCCGGAGCCACCACCCGTACCGCCGTGGCTGCAGGTGGACCTCGGCTCGCCGCAGGAGATCGACTGGATCGTGCTGGTCCCCGCGCTGGTGGACTGGCAGCAGGGGGAGTCGAAGCCGTATGCCTTTCCCCGGAGGTTCCGCATCGACGTATCGGACGATCCGGCCTTCGCCCGTTTCACGCCGGTGGCCCTGTTCACGGACACGGACTACCCTTCCCACGGCCTCGCCCCGGCGGTCTTCCGCGCCGGGGGCATGCGCGCGCGCTACATCCGCCTGACCATCACGAAGCTGGCGGAGGAGACCGCCACCCATTCCTTTGCCCTCAGTGAAATCATGGTCATCCGGGGCGTCCGCAACATCGCGCTGCGTGGAACGGTCACGGCGTCGAACACGGTCAATCTCCCACCCCGCCTGCACGTGCGGAATCTCAACGACGGGCGGTCGCCGCTCGGCCCGCCGATCCTGAGGGACTTCCTGCCCTATGACGGTCTGTTCACCGGAGTTCCGGGAACCATCACCGTGGATCTTGCGCGGGAAAGGGAGATCGGTGAAATCCGCCTGCACCCGGTCCACGCGCGGCTGGGCGCGGACGTGCCGGGCTTTTCCTTTCCCACCCACTTCGTGGTGGAGATGGACGACGGACCGGACTTCACGTCGCCCACCATCCTGATGGACACCTCCGCCGAGGCCTACCCGAACCCTGGCAACAACCCGGTGGTCATCCCGCTGCCTGAGCACACGCGCGGGCGTTGCGTGCGCATCCGCATGCTGGCCTCCCCCACCGGACGGTGCGGGCTTTCCGAGATCGAAATTTTCTCCGGCGGGGAAAATGTCGCGCTGGGTGCCACCGTGACCTCCAGCCCGGACACCGTCACCCGCCCGGAGGAGCGCCCCGCCTCCCTCATCACGGACGGCTACACCAGCTACGGTCGCCTGCTTCCCCTGCCGGACTGGCTGGAACGCTGGGAAAGGCGGAACCAGTTGCAGGCGGAGATCCTTTCCCTAACCCGTGCGCATGCCACGCTGCTGAAATCCGCGCAGCGCAGGGCATGGGCGGCGGCGGGCCTGCTGGCCCTCATCCTCCCCGGCGGCGGCCTTGCCTGGGCCATCTCGGAGCGGCGCAGGCGGGTGAGATCCCTCCACCTGCTCCGCAACCGCATCGCCCAGGACCTGCATGATGAGATCGGCAGCAACATCGCGGGCATCGCCATCATCAGTGAAACCGCACCGGGCCAGGACGGGGAGCGGCAGAAGGAAGACTGGCAGGAAATCAACCGCATCGCCCGCGAAACCAGCGACTCCATGCGGGAGGTCCTCTGGCTGGTGGGTGCGCGCGCGGAGTCCGGACCCGACTTCATCTCCCTGCTGCGGCGCACTGCGGGACGCCTCCTTTCCGGCATGGAGGTGGAATGGACCGCCCTGCCGGACCATCTGCCGGATGCATGGCACGGGGAATCCCGGCGGCAGGTCTTCCTCATCTTCAAGGAAGCGCTCGCCAACATCTCCCGCCACTCCGGCGCGACCCGCACGACCCTTTCCCTGGAATGCGGCGCGGACTCCTTGCGGCTGGAGATCCATGACAACGGCCGCGGCTTCACCACCCAGCGTCCGTCCCGCGGGATGGGCATCAGCGGGATGAAGGAACGCGCGCGGAACCTGCACGGCCGGCTGACCCTCATCTCCGCCCCCGGGGACGGCACCCGCCTCATCCTTGTGGCACCCTTGCAATCTCCCGGAACCCCATCATTCTCGCACTGATGCCCTCCATCTGGATCATCGAAGACAACAAGGCCTTCCGCAGCGGACTGGAGCGCATGCTGGGGCAGCAGGAGGACTTCCACCCCGTGAGGAGTTTCGGGAGGTGTGAGGACGCCATCGCCCTGCTCCCCGATGGGTCGCCGGACGTCGTGCTGCTGGACATCGGCCTGCCGGGCATGGATGGCATCGAGGGGCTGTCCCACTTCAAGCGCCTCGCCCCGGAGGCGACGGCCCTCATCCTCACCGTGTTCGAGGATGATGACAAAATCTTCCGCGCCATCTGCGCCGGTGCGTCCGGCTACCTGCTGAAGTCGGAGGCGTCCGCACGCATCGTCTCCGCCATCCGCGAGGCGTTCGCAGGCGGCTCACCGATGAATGCCCGCATCGCCCGCCGCGTGCTGGAGATGTTCACACGCTTCGCCCCGCCCGCCGCCGACCATGACCTCAGCGAGCGGGAAAAGGCCGTGCTGGAGCTGATGGTCGATGGCTACGCGCGGAAACAGATCGCCGACCGGCTCTCCCTCAACCCGCACACCGCGGACTACGTGATGCGCTGCATTTACAAAAAACTCCACGTGAACTGCCTGGCCTCCGCCATTTCCGTGGCGATGAAGGATGGTATTGTGAAACGGTGAGTGATGTAGCGGAATGGTTGCGCCATTCCGGCGGGGAAGATCCACACCACGGAGCGGTTGGCAGGGACCGCATTCCATGCGGTCCGGCGGTGGATGGCGGCTGATGCCCTGCGATGACGGATACCGGTCGACCTTCCGGAGAATCGGGGAACGATGTTCGCAACGATGGAACCAAAGGGAGCGGGAACATCTTCCCAGCCGGACCGCATGGAATGCGGTCCCTGCCATCGAATCCGGAGATCCACCCGCAGGGGTAGCGGAATGGCTGCGCCATTCCGGCGGAGAAGATCCGCGGGATATCCTGCGGTTCCGCATGGGAACGACAGCCGGGTTACAGGATGGGATCGCGGGATCGCACGCATCCACCCTGCCGTGATGGCGCAGCCATCACGCTACGGGAGAACGGCGTTCGCCCCGGACTTACGAACTTCCGTAAATGACATCCTCCTCCGCGCTCCGTATAGAGAGGAGTGATGCAAGCGAAAAACCCAACGTGCGTCATGGCATCCGTCATCCTGCTTTGCGCGGGCATGGCGGGTGCCGCCCCCGCGCTGTCCTACAACCGGGACATCCGGCCCATCCTTTCCGAAAACTGCTTCTACTGCCACGGCCAGGACGGGAACAAGCGCAAGGCGGACCTGCAGCTCAACACGCTGGAAGGCCAGCGCGCGGACGGCATCATCGTTCCCGGAAAGCCGAAGGAGAGCCTGCTGCTCGACCACATCCTTTCCACCGATCCGGACGAGGTGATGCCGCCGCCGGACTCCAACCGCACCTTGAGCCAGGATCAGAAGGAGATGATCCGCCAGTGGATCGAGCAAGGTGCGAACTACGAATCCCACTGGTCGTTCGACGCCCCGGAGCGCCCGGTGCCGCCGGAGACGGGGAAAACCGCGCTGCCGGTGCGGAATCCCATCGACCGCTTCGTGGCGGCGAAGCTGGCGAGCCACGGGCTTTCCGCGTCGCCGGAAGCGGACAAGCCGACATTGTTGCGGCGCGTGACGCTGGACCTCACCGGGCTGCCGCCTTCCACGGAGGAGATTGACGCCTTCACCGCGGACACTTCCCCGGACGCCTATGAAAAGGTGGTGGACCGTCTTCTCGCTTCCCCGCACTACGGCGAACGCATGGCCCTGCCGTGGCTGGATGCCGCGCGCTACGCGGACAGCAACGGCTTCCAGCAGGACGGCGACACCCATCAGTGGATCTGGCGGGACTGGGTGGTGCGCGCGTTGAACGCGGACATGCCGTTCGACCAATTCTCCATCGAACAACTGGCGGGCGACCTGCTGCCGGACGCGACGCAGGACCAGAAGATCGCCACGGCCTTCAACCGGAACCACCTCATCAACGGCGAGGGCGGGGCCATCGCGGAGGAACAGCGCAACGTCATCCTGTTCGACCGCGTGGATGTCACCAGCACGACGTGGCTCGGGCTGACCGTCGCGTGCGCCCAGTGCCACGACCACAAGTATGACCCCATCACCCAGCGGGACTACTACAGCCTGATGGCCGCGTTCAACAACGTGCCGGAAACGGGTGGCGCGGGCAGTGGTCCGTCGCGCATCCGTTCCGCCGCACCGCTGCTGGAACTCAAAACCCCGGAGTATGAAGCGCAGCTCGCGGAGCTGAAGGAAAAGACCCGCACGCTGATGGTGGCGACGCCGGATTGGGAAAAGCGGCGCGACACGCTGCAACAGGAGTGGGAGGACCGCCTGATGGCGGAGAACGCTCCGGCGGAGAACACCTGGACCACCCTCATCAAGGCGGTGAAAGACGCGCCACCGGAAAAGCCGAACAACTATGCGAAGGGCCGTCTGGCCCGCGAGTTCGAGAACGCACGCCTGCCGAAGCTGCCCGGCAACGATGATCTGAAGGCCATCATTTCCGCAAAGGGCGCGGAGGACAAATTTTCCAGGGAGGAACTGCTGAAGGTGATGGTGATGGCGGAGACGAAGCCACGGGACACGCACATCCTCGACCGCGGCGACTACCTCAGCCCGCAGGAGAAGGTCGGCATCGGCACGCCCGCATTCCTCCCGCCCATGCCGGAGGATCTGCCGCGCAACCGGCTGGGCATCGCGCGCTGGCTGTTCCTGCCGGAGCATCCGCTGACCGCCCGCGTGCAGGTGAACCGGATGTGGCAGCTCTTTTTCGGCACCGGGCTGGTGAAGACGTCGGAGGATCTGGGCGTGCAGAGCGAGGTACCGGAGCATCAGGAACTGCTGGACTGGCTGGCCGTGGAGTTCCGCGAGAGCGGCTGGAAGATGAAGCACATGCACCGCCTCATCGTCACCAGCGGCACCTACCGCCAATCCAGCCGGGTGACGCCCGTGCATCTGGAAAAGGACCCGGACAACCGGCTGATGGCGCGCGCCTCCCGCTTCCGCCTGCCCTCCATGTTGCTGCGTGACCTGGCCCTGTCCGCAGGCGGCCTGCTGGACGGACGGCTGGAAGGAAAGCCGGTCTATCCCTACCAGCCGGAGGGCATCTGGGACACGCTGGCCATCACGAAGGAGCGCGACTTCAGCTACCCGCAGTCATCCGGCGCGGACCTCCACCGCCGCAGCCTCTACACGTTCTGGCGGCGCACCGTGGCCCCGGCCAACATGTTCGACTCCGCGTCCCGCCAGATCTGCTCCGTGAAGCCCAGCCTGACGAACACGCCGCTCCACGCGCTGACGACCCTGAACGATCCCACCTGGGTGGAGGCCGCACGTGGTCTGGCCACCCGCGCCATCCGCCACTCGCCGGATGCGGATGCCCGCCTCACCCACGTCATGCGGCTGGTCACCGCCCGCACGCCCCCGGCTTCCCAGACCGCCCTGCTGCGGCGGATGATGGAAAACCAGCGCACCCACTTCACCGCCGACCCTGCCTCCGCGAAGGCGTTCCTCGCCAACGGCGCGACCCCACCACCCGCTGACATCGACCCGGTGGAACTCGCCACCTGGTCCTCCACCGCCCTCGGCATCCTCAACCTCGATCCCGCGCTCACCCGCGAATAACCCGCCGCCACCAACACCATGGCCCCCTTCCTCGAAAACCAGCGCGTGGTCACCCGCAGGCAGTTCTTCGGCAAGTCCGCGAACGGCCTGGGGCTGGCCGCGCTTTCCTCGCTGTTCGGTGAATCCGCCTCCGCTTCGGCGGGTGCCGGTGTGGCCGGCTTTCCGAACCAGAAGCAAAAGGCGAAGCGTGTGATCTATCTATGGCAGGGCGGCGGGCCGTCGCATGTCGATCTCTTCGATCCGAAGCCGCTGTTGCAAAAAATGGCCATGCAGGACCTGCCGGAGAGCGTGCGCGGGAACACGCGGCTCTCCACCATGACGTCCGGCAACAAGGCGTGGCCCATCATCCCCGCGCTGCAGCCATTCCAGCGGCGTGGCGCGTGCGGCATGGAGATCAGCGACATGCTGCCCCACACCGCGTCCATCGCGGATGACATTTGCCTCATCCGCTCCATGCACACGGAGGCGGTGAACCACGCGCCGGGCGTGACTTATTTCCTCACCGGTTCCCAGATTCCCGGCCGCCCCAGCCTGGGCGCGTGGACGACCTACGGCCTCGGCTCGGAAACGTCCGACCTGCCCGCTTTCGTCGTGATGACGTCGTCCGACCGGCAGAAAAGCTGCGGCCAGCTTTTCTTCGACTACTATTGGGGTAGTGGATTCCTGCCCAGCCGCCACCAGGGCGTGCGCTTCCGCAGCAGCGGCGACCCCGTCCCCTACCTGACGAATCCCGGCGGGATGAGCCAGGTCGCCCGCCGTGCGATGCTGGATGACCTCCGCGACATCAATCAGGCGCACCTGGCGGAGTACGGCGATCCGGAGATCGACACGCGCATTTCCCAATACGAGATGGCCTACAAGATGCAGACCAGCGTCCCCGGACTGCAGGACCTCTCCACGGAGCCGAAGCACGTGCTGGACATGTACGGGCCGGATGTGCTGGAGAAGGGCAGCTTCGCCAACAACTGCCTGATGGCCCGCCGCCTCATCGAGCGCGGCGTGCGCTTCGTCCAGCTCATGCACGCGGGCTGGGACCAGCACAACAACCTGCACACCCAGCTCGCCATCCAGTGCAAGGACACCGATCAGGCATCCGCCGCGCTGGTGAAGGACCTCAAGCAGCGCGGGCTGCTGGAGGATACGCTCGTCATCTGGGGCGGGGAGTTCGGCCGCACCCCCTTCGGCCAAGGTGATCCGAAAAACCCGAAGGGCCGCGACCACTTCGGCAAGGGCTTTTCCCTTTGGATGGCCGGCGGCGGCGTCAAAGGCGGACACGTCCACGGGGAGACGGACGACTTCGCCTGGAACATCACCAAGGATCCCGTCCACGTCCACGACCACCAGGCGACCATCCTCCACCTGATGGGCATCGACCACACGAAGCTCACCTATCGCTACCAGGGCAGGCAATTCCGCCTGACCGATGTGCACGGCGAGGTGGTGAAGGGGATATTGGCCTGAGGACCCGACTGCTCCGAGTAAGGAAGGAGGACACTCCTGTCCTCCGGCTGCAATGGAGAACAAAGAAGAAGAAGTTTTCAGTGTTCAGTTTTCAGGAAAGAGAGGAAGGGGACCGCGGATCTTCAATAACCTCATTTTGATCCCCTTCTTTCTTCGCGATTTTTGCGTCTTGGCGGTAACCTTCATATGTTTCGCCAATGCCGCCGGAGGACAAGAGTGTCCTCCCTCCTTACTCCCCTTTGCACATCCCCCATCCCGCGTGTATCAACCCGGGAAATGAAACTGTTGCTGGTAGGATCGACCGGGCTGGTCGGACGTCATGTGCTGGATCTCGCGCTGGCGGATCCACGGGTGGATGAAGTCATCGCACCGGTGCGGAAGAATCTGCCCGCCCACCCGAAGCTGCATGCCCCGCTGACAGACTATGACCATCTGCCGGGTGACGCGGACTGGTGGCATGCGGACGCGGTCATCTGCACGCTTGGCACCACCCTGCGCGCGGCGGGTTCCCGGGAGGCGTTCCGCCGCGTGGACCATGACTACCCCATGGCCGTGGCACGGCTCGCCCGGAAACATGGCACGCTCGCCTACGTCCTCAACTCCGCCATGGGCGCGGATGCCCGCTCCCGCTTCTTCTACAACCGGGTGAAGGGCGAGCTGGAGGCGGACCTGCGGCAGGCGGGCTTCCGCTCCCTCACGCTCGTCCGTCCGGGGCTGATCGGAGGAAAGCGGGACGAATCCCGTGCCGGGGAAAAGTTCGCCGCAGTCATCCTCAACACACTCGGCCCGTTGTTGCCGCGCAGGTGGAGGATCAACCCTGCGGAAAAGATCGCCCGGGCCATGCTGGACGCCGCCATCCGCCAACCTCCCGGTGTCTCCATCATCTCCGCGGACACGCTGGCCGATTGATCACAGATGCTGGAACAACAGCCGCAGGCCCAGCCCGATGAACAGCACGCCCGCCACGCGGTTGAGCGCGACATTCCATCCTCCCTCCAGCTTTCCTCCGATGGCGGCGGCGAAGGCGACGATCACCAGCAGCCAAAGGCCGCCGATGGCGAAAAAGCAAAGGCCCAGGAAAAGGAAGACGGGAACCGTGTGGGACGCACCCGGGACGATGAACTGCGGAATGAACGCGAGGCAGAAAAGCGCCACCTTCGGGTTCAGCACGTTGGTGATGAAGCCCTGCCTCCACAGCACGGCGGCGCTGGTGATGCCACCCGCTTCCACCACCTCATCCTTCCCGCCACCCATCAGCATGCGGATGCCCAGGTAGATGAGGTAGGCTCCACCCATCCACTTCACCACGGTGAATGCGGAGGGGGACGCGGCCAGCAGCGCGGAAAGCCCGCCCGCCCCGGCCAACAGATGGACCAGTGCACCGGACAGGATGCCCGCCACGGAGATGACGCCCGCCTTCCGCCCTTGAGCGAGCGCGCGGCCCATGACGTAGAGCGTGTCCTGCCCCGGCGTCACCGCGAGCATGACTGCGGAGACGAGGAACACCGGAAACTCTCGGACACCCGGGATCTCCCACATGGTCAGGGTTTCTTCAGCGGAGTACCGGGATGGTTCGTGATGCCATAGGTAAATGGCACCGCCGGTTGCTTGCCCAGCAGGTGCAGGTCGAACCACTCCCGCATGCGAGCGTTGTCCTCCTTCATCTCCTGCCAGCCGCCATGGCCCACACCATTGCGGACCCACAGCTCGCACTTCGCGCCAGCTTCGGTGGAGCGGTCGAAAAAGCGCTTCCCCTGGAACAGCGGCACCAACTCGTCCGCATCCCCGTGGGCGATGAAAACCGGAGGCTGGTCCTGCCGCACCCACAGCGCGGGGGAAAGCTCGCGCCCCAGCACTTCCCGGCCCTCCGAGGTTTCCGCACGCGGGCCGAAGGCACCCGCATAATCCGCCAATCTTCCGGAGCCGGCCGCATTGTCACCCTCCCCGCGGTAGTTCAGGAAATCCGTCGGCGGGTGGAAGCAGGCCACCGCATTCACCGCGCTGCTCTGCCGCTCCACCGGATCATGCGCCTGTGGATCGCCCGGCCCACCGCGCGTCGCCAGCATCAGGCTGAGATGCCCTCCCGCACTGCCACCGGTCACGCCCAGCTTCTGCGGATCGACCCCATGCTTTTCGGCGTTCGCGCGGATGAACCGCACCGCCCGGTTGAGGTCCGCGACGATCTCATCGACATGGAAACGCGGCTGCGTTCCATGCACCACGACGAAGGTGGTGTAACCTGCGGCCGGCCAGCCACCATCGTTGATCTGGAGATGGTTCGATTTCCAGCCGCCGCTGATGATCTTGATGATGCCCGCGCCGTTCGGCTTCTCCGGCTTGTAGATGTCCATGGTCAGCGCCACCCCGTCATGCTTCGCGTAGATCACATCGCGGATGCGTTCCTGGCCGCTGGCGGCGGAAAAGAGGGACCACATCAGACCGGCGGCACACAGAAGGCTTTTCATCGCTGAGAGCAATCCAGAGCCGCGGACGGATGGCAATGATGAAGCGGGGGAAGCAGCGAAGCTCGTGAGAGCTTCGGCGGGGTGGACGTCTGTCAGGAAAACGGCTCCGGTCTCCAGCGGACCTCCCCCCAACCGGAAGTCTCACGACTTCCGCTACCCCACCGCTTCGGACCATCTCATCCTCACTTCCGCCCCGTGCGCTCGGTCCATTCCTTGCGCCAGTTGATGACGGTCCCCTTGATCTTCTGATCCTGGATTTGGTCGATCGCCCACTGGGAGCCATCCGGGTCTTTCTTCGCCCACAGCGCGTTCTGGGAATACTCCGCCAGCGCCCGCTCCCGCCGCCAGTCCCCCTCCGGGATGGAGAGTATCCAGTCACGGGCATCCACGTAGTTCTTGTCGATGTACCCGCTGACGGCACGGCGGAAAACATCCAGCGTCTCCGGACGATCCGGCAGCTTCAGCCCCCACTCCGCCAACGCGATGGGTTCGGCGGTTCTCGCATGCTTCGCCAGCGCCCCTTCCATGCCGGAGATCCGGGGGTCTTTGAACAGCTCCCAATTCCCGTTCTCGATCGCCAGGTCCAGCAGGGCCGTCGGCGGGTGGTTCAGATTGTAGGAAGTGAGCAGCGTGCTGGTCAGGTCATTCCTCGCGTCCGGCGGCAGCTTCTCCCATTCCGCCCGGATCGTGGCGAGGTCACTCTTCCGCAGCGAACCGATCAGTGCCTGGAGCGCGATGAGTTTTTCCCGCTCCGTGGCCGCCGCCGCCCACCGCGCGCCGAGTTCGGCGGGAGTCTCCGTCGGCGGAGCGCGGTCGAAGTAGTCGGCGGCCAGTTCCTTGGTCACAGCGTCCGCGGGCAAGCCCTCCAACATGCGGCGGACGGCGGCGGATACCTCAGTATTCCCGGGATGTTTCCTCATCACCTGGTTCAGCGCGGACTTCATCAACGGAGGAGCCAATTCGTTGAAATAGGAAACCACCAGCAGCGGATGCTCCTTCGAGACATCAGTCAGCCATTGCCAACGGAGCGTCGCCGCACCGGGACCCAGATTCCCGGACTGAATGATCCGCCAGGCCTCGATGGGGTTTTTCATGAACGCCGCGCTGAACGCAGGCACCAGATAGCCCACCCCGGAAGTTTCGATGCCTCCATCCCACGGACTCTCCAAGGCCGCTTTCATCGCTCCTTCCAGATCCACCAGCGACCAGTGCTCCAGCACGCGCTTCTGCAGCTCGGCACGCTCGCGCGGCGTGAGGTTCCGCCGGGCAATGGCATCCCATGCCTTGCGGTAGTCGGCGGACTTCAGGGCACCGACGGTCCTTTCCGCTTTTCGCGGAGCCGCACCTTCCCTCCGTTCGCGGGCAGGTTCCACCGATTCTCCGCGCCGTCCATCCGGAGCGGCGGCGGCGGCATCTTCCACCGTGGGTCCGGCAACGCCCCCCAGCAAGGCGGCGGCGCAGATGCCCGCGGCGGCGGACAGCAGGCAGGTGCCGGTTCTTTTCAGCGTGGCATTCATGGCGGAGTGGGGAGCATTCCGCGGATCTTCGGGTCACGGATGTTGGAGGAAAGTTCGGCGGTGAGGTGTGCCCGGTCCGGACCCAGCACGCTGACCAGCGCGTATGAGGCCATGTCCTTGTCCAGCCCCTCGGGCAGTTGTTTCACCCACGCCAGATAGTCCGCACCCAGGCGGACATGATTCTGCGCCCCTGCCATCATCCACACGTCCATCCGCTTCCGCCACAGTTCCGGGGAGGCATCCACCGGGACGGCACGGAGATAGTCGTGGAGGCTTTGCGGATTCGCCTCATCGAAAGAGAACGCCGCCGCCATCGCCTTGTCCCATTTCTCCTGGCCGGGCAGATGGTCGAGCAAGTGAAGCGCACGCGCACCGTCGTCCTTCACCAGCCCCCGGAATACATTTTCGCGGAGCGCGTCAGGCGACTCCGCCGCCATATGGGGAAGCTGCCTGGAGACCTCCGCCAGCACCTCGTCCGCGGACAGCACCCCGTTGCGGAAGGCATAGCGGTAGTCTTTTTCTTTCCGCAACGCGTCGGCCACATCACGGCCCGCGATCTCCGTGATGATTTCGTCGCGGCTCTTTCCGGGACGGTAGGCGGTCAGCACCTCCAGCCGTGCCTCCATGTCCACGGTCGGGTTCCGCCACATCAGTTCCGCATACATCGGCCCCTTGCGGACGGATTCCTTTTCCGCCTCATCCAGCTTCCCGGATGCGAGCAGGTTGCCGATCCACAGCGCTCCATCCGCACCATTGGCGGAGGCCAGGTTCCCCATCAAGATCATGCTCCCCTCCTCCCGGCAGAAGGCGATGAGTTCATCCGCCCGGCCCAGCGGCCAGGCATCCGCGGCCGTCCTCCGGAACGCCGTCCATGCCTGCGGGTCGAGGTGTTCCTTCATCCGCCGGATGCCGGCCAGATCTCCGGAGGCCGCCATCTGCCGGGACAACGACGGAGCCAGCTTCGCGCCGAAACCCGTGTTGTCGCCCTTCAGCCATCCACCCACTTCGTCCGGTCCCTTTTCCATGGCGACCGCCATCGCCGCGTCAAGCAGCTCGAACCCCATGGAGTCTCCAGCCGGCCTGGCAGACGCTTTGATGAACGCAGCCGGATCCGCCCTCAGCCAATGGATCAGGCGGACCGTCGCCTCACGCCTCAGATCCGCATCACCTGTTGCCTTTGAAAAACGCTCCATCGCTGCCATCGCCGCCGCCGCGGGATCATCCGCCACCGTGGTCTCCTCCGCCTGGGCCAGCAGTGTCCGGTAGCGCTCCCGGCTGTTCTCCGCCCAGCGTCCCCATCCTTTGAACGTGTTCCCCAACGGTGCCTCCGCAATCAAACGGTCCAACAGGCGTTCCGCCGGGGCATCCGGCTCCTCCCTCGTCCGCCGGGAACGCTCTCTCTCCCCGGCATCCCGGGCATGCCGCATGCCATCCAGACCTGCGGTGACTTTCTCCCCTCCCGCCTTCCACACCAGCCAGCCCCCCGCGAACGCCGCGAGATGGCCCGCCACGACAAGCAAGGTGGAAAGCCGCCTCTTCATTGGAACCAAGGTGGTATGAAAACCACCGGTCCTCCGCAATGGAAATCAGGGAGAGGTAGCGAAGCTCGTGAGAGCTTCGGCGGGGTGGACGTTTATCAGGGAAACAGCTCCGGTCCCCCACGGTATCCCCCCCATTTTCCCATCATCATGACAGGAAATCGGGGTGGATTTCTCCAAAAACCCGAATAGTGTTCATAAGAACATGAAACTGGAAACCAAGCTCGCCATCCTCGCCGATGCCGCGAAATACGACGCCTCCTGCGCGAGTTCCGGCGCGGTGCGGAAAAACTCGCTGGATGGAAAGGGCGTCGGCTCCACCGGCGGCGCGGGCATCTGCCACAGCTACGCGCCGGACGGGCGGTGCATCTCCCTGCTGAAGATCCTGCTGACCAACCGCTGCATCTATGATTGCCACTACTGTATCAACCGTAGATCCAGCAACGTGCGGCGCGCGGCATTCACGGTGGAGGAGGCGGTGAAGCTCACGCTCGACTTCTACAAGCGCAACTACATCGAGGGGCTGTTCCTCAGCTCCGGCATCATCCGGGACGCGGACCACACGATGGAGCAGGTGGTCGCCGTCGCCCGCACGCTGCGGGAGGTGCATGACTTCCGCGGCTACATCCACCTGAAGACCATCCCGGAGGCATCGCCGGGCCTGATCGAGGAAGCCGCGCGGCATGCGGACCGCATCAGCATCAACCTGGAGCTGCCACGGCAGGAGGCGCTGGACCAACTGGCACCGGAAAAGAACCTCGCCCGGACGAAGCAGGCGATGGGCCGCATCCGCCACAAGCTGGAGGAGGCCGTGGAGCGGAAGAAGGACGGGGACAAGAAGCTGCGCCACGCGACCGGACAAAGCACGCAAGTCATCGTCGGCGCGGATGCCTCCACGGACTCGGATTTCCTCTCCCGCTCGGACGAGCTTTACCGCTCCTACCGGCTGAAGAGGGTCTATTACTCCGCCTTCAGCCCCATCCCGGACTCCTCCGGCATCCTGCCGCTGAAGTCCCCGCCGCTGGTGCGGGAACACCGGCTCTACCAGGCGGACTGGCTCATGCGGCACTATGGATTCGGCACCGGCGAGATCGTCGATGCCGCGCGGCCGAACCTCGACCTGGACATCGACCCGAAGCTTTCGTGGGCGCTGCGGAACCGCCATGAGTTCCCGCTGGACGTCCACACCGCCAGCCGGGAGTCGTTGCTGCGGGTGCCCGGCCTGGGCGTGCGGAACGTGGACCGCATCCTGTCCATCCGCCGCTTTGCGAAGATCCGCCTGGCGGATCTCGCGCGGCTGCGGGTGTCGCTGGAAAAGGTCCGGCCGTTCGTGGTGCTGGCGGACCACCGTCCGTCATTGCTGGAGCTGGACTCCGACTCCCTCCGCTCCCGCTTCGCGCCGAAACCCGTGCAACTCGATCTCTTTTCCCGATGATGGTCAGCGTGACGGTCGATGGCGGCTTCAACGGATGGCGGGATCTTTCCAGATCCCTGCTGGAGAAAGGCGTGCCGCCGGAGGAGGTGATGTGGAACGCGGATTCCCTCTTCGGCGGTGTGCCGGACAACCTGGCGCCCGCCGCTCCCGTCCCGACGGCGAAGGTGCCAGCCGCTTTCCTGAAGCTCGCGTCGGAGGTTTCCTGCCACGCGGATGACGAACGGTGGGCGCTGCTTTACCGCCTGCTGTGGAGGATCGCCCTCGGCGGGGAAAAGCACCTGCTGGAGATCTCCAGTGATGCGGATGTGGTCCGCGCGGCGACCATGGCGAAGAACGTGCGGCGGGAAATCCACAAGATGCACGCCTTCGTCCGCTTCAAGCTGATCTCCACGGACGAGACGACCGGGCGCGAGCGCTACGCCGCGTGGTTCGAGCCGGAGCACCACGTGGTCCAGGCGGCCGCGCCGTTTTTCAGGGCACGCTTCGCCAACATGGACTGGAGCATCTTCACGCCGAAAGGCTGCATCCACTGGATCGGCGGGACCGTCACCCACTCCCCCGGCATCCCGGTGAATCCCATCGCGGACGCGGACGCGCTGGAGTCCGCGTGGAGCACCTACTACCGCAGCATCTTCAACCCCGCGCGGCTGAAGACGAAAATGATGCAGACGGAGATGCCAAAGCGCTACTGGAAGAACCTGCCGGAAGCCGCACAGATCCCCGGCCTCATCGCCGCCAGCCGGCCCCGGGTCGATCACATGCTGGAAAAGGAACCCAGCCGGGAAAAGCAGGCGCCCGCCCTGCCCTATCTGGCGAAGCTGCGCGACCTGGACGCCGCGCCACCGGTGGAAAGCGTCCCGGCGGTGACGGCCTCCCTGGAGGATCTGCGCCGCCTCGCCTCCCACTGCCGCGCCTGCCCGCTGTGGGCGGACGCGACCTGCACGGTGTTCGGGAACGGTCCGGCGGACGCGCGCCTCATGATCGTCGGCGAGCAACCGGGGGACAAGGAGGACATCGCCGGGCTGGCCTTCGTCGGTCCTGCCGGAAAGTTGCTCGACCGCGCCCTGGCGGAGGCGGGCCTCGACCGGCAGGCCGCCTATGTGACGAACGCGGTGAAGCATTTCAAATGGACCCCGCGCGGAAAGATCCGCCTCCACCAGAAACCGGACGCCACCGAGATCGACGCCTGCCGGCCATGGTTGCTGGGCGAGCTGGGCCACATCAAGCCGGAGGTGCTCCTTCTCTTGGGATCGACCGCCGCCCGAGCGGTTCTCGGGAAAGGTGTGGCGGTGGCGAAATTCCGCGGACTCCTCCCGTCCAAGGTGGCCCCGCGGGTGATCCTGACCGTCCATCCCTCCTACCTCCTGCGCATCCCCGACGTCCGGAAGCGGGAGAGCGAATATCGGAGGTTTGTGGAGGATCTGCGGCTGGCGCGGGGGTGAGGGGCCGGAGCATCGTTTGGGGGATCGCTTGGAGAAAAGCGGTTAGATTACCACTGATTCCACTGATTTACTGATTTGAAGAGAGTGCTCGGGCACATCCATTCGCAGCGGGTGCGCCTTCCAATTCTGAATCAGTAAATCAGTGAAATCAGTGGTTTCCAAATCTTCCAAAACCGGTGTCTGCGCTACACCACTTGGTCTTGGAAGGAAGTGGCCCCGGAGTATAAACATCCCCCGTCCGGATTGGCTTGAAGATGCCGTTCTGAAGACCGGCACTCCCAGCCGTCCAATCAAATGAAAATTGCGAACTGCACGCCCACCGTGCGGAGACAGCGGACACCACCGCTCCCAGCCCGGACGGAAACGTTGCGGCACCCAGCTTCTGGCTATGGCATGACGCTTGCGAAAGGAACGGGCAGACATGCTGCGCTTTCTTCCATGGAGATTCATCATCCGCTTCGCCGCCCGCCGGTATGGGGTGATGGATCCGATTTCCTGGCTCGCACGGTTGCGGGCCTTCGCCCGTCCTTCGGAGGTTCAGGAACCCATCGAGCTGCTCCGTGCGGGCATCGTCTTCCACGCCCGCGGCCTCGTGAACGTGAAGGCGATCCAGCACAACCTCGACTGGGTGTGGCCATTCTGGGTGGAACGCCAGTTCAAACCGGGCGACCCTTCCTTCGTCCCGCGCGCGTTTTCCTTCAGCCACATCAACCTCACCCACCGCAACTGGACCGCCGTCGGTCTGCCGGAGATCCCCATCTACCCCATCGTCGATCCGCGAGGACTGGTCACGCCGCTGCATGACGGATGGTCGGTGGACTTTTGGATCGTGACGAAGGACGGCGCACGCCTGCTGCCATCAAAGCTCGAAGAGTCGCAGGTCACCCAGACCCTCCATGTGGAACCCGGCTTGCGGGTGGAGACGGTGGCGGAGAAAAGCAGCTTCCGCATCCGCAGCGAAGTCGCCATGATGCTGGACGGCACCACCCCTACGGTTGAGGTTCAGGTCAACGCCACCTCTGACAAGGCGGGCTGGCTCATCGCCGCCATCCGCCCCTACAACCCGGAGGGCATCCAGTTCATCGACGACATCCACATCAACGGTCCCGGCGACGGGCTGGAGATCAACAAAAAGACCACCGTCCGTTTCAGCGAGGCCCCTTCCGGCCTGCGCATGGCCCACTATGAGGAGGGCGACGTCCACAATGATTTGGCCTCTTCGCAGGAAACCTCCTCCATCACCTGTGATGCCGGGATGGCCACCGCAGCCGCCCTTTTCCCCATCTCCGCCGGAGCGGAAAGGCAGCTCACCGTCTTCATCCCGCTGACGGAAGAAATGGAACAGCGCGGCCTGAAACTGCCGGAAGCCGCAGCCACCCCATGGGATGTCGCCATCCAGCCCACGGCCCGGCTTTCCGTCGCGGATGGGAAGATCCAGTTCCTCTACGACGCCGCGGTGCGCACGTTGCTCCTGCTTTCTGCGGATGAGCTGGTGCCCGGCCCGAACACCTACCGCCGCTTCTGGTTCCGAGATGCCTGCCTGATGCTGAACCCCATGCTGGCCATGGGCCTGACCGGGCGTGCGGAAAGGATCCTCTCGCGCTTCCCATCACGCCAGACCCTCGGTGGCTACTTCTCCTCGCAGGAGGGCGAGTGGGACTCCAACGGCCAGGTACTGTGGATCGCCGCGCGGTTCGCCGCCGTCACCGGCAAGCGGCTGGACGACACGATGGAGCACGCGCTTGTCAAAGGTACCCGCTGGCTTTCGAAGAAACGCCTCCCCGCGGATGCGCCGCACGGCACCGCCGGGCTGTTGCCCGCGGGCTTCAGCGCGGAACACCTGGGGCCGAACGATTTCTACTACTGGGATGACTTCTGGGCCATCGGCGGACTGCGCGCCATCGCCGACTATTGGAAAAAATACGGCGAACATGACCACGCGGAGGAAGCGGAAAAGCTCGCGGAGGAATACACCGACAGCCTGGAGAAAAGCCTGGAGGGCATCCCCGCGAAGCGCTCACGCGGGGCCATCCCCGCCGCGCCGTCCCGCCGGATGGATGCCGGGGCCGTCGGCTCCATGGTGGCGGACTACCCGCTGCAGCTCTACCCGCCCGGCGAGGAACGGTTGATGGCAACCTCCCGCTACCTGATGGACCGTTGCTCTTTCCGCGACGGATTCTTCCAGGAAATGATCCACTCCGGCATCAATGCCTACCTCACCCTGGACCTCGCGCAGACCTGCCTGCGTGGCGGCGATCCCGCCTATGGAAAGTTGGTGCGGACGGTGGCGGACCTCGCCTCACCCACCGGCCAGTGGCCGGAAGCCATCCACCCGAACACGCTCGGCGGCTGCATGGGCGACGGCCAGCACGGCTGGGCCGCGGGCGAGTGGATCATGATCATCCGCAACGCCTTCGTCTATGAAGAGGAGTCCACCCGGTCACTCGTCATCGGTTCCGGCATCCTGCCGGAGTGGATGCATGGGGATGGCTCCGCCAGCTTCGGCCCGACCCACACGCTGTGGGGTGAGGTCAGCGTGACCATCAAGGATGAGGCCGTCCGCGTCGATGCCATCTGGAACGGCGCGCCTCCGCAAATTGTGATCTCCATACCGGGATACCTGCCCATCCCGGACGCGGCGGCCAATGCCCCGCACCCCCTCACGCCCCTCCCATCATGAGAATCGCGATGTTCACGAACACCTACCTGCCGCACGTCGGCGGGGTCGCCAGATCGGTGAAGACGCTGGAGGACGAGTGCCGCAAGCGCGGGCACGAGGTCTGCGTCATCGCCCCGGAGTCCGACATGGCGGAGGAAAGCCCGGACGTCCTGCGCGTCCCGGCGATCCAGAATTTCAACGGCAGTGACTTCAGCGTGCGGCTGCCCTCGCTGAACCTCATCAGTGATTTCCTGGAATACTTCCAGCCGGACATCATCCACAGCCACCACCCCTTCCTGCTGGGAGACTCCGCGCTGAGGGAGGCATGGAAGGTCAGGATGCCCATCGTCTTCACCCACCACACGCTTTACGAACGCTACACGCACTACGTACCGCTGGACTCCGACGCGCTGAAGCGGGTGGCCATCCAGCTCGCCACGGAATACTGCAACCTGTGCAGCAGGATCATCGCCCCCAGCGAGAGCGTCGCCCGCCTGCTGGTGGAACGCGGGGTCACCACACCCATCGAAGCCATTCCCACGGGCATCGACACGGCTGCTTTCGCGTCGGCGGATTGCGGCGCCTTCCGTGAACTGCACCGCATCCCGGAGGGGGCCACCGTCATCGGCCATGTCGGGCGGCTGGCGGAGGAAAAGAACCTTCGCTACCTGACGGAGGCGGTGAAAGCCGCGCTCGCCCGGCACGCGGAGGCATGGTTCGTCCTGGTCGGCGATGGCCCGGAAAAGCAGGCCATGATCGACCTCATCGGCAGCGACCGCATCATTGCCCCCGGCTCGTTGCACGGCACCGATCTGGCCAACGCCTATGCGTCGATGGATGTGTTCGTCTTCGCCTCGCAGTCGGAGACCCAGGGCATGGTGCTGGCGGAGGCGATGGCGGCGGGCGTGCCCGTCGTCGCGCTGGATGGCCCCGGCGTGCGGGAGATCATGAAGGACGGCGGGAACGGCACCATGCTGGCCGGGGATGCTCCCGTGGAGGAATACGCGGAGGCACTCCACCGCATCCTTTCGGACCATGATTTCCGCAGCCGCTGTGCGGAAGGGGCCTCCGCCACCGCCGCGGAGTATGACCGGGACGTGACCACGGACCGCATCATCTCGCTTTACGAGGAACTCGTCGCCGCCGCCGCGCAAGACCGTGCGGAGGATTTCACCCTATGGGACCGGCTGCTCAACGGCATCGGCGTCGAGTGGGATCTCACCGTCGCGAAGCTCGCCGCGGTGGCGGCGGTCGTCACTGCAACCCCAGCAACGGAGGCGAAGATTGATTAGCAGGATCGGAGCGCGGATGCGGTGGATGCGCCGCAAACTGAGCCGGACGCACTGGGCGGCGCGTCTGCTGGGCGTCTCCGTGCCAAAGGGGCACAACCCCAGCCCGGGCCTGATCATGATCCAGATCGACGGGCTTTCCCGGCCGCAGTTCGAAAAGGCGCTCGCCAACAAGAACCTGCCCCACATCGCCCGCACCCTGCGGCGGCGGCAGTTCCACCTCCACAGCTTCTACTCCGGAGTGCCCTCGACGACCCCGGCGGTGCAGGGCGAGCTGTTCTACGGAGTGCGCGCCGCCGTTCCGGCCTTCCAGTTCCTCCACCGCGCGTCCGGGGATGTCTTCCGCATGTATGACGCGAAGTCTTCCGAGGTCATCGAAGACATGCTCAGGGAAAAAGGCGGACCGGCCCTGCTGGAAGGGGGCCACACCTACTCGAACATCTATCAGGCGGGATGCGCCGGATCGTGGTACTGCTCGCAGGATCTCTCCCCCGCCGTGATGTGGCGGAAGGCGCGGCCGCTGAAATGGCTGCTGCTCTCCATGGTGTACCTCATGAAGATCCTGCGTGTCCTTTCGCTCGCGGTGATCGAATTTTTCCTCGCCTTCATCGACTGCGTGCGCGGCCTCTTCGAGCGGCAGAACCTGCTCCGGGAACTGCTGTTCATCCCGGCACGGGTGGGCATCTGCATCATGCTGCGGGAGTTCATCCGCTTCCGCGTGCTGCTGGACATCGAGCGCGGCGTGCGGGTGATCCACGCGAACTTCCTGGGCTATGATGAACAGGCCCACCGCCGCGGACCGGACTCCGCCTTCGCCCACTGGACGCTGAAGGGCATCGATGACGCGATCCGTGACATCCAGCGCGCCGCCATCCGCTCCGACTACCGGGATTTCGAGCTGATCATCTACTCCGACCACGGGCAGGAGCGGACCACGCCGTATGAGACGGAGAATGGCCGTCCACTGGGAGAGGCGCTGGGCGGGGTGTTCCGCGAAGGCCCGCTGGCAGGATTCGCCGTGGTGGATGCGGGCGGGGCGCAGAAGGTGCTGGGCACCACCAACCGGCGGAAAAAGCTGCGCTCCACCGGCAGGCCGCAGCCGGTCCATGGGAAGGAAATCATCGTCGCCGCCATGGGGCCGGTCGGCCACATCTACCTGCCCACGGGACTGCCTGCAGATGAACTGCGGCGCTATGCCGGCGCGCTGGTGGAGAAAGCCCGCATTCCCTGCGTCCTCATCCCGGCGGAGGACGGGGGCAACCAAGCCACCGCCATCACTCCCTCCGGCGTTCTGGAACTTCCGCAACAAGCGGATCGCTTGCTGGGCGGGGACCATCCGTTTCTGGAGGAGGCGGGGAAAGACCTCGTCGCACTGTGCGCCCACCCGGATGCCGGGGACCTCATCATCAGCGGCTGGAGGCCGGGATCCCCCATCAGTTTCCCTCCGGAGAACGGTGCCCACGGTGGTCCCGGTTCCCAGGAGACGCATGGTTTCCTCCTGTTGCCGGAGCACTTTGAACACGAACCCGCGGTGAATCCGGCGCACGGCCCCATCCGCGGTGGAAACCTCTATCAGCTCGGCAGGGAATTCCTCGACGGCAAGCGCGCGGTGGCGAAACCCGTCCGCCCCGTGCGCAGCGGAAAGACCATCCTGCGCGTCATGACCTACAACATACACAGTTGTGTCGGCATCGACGGGAAGCTCCGGCCGGAGCGCGTGGCCCGGGTCATCAACCGGTTCCATCCGGACATCATCGCGTTGCAGGAGGTGGACGCCCACCGCCTGCGCAGCGCGGAGCACGACCAGGCGGATCTCATCGCCAGACACCTGGAGTTCCGCCACGTCTTCCACTCCATGCTGGAGGAGGAAAAGGAGAAGTATGGCATCGCCGTGTTCTCCCCGCTGCCCTTCGAGCCGGTGAAAACAGGCCTGCTGACAAAGGCGGAGCCATCCCGCCTGCGCGAGGCACGCGGGGCCATCTGGGTCAAGCTGGGTCGTGAGGAAACCGGGCGGGACGTCCACTTCATCAACACCCACTTCGGCCTCGGCAGGGATGAGCGCAACCGCCAGGCCGCCGCCCTGATGGGTGACGGATGGCTCGGCTCCATACCCGATGACGAGCCGGTCATCCTCTGCGGTGACTTCAACTCGACCCGCCGCTCCGTCGCGTGGAAGCGGATCAGCGAACGCTACCAGGACGCGCAGCTCTCCCTCCCGCAGCACCGGCCCCGCCCCACCTTTCCCAGCATGCGTCCCCTCGCCCGCCTGGACCACGTTTTCATCAGCCGCCATTTCAAGGTGCGGAGCATCACCATCCCCCACGGCCACACCGCGGTCGTCGCGTCCGACCACCTGCCGCTATGCGTGGAACTGGAAATGGAGGTGCCCCAATGAAGGCATGGAAAATCATCGCCTGGGTGGCGGTCGCCGCGCTCCTCGGCTGGCTGGTCTATGCGAACCGGGAATCCCTGACGAAGGAATCCATCATCGCCTACGGCAAAAGCCTGCCTGCCGTGTGGTTCATCCTCGCCTTCCTGTTCCTGCCGCTGCTCGGCTTTCCGCTGAGCATCCTTCTCATCCTTGCGGGCATCCGCTTCGGTCTCGGCTGGGGCATGGCGATCACCACCGCTTGCATTTATTTCCACCACCTGGCCGCCTACTGGATATCCCATAGCTATCTGGACGAACGCCTCCGCCGCCTGGCGGAAAAGAGGGGCCACAAGGTGCCGGAGATCGATGAGGGGAACCGTGTGTGGTACACCGTCCTCTTCGCCTCCGTCCATGGTCCGCCCTATGCGTTCAAGCTGTATCTGCTAGCCCTCACGGGCGTTCCTTTCCGCATCTACTGCTGGGTGGGTGGTACGGTGTACATCCTGTTCTGCATCATCCCCGTGGGGGCCGCCGCGGCGGCGGTTCATATGGACGTCACGTGGATCTACGTCGGGATCGTGGTGATCTCCGCGGGTGTGCTCATCGGGAAATGGTTGAGGAAGCGGAAGCAGGCCGCCGCCGATGGCACTTCATCGCCGTAGGATCGATATGCCTTTCTCCGGGGGCATCCGAAGATGGATTCCATGCGACTTTCGCCACTTTCCGGTGTTTGCAATGGATCGCCGTTCCCTGCAAAACTCCCGAAAGCCTTTGATGATGCCTTCCTTCAAGCTACCCGCTCTTTTCGCCTCCGCGGTACTGTTCCTGCCCTGCCTCCGCGCGGCGACCGAACGCCCGAACATCCTTTTCATCTTCACCGACGACCTCGCCTACCAGGCGATCAGTTCCTACGGGGAATCCCGCAAGCTTCTGGACACGCCGAACCTCGACCGGATCGCCCGCGAGGGCATGCGCTTCAACCGCGCGCTGGTGCCCAACTCCATCTGCGGCCCCAGCCGGGCCACCGTCCTGACCGGAAAATACTCCCACCTCAACGGCTTCCCGAACAACTCGAACAGCCGCTTTGACGGATCGCAGCCGACCTTCCCGAAGACGCTCCAAAAAAATGGCTACCAGACCGCCATCGTCGGAAAATGGCACCTGGTGAGCGATCCCACCGGCTTCGACCATTGGGAGATCCTGCCGGGACAGGGGGCCTACTACCAACCGGACTTCATCCGCAACGGGGAGAAGATCACCGAGGACGGTTACGTCACGGACATCATCACCGACCACAGCATCGGCTGGCTGGAAAAGCGGGACAAGTCGCGGCCCTTTCTGCTGATGGCCCAGCACAAGGCCCCGCACCGCGAATGGGCGCCCGCGCTGCGCCACCTGAACCACGACAACGACCGCAAGTATCCCGAGCCGCCGACCCTCTTCGACGACTACGCGGGCAGGGGCCAGGCCGTCCGCGAGCAGGACATGACGCTGGAGAAAACCTTCACCCCGCGCGACGCGAAGCTCAACGCCCAGCCCCGCCTCACTCCGGATCAGCGGACGGAGTGGGAAGCCTACTACGAGCCCCGTAACAAGGCCTTCCACGAAGCCAAACTCCAGGGAAATGACCTGGTCCGCTGGCGCTACAACCGCTACCTGCACGACTATCTGGGCACCGTGAAGTCCGTGGACGAAAGCGTGGGCAAGCTGCTGGACTACCTGGACAAGGAAGGCATCGCCGACAAGACCATCATCGTCTTCTCATCCGACCAGGGCTTCTTCCTCGGCGAACATGGCTGGTTCGACAAGCGCTGGATCTTCGAGGAATCCCTGCGCACGCCGCTGCTGGTCAAATGGCCCGGCGTTACGAAGCCCGGCTCGGTCAACGACGATCTCGTTTCCACCGTGGACTTCGCCCAGACATTCTATGAAGCGGCGGGCGTCGCCCCGCACGAGGGAGTCCAAGGCCGCAGCCTCGTCCCCGTCCTTTCCGGAAAGACGCCGGACGACTGGCGGAAAAGCTTTTACTACCACTACTACGAATACCCCATGCCCCATCGCGTGCGCCCGCACTACGGCGTGGTGACCGCCCGCCACAAGCTGGTCCACTTCTACGCGCCGGATGTGGACTACTGGGAGCTGTATGACCTCCAGACGGATCCGCATGAACTCCGCAGCATCTATGACGACCCGGCCCAGGCCGCCGTCCGCGACGAACTCCACCGCGAAGTGGACCGCCTGCGCGCCGAGCTGAAAGTCCCCGCCCAGGACCCGCCCGGATTTTCCGGAGGCAGGAAGGAATAGGCGGTATCCACGGAGGCATCAATGCGGAAGCGTCATTGAATCCACCTAGGATTTGCAGGGTGCAACCCCCAGCGGGCGCGAAATGCAAGACGGGTCTGGGGATGCGGCCCTGATCGCTCCATTCCCTTTGCCTCCTGAGGATGGCATGGACCCTGCGGAAGGAAGTGGATCATCCCAAATCCATAGAAATCCATGAACCTACCTTCCATCATCATCGCAGCGAACCGGGGACATCTGGTCGCCTACCGCAAAACCGAAAACGATTCCCTGCAACCGATCGACAACGCTTCCTTCAAGGAAGGGAACGCAAACATTTCCGATCTGGTCACCGATCAGGCGGGCGCATTTCCCATGAGTGGAACACCTGGCACCGGATCGTTTGAGAGCCTCCCATTGGTCGCGGAGCTGGAAGTCCGCAGCTTCCGCAAGGTGGCGGAAAGGATCGGCAGGATCCTGGACGAAGAGGATATCCCCTGGTGGGGATTCGCCTCCCCCAGCGAGATCAACGGTGCGATCCTCGACCACCTGAAACCGCAATACCGCGAAAAAGTGTCGATCAGCCTGAAGTCCGACCTGACCAACTCACCGAAGGAGCAGGTGTACCAGAGCTTCGCAAAGGCGGCGCGGGAAACGAACGTGGTTTGACGGCAGGGGCCGACCTCCAAAAGCCCGGCAGGGCCGGACCGGCCTCCGGCGCGCCCGGTGGTCGCGGTCCTGCCATTCTGAAAAATCAGAACTCCGGAGGGCCGTTCAGCTTCTCGCACTTCTCCGGCTGTCCTTCGATGAAGTCCACGACCTGCTTCTGCTGGCGCAGCTTTTCCTGGAGCGACTTGATCGGGACGTTCCGGACCGCCACGCCCTCCTTGGACGCCATGGCCGCGGCGACTCCGGCCGCGTGCCCGGTGATCATCCAGACACTCTCCAGACGCAGCGTACAGAAGGCCACATGGGTGAAGCTCGCCGCCCCGGGGACCAGGAGGTTGTCCGCCTGACCTGCCTTCGGGATCAGGGAGCGGTAGGGGATCTGGAAGGCGTAGCCCATCCGCCAGATGCGGCCTTCGTTGAGGAACTCCGTCTCGGAAACCGCCAGGCGCTGCACGTGGTGGCTGTCGATGAAGTGGCTGCTGATGCCGATGCTGTCGTCCTTCCTCCTGTCATCCTGCACATCCTGCTGGCGGACGACATACTCGCCGCGCATGCGCCGTGCCTCGCGGACATAGAGCTGGTAGGGAAGGTTGCCGTTGTCGGTGAACTCATCTTTGTGGAGGCCGATGGCCTTCGCTTCCGCACGGACATTTTCCGGAACCGCCGGGTCGTTGCCGAGGAAATGGATCAGACCGAGCGAATAGTCCATGTGATCGTCGAAGATCTCCTTCCGCTTCGCGTAGCTGGCGTCCGACCATTCGAACTGGCCGCCGAAGTGGCCGAGCGAAAAGATGGCCGCCTGGCTGTTGTTCATCTCGAACTTGCCGTTGCGGCGGGAGTAGAGGTCGATGACATCCTCGAACTTGCTTTTCTGGCCCTGTGCGGTGCGTGACTTCAGCCAACTGGCGAGCATGACGTAGCGCGCCGGATCATAGTTCCGCGGCGCGGGGAATGGCACCCGCAGTTCCGGGTCCTTCGCGACGGTGAAGCGGAAGTTGTAGTTCATCGGTGCGGGGTGCGCGTCACCTTCCTTGAGGTCCTTCGCCCAGGCGGTGATGCCGGGGAGTAGCTTTCCGTCCGCATCGACGGTCGGCGCCTTGCGCGTGGTCTTGTCAAAGCGGACGCCCGCGGCCTCCTCGCCGAACTCGGCCTTCGCTTCCCGGCCGATGCGGTAGTCCACCCCGGCACGGGCCATGAGGTCGCCCTCGTAGCTGGCATCGATGAAAACCTTGCCATGCACGACGGAGCCGTCGGTCAGGGTGATGGAGGTGATGCGGCCACCTTCCTTGGCCACCTTTTCGACGCGTGCCCCCTGGTGGATGGCGACTCCGGATTTCGCCAGCATGGCGTCATACGCCTTCTGCGCGACACTGGACTCGAAGTAGTATTCCGGGCTGTCGCCCTTGCCGTAGTGCTTGCCGAGTTCGCGGTAGAACTCATCCGCGAATCCACCGATGGTCCACTTGAGCATGTGCTCGGATTCCGCCGTGTTGATGCCGCTGGTGGACAGTCCGCCGACGTGTTTTTCAGGCTCGATGAGGATGACTTCCGCGCCCTCACGGGCGGCGGTGATGGCGGCGGCGATGCCACATGGAACGCCACTGTAGACGACGATTTCCGTGCGGATTTCCCGGGCGGATGCACCGGCGATGGTGCCACTGAGGAGTAGTGCTAGGTACTTGTTCATGAATTTTCAATCGGGGTGGAGAATGCCGCGGCGCATCGCTTCGGAAGTGGCTTCCGCGCGGGTAGAGACTCCGAGTTTCTGGTAGATCTGCTGGAGATGATGCTTTGTCCCTTCCAGGGTCAGGCCGAGGATGACGGCCATTTCCTTCGTACTGAGACCCTTTGAGACGAGGTCCAGAACCTCCACCTGGCGGGCGGTCAGGTCGGGCTGCTTCGCCCGCTCCGCGGCGAGGCGGGCAACGGGTGCGGAAAGCCAGCGCTTCCCTTCGAAAACCGTACGGATGGCGTCGACCAGCTCCGGCCGCTTCGACCCCTTCAGCAGATAGCCTCCGACCCCGGCCACGAGGGCGCGGTGGATGTCCTCTTCGCTCTCAAAGGTGGAGATGATCAGGATGCGTGCCCCGCGATGTTTGGTCAGGATGCGCCGGGCGGCCTCGATCCCTCCCATGCCGGGCATCCGGAGGTCGAGCAACGCCACATCCGGCCGGTGTTCATCGTATTTCCTGACCGCCTCTTCACCATCCTCCGCTGTCGCCACGACTTCGAACCCCGGCTCAAGGCCGAGGAGCGCGGACAGCCCCGCGATGACAATCGCGTGATCATCGGCAAGCAGGAGACGGACGGGAGTTTTCATGCGCAGTCGGGAACTGGAGCGATGGGGACGGTGACACTGACCAGGGTACCCGCCGGGGACGTATCCACACTGAACGCCCCACCGAGCCGCAGGATGCGGTTCCGCATGGAGCTGAGGCCGAAGTGGCCATCCGTGGGACCGGGAACCTGGCCGGGATCGAAGCCGGAGCCGTTGTCCATGATGGTGAGCGCGAGGTTCTCCCCCTCCTGCCTGAGGGATACGCGGATCTCCGATGCGGCGCCGTGCCGGATGGCATTGTGGATGGCCTCCTGACCGACGCGGAGAAGATGCGAGCGGGAGCGCTCCGGGAGGCCGGGCAGATCGTCCGCGGCTTCGATGGTGATTTCGCAGGTGTGGTCCGCGGACTGTTCCCCGGCGATGGAGCGGAGCGCGTTGGCGAGATCCTGGTTGAGCAGGACACTCGGGGTGAGATCCCACACCGCGCGGCGGAGATCCTCATAGCTGCGGTTGATCAGACGGCGGGCAAGCAGGCGGTGGGTTTCCGCCGCGGGTGATGCATCGAGCGAATCCGCGAGTTCCATTTGCACCACGGCACCGGACAACGATTGGGAGAGGGTGTCATGGAGGTCACCCGCCAGCCGTGAGCGCTCCTCCAGCAGGACGCGCTGTTCATGGCGGGCGCGGATTTCCCTCACCAGCAGGGCACTGCGGGCGGCGACGCGGCGGCGCAGCGAAACGATCCAGAGCAGCGAAAGCAGCAGGCAAAAGAGAATCACCCCGGCCACCACCGCGAAGCGGTGCGGAGTCCACCACGAGGGCGCCGACAGCACCCGGATCCCTGCCATGGTGGGCAGGTGGATCTCAAACCGGTCCAGCGCGCGGCCTCCGCCCACGGTGGACCTGCCGGTGAAAACGAATTTGGTGACGCCCGTCACCTCGATCCTGCTGCCGGGCAGCACGTCGGCGGAAAGCACGCCACCCGGAGGGAGCACCACATCAAACATCACCCCGTCCGCCTCCATCTGGAGAACCCCATGGGTCCCGCTGCGTCCGGAACTCCTGAAAACGCCGGAGGTACGGACGAGGAGCGCATCCCGGTCCTTCACCGGAGCTTCATTCAGCAGGAGATCCGCGGAAACCATCTCCGGCCGCGGCAGCTCGCCGGGCCGGAAGTCACTGTAGGAGGATTCGTCCAGAATGACCCGTCCGCGGTCCGGACTGAGAAAGCCGGCGCAATCCACCCGGTCCCCCACTTCCGGCATCTCCCCGGTGGCCGGATAGGAAAGGATGCCGCCTGTTTCATCCTGGATGACCACCGCTTCATCCGACCACCGGAGGGTGACCGTTCCGGAAATGCGCTGCCTGCGGCTTTCGAAACCCTCCGGCACGGTGGAAAGAAGCTGGCCTATGGGAATGACCGGCAGGGTCTCCGAATCGGCGGGAGGGGACAGGATCTCGATCTGCGTGGGATCCTGGACGACCACGAAGGTGGAGTAGGGTTGCAGGTTCGCGCTGGTCCATGACATCGAGACACCATGGACCCGCACCCGGGTGTCCGGCTTCAACGCGGCCACGGATGCGTCATCGAATCTGGCGAGCCAGACCGCCAGCCTGCTCTCCGGCGGGCCGAGGGAAAGGATGAGCCTGGGTGGTTCCAGTTTCGTGTCCACGTGCGCTTCCCGGATCACGCCTGAAAACTCGACATGACAAAGCCGGCCCGCCCCTCCCAGCAGTGCCTCCGGAGTGAACGTGAGGGGTGCGGGCAGGCCTGCCATCCTGCCGGGAATGAGCTTTTCGACCTTCACCCTTGGCGTAGGTGGAGGGTTCACCATGGTCACCCCTTCGATCTCGACCTCCTGGCCGGGGACCAGCCCGATCATCAGCCGGTTGGCGGCACCGGGGGCATCCGCCACCAGACCGCCGGTTTCGTCCTGCATGGTGAAGTCGTTGAACTCATCCCCACGGTTGTAGGTGACGACGCCCCGGATGCGCACCGGTGTGGGGTGCAGCATCTCCGCCCGGTTCAACCGGTAGAGATCCTTTGCCTGGGTGACCACGGGGATCTCCTGCCCTTGGCTGACCATCGCCAGGGCGAGCAGTGGGAAACAGGAACGGGACCAAGGCATGTCCTCCAAACTAGCACGGTCGCCGCCCGAAGGGGGAAGCCGCAAATACCAACCGTTCGGGGGGTGGACGCAGAGGTGCGCGGCGTGATCCAATCCATGCGAATAAATCCGAACCCCACTCCATGAAAAACCTCACCGCCGCCATCTTCCTTCCCGCAATCCTCTGCGGAACTTCCGGCACACTCCGCGGAGCGACCGTCCACGCTTTCTGGTCCGCCCAGACGGAGCAGAATGCGGTCGCCAATGGGGGTTCGTTCAATCCGGATGCGACGGCATCCACCTTTCCGGTGACGCCGGGGATCTCCCTCGCGGGCACCCACGTGATCGGGAGCGGAGGCATGCCCGGCGGGGCGGCCTCCTTCCAGGATTTCCAGAGCAACACATGGAACGGCGTCGCCAATGCAACCGGGGCGGGCTTCGCCTTCGGCTGGAACGGAACCTCGACCGTCGGTTCCGACGCGCTCACCATCTCCCTCAACCTCACCAACATCCAGAACCTGTTGATCCGGATGGATGTCCGGTCCGCCCAAGGAGGGACCGAACCGCGTGCCTCCGCCTTCAGCGCGATCGAATACAGCATCGGCGGGGGAAGTTTCACCTCGGTGCCCGGAGCGAACCTGGGGAGTTTCACGACCAACAACTATACGGTGATGAACTATGATCTGTCGTCCCTTGACGCGATCGAGGGGCAGTCGAATGTCCAGATCCGGTTCACGGTCGGCCACGCGGGAAACACCACCAGCTTCCGGTTCGACAACATCCAGCTCACCGCGGACGCCATCCCGGAGCCGGCCTTCCTCAGTTCCCTGTTGATGGGTGCCGGGCTTTTCACGCTCCGCAGGAAGCGTCCCTGATCTCCGGGCGGTTGGCCCTCTCCAGACCAGCGTGTGCAAAGGGTCAGGAACCACCCGTTCCAAGGACAGCGCCCAAGGCGCATTGCATGATTTGGGATGATACCCGGCAGGCCGGAAGGAATCGGCTTTACTTTCAAGGGTTGCGGAATTAGCGAACGGATGGCTCCGAAAAACCCATTCCATGCCGCCCTCAAAATTCCTTCTGCCTTCGTTGACGGTCGCCATGAGTGTCGCACCGGTGTTCGCACTGGATCTGGACACGAATGGTCTGAATGACGTGTGGGAGGCACGTTACCATGCCGCCGGTCTGGTCCCGTCGGAAGACACCGACGGAGACGGCTACAGCAACGCCGCCGAGTCCGCCGCCGGCACCGATCCACGCGATGCGCTGTCACGCCCCATGGTGGCCATCACGATGGATGGCACCGCCATCTCACTGACCACGCTGACGCAACCCGGCAAGAAGTACCAGGTGGTATCGGCAACGGGTCCCGCCGGCCCGTGGGAGCCCGTCGGGGAACCCCACATCGCCACCAGCGCAGGCAGCCACGTTTTCACTCCGGCAGCGGATGAAACACGGACGTTCTACCGGGTGGTGGTCGGCGACACCGACACGGACAATGATGGGGTGGACAACTGGTCGGAGATGCAGCTTTCCGGATTCGATCCGGACAACGGCACCTCCTTCCCATCCGCGTCTTCCGGGAATGATCTCGCGGTCGCCACGGCGATGGTGCAGGCATGGCGGAACCATTCCCTGACCGTGGCGACGACCGCCGCCGCGGCCTATGAAAAGGAAAACGAACCGGCGGTGGTCACCTGCAGCCTCGCCAGCCCCACGCCCTACCCGTTCACCATCTTCCTGCGGACCAGCGGCGAGACGGACCCGACGAAATCCTCCGCTTCCGCAGCGGACTTCGCCCTCCGCGACGGCAACGACCAACCGGTCACCAACCGCCTGGTCATCCCCGCGGGAGCCAGCAGCGCGACGCTGAATGTGAAGCCGCTGGCGGATGCCCTGACGGAGGTTCCCGAGCATCTCCACATCACCATGGTGGGGACGGCGCAGAACGCGGCGGTCACCATCCGGGATGCGAAGCCCACCCTCGCGAACCAGCGGTTGCTGATCGCCTACCTGCGGCCCGTGAGTGGCATCGAGTCGAATGGCAGCGGCATCGCGACCGTCCGGCTTCCCGGTGACAATGACGTTGCCACTGTCACCGTCAGTTTTTCCAACCTGAATTCCCCGGTCAACTCGACCCAGGTTCTCAACGCGGCATCTTCCATCCTGCAGTCCGTGCAACCCGCGAACTACGGGGGCCAGCAGTGGCTGCTGCGCGCGAGCCAGTCTTTCCTCAAGGACCAGGAGGTTCTCGACGCGTTGCTCGCCGGCAATGTGAAGCTGGGCGTCTTCACCCAGGCCAATGTCACCGGAGAGATCGAGGGCAACTTCCAGCCGGCGTCCGGTTCGACGGAATTCCAGCCTCCGTCCGCCCCCGGAGCGATCGACACGCTGGCAGGCACCGAGCTGGAGCGGGACATCGCGCGCTTCCTCACCCAGGCGACCTTCGGCCCGACTCTGGAGACGATCAACGACATGAAGGCCCGCGTCACCGACGCGGGGGGAGACCGCATCGCCGCCTACAGCGCGTGGATCGACGAGCAACTCGGGATGACCCCTCCATCGCTCCTCGCCTACACCACGGCGGCCAACGCGGAGGAGTGGTCGATGCGCGGGGCGGACTATTCGGTCCTCCAGATCAACCGCCGCCGTGGCTGGTGGTTGATGTCGATGGCTTCGCACAGCCAGCTCAAGGAGCGCTTCGGATTCGCGCTCAGCGAGATCTTCGTGATCTCCGAGGCCGACGCGATCGTCAACAACCGCGCCTACGGTGCCGCCAACTACTACGACATGCTGCGCGGGGCGGCCTCCGGCAATTTCAAGACGACCCTCGAGAATGTGTCCAAAAGCCCGATGATGGGCTACTACCTGTCCCACCTGCGGAACTCGAAGGCGACCTACGACTCCAAGGGCAACCTGCTCGTCTCTCCGGATGAAAACTATGCCCGGGAAATCATGCAGTTGTTCTCCATCGGCCTGGTGGCGCTGCATCCGGATGGCTCGCTGAAGCTGGATGGCAACGGCTCGCCGATCCCGACGTATGACCAGACGGACATCACGGAGATGGCGCGGGTGTTCACCGGCTGGTCGTTCTCCAAGCGCAACAGCCCGGGCACCAGCAACACGGTCATCGACAACAACACGTTCAACAACGGCAACGGCAACAGCTACTACGAGTCGCAGTGGACCAACCCGATGAAGATGTTCGCCGCGAACCACGATGTCGGCGCGAAGTCGATGATCGGGCTGTCGCTCCCGGCCGGCCAGACCGGAGAGCAGGATCTGGCGGCGGTGCTGAACCATCTCGATACCCACCCAAACACGGCTCCGTTCATCTGCCGGAGGCTGATCCAGCGCCTGGTCACCGCGAACCCGTCCGCCGGGTATCTCTACCGGGTCTCCGAGGAGTTCCGGAACACCGGCGGAAGTTTCCCCGCCGTGATCAAAAAGATCCTTCTGGATCCGGAAGCACGCTCCCCGCAAGACGCGGTCACGCTGGCCAGCTCCGGCAAGGTCAAGGAGCCGATCATCCGCTCCACCGCCTTCCTCCGTGCCTTCAACGCGAAGTCAACGATGGCGCTCACCGACCTGCTGGCCTTCGGCTATACGCAGGATGAGGTCGATAAATTCACTCCGGGCATCGGCCGTTACCAGCTCAACTCCACGGCGACCACCGTCGGCCAGTCCCCGCTCGCCGCGCCGAATGTGTTCAACTGGTTCCTGCCGGACTACTCGCCCCCCGGCGTGCTTTCCGCCAACGGGCTGCTTTCCCCCGAGCTACAGATCGCGAACGAGACCAGCACGGTCAACGCGACGAATTTCCTCTACAACGGCATCTACGCCAGCGGCGGACTTTCCACGACCGTCGGCTACACCGGCCAGACTTCGCAACGGATCTTCGCCGACTTCACCCCGCTGGAGGCGCTCTACATGGCGGTGATGGACACCAACAACGACGGCACCATCACCAACCTGGACACGGGTGCCTTCAACAACACGACGGCCATCACCACCGCCTGCGATGCGGTGCTGGACCGCATCGACCTGTTGCTGTGCGCGGGCGAGCTGAAGGCCCGCTTCGGCAACACCGCCGGGAAGCCGCGGAAGATCATCCTGGACGCCATGGTTTCCATCCGCTCGACGAGCAACAATTCGAACAGCGCCGCCAACCAGGCGACCTACATGCGGGACCGCATCAAGACCGGTGTCTGGCTGGTCATGTCATCCCCGGTCTGCGTCACCCAGAAATAACCCCATCTTCCTGACCATGAAAAAACACCAGAAGGAAGACCTCGCCACCCGCCGGGATTTCATCCGCCAGACGGCCTGCGCCTCGCTCGGGGTGACCGGCCTGGTCAACGCGCTCGCGCAGATGCGGCTGATGACCGCGGCCATGGCCCAGACGCCGCCGGATGGCTCCTACAAGGCGCTGGTCTGTCTGTTCCTGAACGGCGGGCATGATTCCAACAACTTCCTCGTCCCCGCGGGTGATCCCGCCAGTGATGGCATCCGTTCGGACTATCAAACGGGCCGGGGCGTCCTGTCGCTGGACCGGACCACGCTCCGGTCGCTGAATGTGCCCACCACCACGCGTGCCTTCAACCGCTGGCATGGCGGGAACATTTCCCCGATGGGCCTTCATCCCGAGGCAAGCCACTTGGCCCAACTCTTCAACGAAGGTGATCTGGCGGTCCTCTGCAACGTGGGTACCCTCGCTTTTCCAGTCGCCAGCCGGGCGGAGTATCTCTCCGGAAACATCCCGCTGCCGCGGCAGTTGTTCTCCCACTCGGACCAACAGACCCAATGGCAATCGTCCGTATCCGACAAGCCTTTCAGCTCCGGCTGGGGCGGACGGGCGGCGGACCTACTGCACTCTTCCTACAACGCGGGAACCTCGAAAGTATCGATGTCGATCTCGCTGGCTGGCATCAATTCCTTCCAGGTCGGCACGGCCGGACAGGTCACCCAGTTCGTGGTGAACAGCAGCGGAACGGTCCCGCTGTCCGGCTTCGGCACGAACTACACCGACGCGCTCAACACCGACGGCACCTACAAGACGAGCGACGCCGCCAAAAGGTTGAAGGCGTTCGAGGACATCATGCGCCTGACCCACGGCAACCTCCATGAGGAGGAGTACAACCGGATCGTGGTGCGTGCGCGTGCCGCCGAAGGGACCATCGGTGCTGCGGTCACCGCGGCGAACACCACGGGCGTGAACTTCGACTCCATCTTCAGCACCGCCGGGGCGACGACCTCGCTCGGCAACCAGCTCAAGATGATCGCGAAGCTCATCGCCGGAAGGAACGTGCTGGGCAACAACCGGCAGATCTTCTTCTGCCAGATCGGAGGATTCGACACGCACCAGACGTTGCTCGTTTCCCACGGCAATCTGGTCAGGGAGCTGAACAACTCGATCAAGGCCTTCTCGGAAACCCTGAAGGCGCTGGGTGTGTGGAATGATGTGGTGACCTTCACCGCCTCCGACTTCAACCGGACCTTCACGCCGAACAACACGGACTCCACCAAGGCGGGTTCCGACCATGGCTGGGGAAGCCACGCCTTCATCACCGGAGGCGCGGTGAATGGCGGCGACCTCTATGGCAGTTTCCCGTCACTGAAGACCGGTGCGGTCACGGGATCGATCGACGCGGGATCAAACCGCGGCCGGTGGATTCCGGACACCTCGGTGGACCAATACGCGGCACGTCTCGCGTCATGGATGGGAGCGGATTCCAACTCGATGGAGGCCGTGTTCCCGAATCTCGGCCGGTTCGACGCCACCACCAGCTCCACCGCCAATCTCGGCTTCCTCTGACCCACCGCCGATGTCCCGCCGGTTCTTCGTGCCCGCCGTGATCGGCTGCCTGCTCCTCGGAGGCCTGCTGCTGATATGGCAACAGGACACGGTGGCCCCACCACCGGCCCCTACCCCCGAGTCCCGGCGTGCCGCCGCCCCACCACCCGTGGTCCAGGAGCCGGTGGAGATCACCCGTCTGCCCATCGCGGACGACATCACGCCGCTCAACTCACCGGACAGCCAGGTGGACGACGATCTGGCCACCCTGGAACTGCTGATGTCCGAGTTCAGGAAACACCATGAGGGGAATCCCATCGGCGAGAACGAGGAGATCACTGCGGCGCTGCTGGGTGCGAATCCGAAACGCCTTTCCTACCTGCCTGACAAAGGCACCCACCTCAACCGCAACGGACAACTGGTGGACCGCTGGGGCACCCCTTATTTCTTCCACCAGATCTCCGGATCTGAAACGCAGATACGCTCCGCGGGACCGGACAAAGAGATGAACACGGCGGACGATCACGTCCGCTGAACCTGCGCCGGATCAACGTTTCTGGATCACCACGAGGGTGATGTCGTCCATCTGCGGGCATTCACCCGTGAACGCCTTGAGTTCCTCCTGCATGCGGAGAAGCACCGCTTCCGCACCATCAGGCGCGGCATTCCTGAAAACCTCCGCCATGCGCTCCATGCCGAATTCCTCCTCCTTCGCATCGACGGCTTCCTTCACGCCGTCCGTATAGAAAAGGACGCAGTCTCCGGCGGCCAGCGGCACCTCGTGATCCTTCGTCACCCTCTCGAAGACCTGGCCGCTGTCCACACCCAACGCGAGGCCCGGGGAACGCAGGGACTCGACCGTGCCGGTTGCCGCCCGGTAGCAGAGCGCGGGGTCATGGCCGGCCCTGGACAGAGTGAGGATGCCGGTCATCCCGTCGAGGATGCCATAGGCCATGCTGATGAACATATCCTCCCGGATGTCGGGGAAAAGCTGGCGGTTGACCAAGCCCAGTGCTTTCGACGGGGAAAGCTCGCCCGCCGCCACGGAACGCAGGGAGCTGCGGCACATGGCCATCAGGAGGCCGGCGGGAACACCCTTGCCGGACACGTCCGCGATCACGATGCCGCATTTCGCGTCACCGAGGTCAATGTAGTCGTAATAGTCACCGCTGATGATGCGGGCGGGCAGGTTGGTCCCGCTGATGCGGAAGCCGGGCACCACCGGATCCTTCTGCGGCAGCAGCACCTGCTGGACCTCGCGCGCGGTCCTCAGCTCGCTCTCCATCGCCCGCTTCTCGCTGGCTTCGCGGTGGATGCGCGCGTTGCCGATGGCGAAGGCGGACTGTTCCGCGGCGGACTTGAAAACCGTGAAGTCGTTCTCGGAAAAATATCCGTCCTGATGACGGCGGGCAACCGCCAGCACCCCCATGTCCTTTCCCGCATGGCGCAGCGGGGCCAGCAGCACGGACACATCATCCGTGTAGTGGGAGTCCCGGAACGAAGGATAGCCCTTCACATCATCCACCTGGATGGCTTCACCCGCCTCCAGGCAATAGCCGAGGATCCCCTCACCGACCGCCACGCGCGAAAGGCGGATGTGGCTCTCGATCGCACGGGGATCCTTCTCCGCCTTCTTCCTGACGTCCGCCGGAAGGCCGATGAGCGGAGGGCAGTCCTCCGAAACATAGGAGGGGTTCAGATAACCGCCGTGTTCCTCGGAAATGAAATAGATGGCGCCACCCGTGGCCTTCACCACCTTGTCGATGCCATCCACGATGATGCGGGAAAGCACGGCCGGGGAAGGTTCGTTCTCGATCGATTCCCCCAGGTCATGGAGGAAGGTGAACATGCGGTGCTCCTTCGCATCGTGATCCCTGAAACGGACGCGCAACCTGCGGGAATGGCGGCGCTGGTTCTGCAGGGCCACCACAAGCACCACGGCCGCGATCACGAACAACAACAGCGCACCTGTGATCGAATGCTGGAGAGGTGTCATCCGCGGCTACGACCCCTCCGTTACCCCCTGTTTCTCCGCCAGTTCCGCTTCGAGCAGATTCACGACCGTGGAGAATTTCCGGGCGTTGCTCTCGTTGGCCTGGGAAAGCACCTGGTGGGCTTCCAGCACATGGCGGGCCTGATTCCCCGCGGAGACACCGCTCTTCGGGGGCTTCAGTGATTTCCGGATCTCATCCACCTTCCCGCGCCAGTCGGCGGATGGAGGATCGATCTCCATCAAAAAATCCAATCCGAGATCTTCCAGCGAACGGCGGTTGCGTTCACCCGCATCCGCGATCTGGAGCGTGCCACCGTCCACGACGGAAAGCCGGGCGGCCATACCCGCCAGAGTGCCCATGAAAGTGGAGTCCATCCCCGTGCAGGCACCGAGATCCACCACCAGACATCGTTCCCCGTTGGAGATGGCATCGTCCCCGAACGTCTTCATGGAAGGACTCGTGAGGAAGGAACCTTTCCCAACGCAACGGATCCAACTGAACCGTTCAAAGGTTCCTACCAAGATGGGGCATTCGGTGATCACGGGGTGAGTACGGTACTTCCAACGGCCGGGTGCCGAACAATATAATTCATTCACGCACCCGGTCAACCTTCCTTGCGGTTGAATCGGTGGCGGTTTTTCCACCCACCGCCTATTCCCACATGTAGGACTGCCTTGAGGAAAGGGCCCTGCCATCCCGCAGGAGCGTCACTTTCCAACTGATGACCTTGCCCCGCTTGAAATAGTCGTCCCCGATGACGGAGAACACCGCCTTGCCGGAGGATGTATCCGCGGAGAAAGTCTCCGAGCGGGTCTTGATCCGGCTGCCGGATGCTCCCTGGCGGTAGTCGAAACGGACCTCCACCGGCCCGGAACCCACGCCACTGGCATCGTTCCACAGCACGGTGTAGTATTGCCCCAGCCGGTCACGCCTTTCGGCCATGCTCACCGCTCCGTGCAGGAGGCGGCTCTTCTCCCCGCGCATCATGGGGTCGTCAAGATCGTCCTCGACCTGATCCCGCAGGTAGAACTGCTTCACGGTCAGATCGCTGTCCGGCCCAGCACACGCGCCCAACCCCAACAACGACAAGAACAGATACCAGTGTTTCACAACCCCATTCAAGCAGCAGGCACACGGGGATCAAGGATCAAGAACAGGACCCCAGCAATGAAACCGGGAACCAAAGATGGATGTGCGAATGGCGGACTCAAGCCGGATCATTGACCGATCTCCATTCCGACGTTAGATTGTTCACTGCCAATGATCGATACCGCTGCCGACGAGATCAAACTTGAGTTCGACACACCCCAGTTCCTGCATTCCCTGTTCGCGGATGACCTGCGGAATCTGAACCTGCTGGAAACCATGCTGGAAGTGAAAGCGGTCACCCGTGAGGGATGGATCCTGCTTTCCGGAAAACCCGCCGCATTGGCCAGGGCGAAGGCCGTCTTCGACGATCTGGAAACCGCACGCCGCAATGGCCGTGAGATCGAGTCCCGGGATTTCCGCCTCGCGGTGGAAGCCGCGGCGACGGGAGCTGAGGTGGGCGTTTCCGAGTTGTCCGGGGTGAAGCTGGTCGGATCCAAAGGGCGCAGGCCCGTGGTCCCACGCACGGCCAACCAACTGGCCTACATCCGGGCGATGGAAACCCATGATGTCATTTTCGGCCTCGGCCCGGCGGGAACCGGCAAGACCTATCTGGCGATGGCGATGGCACTGACGATGCTGAAAAAGAAAGCGATCCAGCGCATCGTCCTGACCCGGCCCGCGGTGGAGGCCGGGGAAGCTCTCGGTTTCCTGCCCGGGGACCTGCGTGAGAAGGTCGCCCCCTACCTGCGGCCGCTCTACGACGCGATCCATGACATGCTGGACCCGGAGGAGGCACAGCGGTATCTGGATGACGGCACCATCGAGATTGCCCCGCTGGCCTTCATGCGCGGGCGCACGCTTTCCCGCTCCTTCATCATCCTCGACGAGGCACAGAACACCACCCGTGAGCAGATGTTCATGACCCTGACCCGTCTGGGGGAAGATTCACGCATGGTCGTCACCGGAGACGGCTCCCAGGTTGACCTGAAGCCCGGTGTGAGATCCGGCCTCTCCGAAGCGGAGCACGCCTTGCAGGGCATCGACGGGATCACTTTCCTGAGATTCGCGAAACACGACATCGTCCGCCATCCGGTCGTCGGTCGCATCGTGGATGCCTACGAGCGTTACCGCGCCTGATGGCCCACCCACCAAAGACAAAACCGGTGCCTCTGGAAAGGCACCGGCTTTGATGGTGAAATGTAACTGGGCCGCCGTGGAGGCGCTTACTCGGACGCTTTCCCGGGGGTGACGTCCTCACCACCCGGAGGCAGTGGAGGTGGCGTGGGCGCAGGTGCCGCCCCGGGGGCGGCGGGTGCCGTGGCGGGAGAGGTGGAGGGATCCCCGGCAGCGGCGGGAGCGGGCGGAACAGGTGCGGAAGGATCCACCGAGATCACCGGAGGAACGCCTCCCGGAGGCACGTCCGTGGGAGTCATGTTCGGCAGCGGCTCGACCACCCCACCACCGTCAGGGAGCGGAGGGTAGACGACCATGCCGCTGGTATCCACCGGTGCCACCGCGTTCGGATCATGGACCATCACCGCGGGAACGAAGCCGACCTCACCGCTGTCCAGCTCCACCTTGACGTAGCTGGAGTCGGAGGAGATCACCTTCATCGAGGTGTTGCGGGCGAGAAGCTTGTCGGCATCCGCATCACCCTTCGGCCGCTTGTTGAAAAACGCGGTGTTGTCGATGGTGGCGTGCACGAATTGGCCGGCCTTGAAGGCGGATACGGTGCCGACTCCCGTGCGGACCGAGCCACCGGCGGCGGACAACGGGTCGAAACTACCGCTGGAGGTGAGCGGGGCGTTCATCGACGCGCAGCCCACAAGGGCGAGAGCGGCGGTAGCGGAAAGGACCGGTATATACTTCATACTCCCGGGAAACCTGCCACGGGAGTTATGGTGGGTCAATTTGTTTAACCCGAGGATGGACGGAGCGCGGACTTCAGTCCGCTTGGCTTCGCTGGCCGGATTCTCCGGGGCGGACTGAAGTCCGCGCTCCATTCAGTTCCGGCGGATGATGTGGTTCTCCTCATCAAGGAGGATCTTCTTCGGCACGACCGGCACATCGGACAGGGCGAAGGCCATGATGGCCACCCGCTCGCCTTTCTTGATCCGGTGGGCGGCGCCGCCGTTGATGATGATCTCCCGCGCACCGGGCACGCCCGCCTGCACGTAGGTCTCCAGCCGGTTGCCGCTGGTGATGGAGGCGACCAGCACCTTCTCACCCTCCCACAGGCCCGCCGCCTCCATGAGCTGGGTATCGATCTCGATGCTGCCTTCATAGTCCACATCCGAAGACGTGATCATGGCGCGGTGCATCTTTGACTTCAGGACTTGGCGAAGCATGCGCGGAAGGAATCCGCCGATCCCCCGGCAGTCAAGCGATTAGTCCAGACGCACCACCCTCCAGAAGCGCCGGGTTTCCGCGGGGTCCACCGGGGCGGGGAAGAGGGTGGTCCCGGAAAGCGGGCTTCCAGCCACCTGTTCCACCGGCTGCCAGCTCTCCGCGGGATCAAGTGTTGTGGATGTCTCGATCCGGTAGCGGCTGCCGGGATTGCTCTCCCACTCCAGCGTGAAAACCGCGCCACCGGCGGCGGCACGGGTGACGCGGAACGGACCGTCGTTCTGGTGGATCACGCCGATGGCGTCCAGGTCGAAGCCGCCGGAGCCCTCGACCGGCCATGGATCATAGATCGGTTTCCCGCGGCTGTCGGTGGTGGTTCCATTCCCGATGATGTCCACGATCCTGACGAACCGCACGTTCTCTTTGTCCAGCAGCGGGGCGTCCAGGATTTCCGCAAGGTCGAATGGCGTGCCGAAGCCGCCGCGGTATTTCCCCGCCAGGTTGTGGATCTCCGTGGCGTCGATGCCGCCGAAGCCGCCCGCGGGTTCCACCGTGTCCGAGATGGCCGGAAAACGGTAGTAGTTCACCCCGTCACTGGACACCTCCACGAAGGCCAGTTCCAGGAAGGTATGGTTGAAGGAGTTCTCGAAAACGGCGAAGTCCGCGCCCGGGCCGTTCCGGATGGGATGGGGGAAATAGAGCGTCATCCTGCCGCCATTCCCCAGCGTCACGATGTGCATGGGATCCGTGCCGGCAGGCCCGAGGGCGAGCCCCGGCGTCTTCCATACATCGTCCACATCGGTGCCATACTGCGGAGGGAGGTATCCGTTCGCCCACGCGACGAAGCGGGGGTCCGTGTGGCTGATGGCCGTGGAACCCGGAGCCCCAGCCGGAGGTGGGAAATCCCCCGCCCCTGCGGCCAGCGGCCACAGCGCGGAGAGAATCAAAAGCGCCTTCTTCATGTGTCAGAATTCTTTCCGGATGCCGATCTGATACTGCCTGCCGGCCGCCGGATACCAGACTCCATTGTATTTAACCGTGGCATACCGCTCATCGGTGAGGTTGTTCACGCGGCCATAGACGGACCATCCGTCGCGGCCTTCCCAGCGTAGCATGAGATTGGCGGTGGCATGGGACGGCAGCTTCGGCCGGTTGTTCGAAAGGTCGTTCCCCTCGAAGGAACTGCCGGTGTATTGGTATTCCGCCTGCACCAGCCAGCGGTCCAGCGGACGCCAGCCCGCGATGGCGGAGAGTTCATGCCGCGGGACGAGGTAGATTTCCTTTCCGGAATACGGGCCGGATTGCTGGCGGGCATCCAGCCAGGTGTGGCGGAGCTGCAGGTCCCAGCGGGCGGAGTTCCAGCCCAGCTCCGTCTCCACGCCGTGGCGGCGGGTTTCCGCGAGGTTCACGTTCAGGTTCCGCAGGTAGTCGTAGGCGATCTCTCCGTCGAGCCACTGGACGAACCCGTTCAGCCGGAACCTCCAGCCGCCCTTCCGCCATTCACCGCCCAGTTCGACCTGGTGGCCGGTTTCCGCTTCCAGGCGGTCATTGAACGGCTCCGCCATGGGAAAGCCCTGGTAGGAGGCGATCTCATCCGTGGAGGGCAGGCGATAGAGCCGGTCATAGCGCAGCCACGCGTCCGCGGCGTCGCCTTCCCAGCGGAGGCCTAGTTGCAGCGCATGGTTCAGTTCGCTGCCTCCCCTATCGAAATTCAGGTCCGGATCCCACGGAAAGCGGATGCTCTCCGCGCGGGCGTCCACCCGGGAGCGTTCCAACCTGGCCGCAAAGCCGAGGTGCCATCTTTGCCATGGCTCCCAGTCCACCGCGGCGGATGCCCCATAGACCATGCGCTCCAAGTCAGCGACCGCCGTTTTCCTCTGCCGCTGGATCTCCCGGTATTGGGTAAGGTCGAGCGAATCATACCGGAAGTTCAGCCCGGCCCGGACGTCCAGCCCATCGGTCCGCCAGCTCCATTCCGGGCGGAAGGTGACGGAATCCAGCAGGTTGTCCGTGTGGGATCCGGGGCCGAAATTCCATGCCTGGTCCCGGCGGGACCACGCCAGCGGCAGTTCCACGCCCATCCCCTGGCCGCCCTTCCAGCCCAGATTGACATCCGCCTTCCACTGTTCCTGTTCGGAAAAATATTGGTCCTCCTGACCGGCCTGCACGTAGATGGACTGCCGGGGATCATCCCTATACCGCGCCTCCGACAATGGGCCGGGAAAGCCGCTGAGTTCATCCGACCAACCGATACCGGCATCCACCTCCCATCCGTGGCCGAGCCGCCGGTCCCACCGCAGGTGGATGGACTCCACCTCGCTCATCGCGTTGTCCCGCCAGCCGTCGGAGAAGTTCCTTTCCAGATCGACGCGGATGCCGTCCGCGCCGTACCGGCCACCGTAGCCCAGCCGGTAGATGGCAAGTCCATCACTGCCCCCGGCGGCCTCCAGATAGCCGCTCCCCTTTCCCGAGGGGGTGCGGGTGACCAGGTTGATCACGCCCGCCGCCGCATTGTCCCCGAACCGGGCTGTCTGCGCGCCCCGCAGGATCTCCACACGGACGATCCGCGAAAGCGGTACCTCCAGCAGGGACACCGCCGCCATGTCCGGGCGGTTCACCGGACGGCCGTCCACCATGACCAGCACACGGGATGACGAATTTTCCCCGAACCCGCGGAGGTGCAGCGCACCCGCCGCCGCATTTCCAGAGGTGCTGGTCAGCCGCACGCCGCCTTTCACCGCCAGCAGTTCCGCCACGGAGCGGACTCCGGAGGAGATGATCTCCTCCTCACCGATGACGGTCGCGTTCCCCGCGAAGTGTGATGGAAGCACAGCCCCCCGCCATGCTTCCACCACGATTTCAGGCATCACTTCCTCGCCCGCGGCGGAAGCCACGGCGAGCAGGAGCGCCGAAAAACCGGCGAGGCTGGAAGATCCCGCCATCGCGAAAGGTTTTCTGGTCTCAGGCAGCCCTGCGTCGGCGCCAGATCAGCGCGCCTCCCATGAGCACCATCACGGAAGCGACAGGCTCCGGCACGGGATCCACGCTGGGGATATCCCCGTACGCGCCATACACCAGACCATCCCAGGATCCCGGGGCCACCACACGGAAAGGGGCGGAAACTCCGCTGCCCTCCGACCATGAGCCTTCCGCAACGGGGACACCGGTCGGATAGCCCGCCAGTCCGCCCGCCACGGACTGCGTCCAGTATGGCGAGTAGGTCGGTGCCCCGGTGTTGGTCTCCGTCACACCCAGCCAAGTGATGGCGCTGATGAAATAGTTCGGCTCCTGCGGCGTGCCGAAGTTGCTCGCGCTGATGGAAAGGTCGCTCTCCGCGGAATCGATGATCTGGAGCAGGCCCCAGGTATCCAGCGGCGAACCCGTGCTGTAAGTGTAGTAAATCTCGTAGGTGCGGCTCCCGATGTTCGGGGACTCCAGCACGAGGTAGGACACGTCCGGACCGGATCCGAGGATGATGTTGGCGGCTCCGGCAAGGCTGGCGGAGAACAGGGTGCACGCGAACGCGAACACCCTGATGGTGTTGATTTTCATATGGTCTCTTCTGGTTCTGTGGATGACCCGGACACGAGAAGAGGAACGCCCGGGCGCATGGCACACGGTCATTCTCCGTCCCAAACCCCTCTTGCGCGGAAGGGCATACGCGGCGCCGCATCCGGATGAACGGCACCGGGACGAACGAGACGGGGTGAAGTATTCGGACTCCCGACTGTGGAGGAAACGGAATCTCTTCCGTCCCTCCGCCTCCTTCCCGCCTTCACCTCCGCTCGCACGGAGATTGGCTGTATGGGAATTCGTTCGTCGGATACCGCAGCGCGACTGTTCCGGGCTCTCACCGGATTCCATGCACCCCGCATCAGGTCATCGGCAGGGACCACACCAGACCCCGGGGCATCATGCAAGCGCGTAGATTTTGCAGGGTATCATCCGCCGGGAGGGAACGGAGCGCCTCGTCCGTCGTGTGCATGGACGGGGACATCCATGCTCCATTCCACAGACAAGGCCTGTCTGAAGACAGCACTCCCAGCGTGCGGCTCACCAGATCCGCCGGATGCCGTAGGCATCCAAGGCCGGATCAGCCGAAATGATCCCCAACTGCCTGTTGGTGGCTTGGGAGACCAACATCCGGTCAAAAGGATCGGCATGATGCTTCGGAAGGTCCTGCACAAAACGGCAGTCGTTGATGCCGGGCACCAGAAGAGGAACATTCACCCTTTCCAAGGCTTCCGGGTAGCAGGTGTTCCAATCCGAACGCACATGGAAATCGAAACGCTTCCCCGAGAGCTTGATGGCGATCTCCCATAAGCTGACGAGCGAATGGAATATGGGAAGATCCCCGTCAATGGCATCACCCGCCGCACGGGAAAGACGGGCATCACCATGCAACATTTAGAGGAGCGCATGGGTATCCAGGAGCCAGCCAGTGACGGCCGCAATGAGCTTCGAAAGTTGGGTTTTCGCCTCATGGATGGAAACCTGCACGCGCACTATTTGGCCATGATGGCTAAGTTTGTCAAATCAACGCCATAACGAACGGAGCGCCGGCTTCAGCCGGCTTGGCTTCGCTGGCTGGATTCTCCGGGGCCGACTGAAGTCGGCGCTACCAGCGTGTGACCCAGCGGACCTTCATCTGGAGACGGACGTCGCAGCATCATGGACGCGCTTCGTTTTCCAGAGCAAAAAGAGATTCACCAGGCTGATCAGGAAGATCCACGCGCCGGTCTGGAAGATGGCGGTTGTGAAGGACCTCATGGTCTCGACGGACGAAACCATCACCCTTTCTCCCGATTCCATGAATGTGATTACGGACTCGTGCAGACCCGCGGTGTAGGATTTCCCGATCCTCTTTTCCATTTTCGCGCTCACCTCGGTGACAGAAGTATTGAGGAGATCTCTCTCCATTTTGTATGTCATGGTATTTGCCGCAAAACCCACACCGAACATCACCAACGTGATGAACAGGGTGAGAATGTTCAGCGCGATGAGCCACTTGACCGGATGCTTCATGGAGCGGGAAGAAAACGCCCTTTCCGCTGGAACGACAAGCCCGCGGATCGATCCGACGGGGATCTCCCGGAACTTTTCCCCGTCAGATATCACGGGTTCCGGCTAATACATCCATGGAGCCTGCTTCCGAAAAGCCCCATGCCCAGCAATCCATGAAATTTCCTCTCATCCTCTGCACCGCCATCCTGGCGACCCCATTGTCCGCCGCGCCCCAGACGCCCAATCCCGGCCTGAAGTACTACTACCCGGTGCCCGCCGCGAACCCCGCGCAGGTCATCCAGGCGGACGTCTGCGTCTACGGCGGCACGCCGGGCGGAGTCTCCGCCGCGGTCCAGTCCGCCCGCATGGGAAAAAAGGCGGTGCTGGTGGTCATGCGCCGCCACGTGGGCGGGATGACCTCAGGCGGCCTCACCGCCACGGACATCGGCAACCGCAAGGCGGTCGGCGGATTCGCCAATGAGGTCTATGGAAAGATCGGCATGACGGCCGGATTCCGGCCATCCCAGGCGGAGGCGGCTTTCCTCCATTTCCTGAAGGAGGCCGGAGTGGAGATTTACTATGAACACCGTTTGAAGGACGTCGTGAAGGAGGGCAACCGGATTACCTCCATCACCTTCGAGAACGGCAACAGCGTGAAGGCGAAGATGTTCGTGGACTCCACCTATGAGGGGGATCTGTTCGCGAAGGCCGGTGTCTCCCACCACGTGGGCCGGGAGTCGAACGCGACCTACGGGGAAACCATCAACGGAATCCAGTTCCGGAACGCGCACAACTTCAACGTCAGGGTGGATCCTTATGTGAAACCGGGAGATCCCGCCAGCGGCCTGCTGCCCGGCATTTCCGCCGAAGATCCCGGAAAGGCCGGAGACGGTGACAAGAAGATCCAGGCCTACAACTTCCGCTTCCAGCTCTGGGACGGACCGGACCGCCTGCCTTTCCCGAAGCCGGACGGCTATGACCGCGGCCGCTTCGCGCTGTATGAGCGCTACCTGAAGACCACCAAGACGCCACCGGCCCCGTTCAGGCTCCGCAACGGTGACTGCAACAACGTCGGCGGCTACTCGACCGACAACATCGGCGCGAACTATGCCTGGCCGGAGGCGGACTATGAAACGCGCGAGAAGATCTTCCAGGACCACGTGAACTACCAGAAGGGGCTGGCCTACTTCGCCACCAACGATCCGGAAGTTCCGCAGGGCGTCCGCGACAGGATGAAGGCCTGGGGCCTGATGCCGGGTGAATTTCCGGAAACCGGCGGCTTTCCGCATGAACTCTACGTCCGCGAGGGCCGCCGCATGATCTCCGACCATGTGATGACGGAGGCGGAGTGCCGCAGCATGAAGGTCGTGGCGGACTCCATCGGACTGGCCGCCTACACCATGGACTCCCACAACTGCCAGCGCGTGGTCATCGACGGCGCGGTGCGGAATGAAGGGGACGTCCAGGTCCGCGTCCCGCGCCCCTACCCCATCAGCTACCGCAGCATCGTCCCGAAGGAAGCGGAGTGCGCGAACCTCCTTGTCAGCGTCTGCCTTTCCTCCTCCCACATCGCCTATGGTTCCATCCGCATGGAGCCGGTGTTCATGATCCTGGGGCAGTCGGCCGCAACGGCGGCGTCCCTCGCCATCGATGGCAAGACGTCCGTCCAGAAAGTGGACTACGCGAAGCTGAGCGAACGCCTGCTGGCCGACCAACAGATCCTCAAATGGGATGCCCCGCCGCTCAGCGCGGAGGAGACCGCCGGCGCGCCGGAAGGCATCGAGGTGGATGACACCGCCGCCGCCAAGACCGGAAAATGGAATGAGGCGACCTCAGGCAACTACCTGCATGACGCGGACAAGGACAAGGGCACCAAGTCCATCACCTACACCCCGGATCTGCCGAAGGATGGCAACTACGACGTGTACATGACCTGGAAGAAAACCGGCAACCGCGCGACGAACGTGCCGGTGGTCATCACCGGAGCCAACGGCGAGGTGGCCGTGACCGTGGACCAGCGCAACAAAGGCGGTTGGGTGAAGATCCACTCCGGGCCGTTCAAGGCCGGAAAAACCTCCAGCCTGACCCTTTCCAACAAGGGCACCGACGGCCATGTCATCGCGGATGCGGTGCGCTGGTCGCCGGTGAAATGAAGGCGGGCATCCGTGGGACGGGCAAATGCCCATGAATCCGCCCGTTCGCTCCATGAACTGACACCTGATCTACGCATCCACGTAATGCCGGTGCGTCCGGTTTTGTGACATTGTTTTTTTGTCAGCGCGACGGACGCCCCCCACCGGAAACGCCGACAACATCCCCCCAAAAAGAGCGTTCCCCCCGACGCGACACCACCGGCAGAGAAGTCCCCCCGCTACTCTGCCGGTTTGCTTTTTGGCAGGATGACCTGTGGTATGATGCTTGATCGCCGCCCGGCTCTCGCCTCAATCCCCACCCCGCATCAGGCGGCCTGTGGGATCGATGCGGTCCACTGTAACGAACATCAGCACCCGGGATCCATCCTCACGACGCTGCACCAAGAGACGGGTCGAGCCATCGTCGGAGTAACCTTCCGAGCTGAGATCCGCCGTGCTTCGGAAGGAAGCGGCACTGATCACCTCCCCCGGGCTTTCATCCAGCGCGGTATCCAGATAGCCAACCGTGGCCTCTTGTCCGAAGCCCACTGCGCCGCCCTTGAAGTCGATGACCTTCCCCACGTTCCTGCTTTCATAGCCATTCCCCACCGGGTAGATGACCTCCCGGATCATCTCGACCGTCGCGGGTTGACCATCCTTGGCCATCACCACCGGCAGGGTGGTGAAATTCACCCCGGAGTCCTGCGACATCCCTTGCAGCAACCGGGCGATATCCTGCGACGAATAAATCCCGGGAGTGATCTTCTCCGCATCGAACCCGGCGGGAATCTCCGCCACCTTTGCGGTGTATTTAGACTGCACGGAGGGCGCGTCATCCACCATCCGGGAAAGAGCTTCCAGCTTTGCGAAATCCGCAGGGCTTGCGGCATCGATCCGCAGTTCGCGGTGGGAGGTGTCGAAGGTGATCTTCGTGGCCGGATCCAGCTTCACCCCCATCGCGGCGAGCATCCTGAGAAGAGCCTCGGTTCCTCCCAGGCGGATGGAACCATCCTCGCGCTTCTCGGGCGTGGTTCCTGTGAGATCCATCAGACGCGGGATGAGGTCGTAGGAGATGGCCACCTTGCCGGCAACAGGCCCGCTGCCATCCGGCATGGGTGTGAATGTGTAGCTCAAGCCGCTACGGGTCACCTGCATGCCGGCTCCGGCCGCGAGCATCCGCAAGGCATTGCTGAAGTTCCGCCCCGCCAGCGTCATCCGCAACCGGGTTCCGTCGTCCGGCGGAACGTCGAACGTGAACGACAATGGAATCTGCCCCGAGCGCCTGCAGGCATCCATATAGGCGGCCATCAGCTTGTCGAGCGCCGCCCCGAGGGCGAGACCGTCGATCTCGAGGCGCGGCAGGATGAAATGCACCAGTTGTTCCGGCCGGTGTACTTTTCCTTCGACACGCTCCTTGCTGCGGAATTTCACCACGCCTGCCTCATCCCCCACCGCCTCCAACCCGGTACCGGTGGACTTCCGTGCGGAACTTGCGGCAGGGAGAAAAAGGTAATCTCCACCGGCAATCCAGAGGATCGCCAACAGGCCCACCAGCACGAGCACAGACAAGGATGCACGTTTCACATGCTGAACCTGAATCAGACCATGGGTCTCTGGCAAGCTCCGGAATCCCCATGAATCCGCCCGTTCATTCCATGAACTGACGCCTGATCTACGCATCCGCGTAATGCCGATGTGTCCGGTTTTGTGCCATGGTTTTCTCGTCAGCGCGACGGACTCCCCCCGACCGGAAACGCCGACAACATCCCCCCAAAAGAGCGTTCCCCCCGACGCGACACCACCGGCAGAGAAGTCCCCCCGCTACTCTGCCGGTTTGCTTTTTGGCGGGTAGCGGTAGCCGATCGGTCCGATGCGTCGAAGCTGAAAGGCGGAACCTCTGGCAGAAGGGTTACTTCCCCTCCCCAAACGCAGGAAAGCCACCGCGGGCAACGCGGTGGCTTCCTGGAATGAATGAATACGCCGATCTGGAAACCAGCGCTCCCAGCGGGCTTTCTCCAGCAGTCTCAGCGGAACTTCACGCCCAGGCCGGTGGTCAGTGCGGAGAGCACCTTCTGGTGCGCGGCATCGACTTCCTCCGCCTTGAGCGTGCGGTCCGCGGCGCGGTAGTGGAAGCGGTAGGCCACGGACTTGCGGTCGGCGGGGAGTTTCACGCCGGTCGGGTCGGTGAAGACGTCGAAGCATTCGGAACCGGTCAGGAGCGGCTCGGCGTGCTTGGCGATCACCGCCTCGATCTGGGCGTTGGCGGTGGCGGCGGGGATCTCCATCGCGGCGTCGCGGGACGAACCCGGGAACTGCGGCAGGTCCTCCACCTGGGTGATACCGGCCAGGAGCTTGCGCACCTTCGCCAGATCCAGCTCCGCGACATACACGGCGGAGTTGAAGTCGAGCGCGCGTTCCTTCGCCAGCGAAAGACGGGCGAAGACGCCGATGTTCTGGTCATCCACCTTGATGTCGCTGCCGAGCGCGAAGCCATCGCGTTCCTTCGGCACGAAGCGGATGGTGCGGTTCGGCAGGATGGCACCGAGGATGCCCTTCAGGTCATAGAGATCCGCGGTGCGGTCGGTCTGTGCCCAGCCGCCGGTGTTGGTGCTGCCGGAGACGAGGATGGCCAGCGTTTCGCTTTCCTGGTCCTTCGCCTTGCCGCCGCCCGCATTGCGGAACACGCGGCCCATTTCGAAGAAGCGGAGCGCCTTCTGCTGCTGGCGCACGTTGCGCGCGGCGCTGGCGACCAACCCGGGGACGATGCTGGGGCGCATGACGGCGTGGTCCTCGCTGAGCGGGAGCTTCACGCGGATGATGTCGCCATCCTGCAGCGGGCGCAGTGGCAGCGCATCGGCCACCTGGGCGTCAGAGATGAGCTTGATGGTCTGGCACTCGTAGAGGCCGAGCGCGGCGAGGCGGCGGCGCAGGACCATGTCCGCGTCATACGCCTTGTCCACGGTGCTCTGCGGCACGAAGGCACCGAGGAAACGGGAGGGCACATTGTCCAGTCCGTGCACGCGGGCGATCTCCTCCACGAGGTCGATGTGGCGCTGGAGATCGGCACGGAACGACGGGACATCCCAGGTGCCGTCGGTGAGTTTCGACAGGCCCAGACGGGTGAGGATTTCCTCCGCGGCATCCAGTGAAATGGAGCCACCCATGAGCTGGTTGAGCCGTTTCTCATCCAGTGCCACCGGCTTCGTCAGCTCGGGTGCGGTACCGGAGATGAAGGTCACGCTGGCATCGCCACCCGCGGTCTCCAGGATGAGCTTCACGGCCAGCGCGGAGGCGGGCAAGACGCCCTGCGGATCGACCCCGCGCTCGAAGCGGTAGGAAGAGTCGGAGGAAAGCGCGGTGCGGCGGGAGGTGCGGCGGATGCCCTGCGGGGCGAACCAGGCGGACTCCAGCAGGATCTCCGTGGTTTCCTCCGTGACGCCGCTCTCCGCTCCACCCATCACGCCGCCGAGGGCGAGCGCGGCTCCGGATTCATCCGAAATGAGGAGGTCGCCGGAAAGCAGTTCGTGCTTCGAGTCATCGAGCGCGTTGAACACCTCGCCGTCGTTGGCGTGGCGGACGACGATCGCGCCGCTGACCTTCGCGGCGTCAAAAGCGTGCAGCGGCTGGCCGAGCTCGTGCAGCACGAAGTTCGTTATATCGACGACGTTGTTGATCGGGCGCAGGCCGATGGATTCCAGGCGCTTTTTCAACCAAGCCGGGCTGTCCTGAACCTTCACGCCCTTGATGCGGACGGCGGTGTAGAGCGGGCAGGCATCCGTGGCATTGATGCGGACGACGGAGGTGTCTTCGGAAAACTTCTCCACGGCCGGGATTTCCAGCGGCAGGAAAGGCGTGCGCAGGAGGGTGGCCAGCTCCCGGCCCATGCCGCGGTGGCTCAGGAGATCCGGGCGGTTCGGCGTGACTTCCAGTTCGAGCAGGACGTCGGAGTCGAACATCTCCTTCACCGGCTTCCCGATGACGGAATCCTCCGGCAGGATGAGCAGGCCGTCCTCGCCCTTCGGCAGGCCGATCTCCTCCGCGGCGCAGAGCATGCCACGGGAATCAACACCGCGCATCTTCGTCTCGTCGATGGTGAAGCCGCCGGGCAGCGCGGCGCCGGGCAGGGCGCAGGGCACCTTGTCCCCGACCTTGTAGTTCTTCGCACCACAGACGATCTGCCGCAGCGTCCCCTCGCCCACATCCACCTGGGTGACCTTCAGCTTGTCCGCGTTCGGGTGCTGCACGGCCTCCATGATCTGCGCGACCACGATCTTTTCCGAGGCGATGCCCTTCGTCTCGATGCCTTCGACTTCAACACCCGCGAAGGTGAAAAGGTCATCGATCTCCTTGATCGATTTTCCGGAGAGATTCAGGTGGCTGCCTAGCCAGTTGAGGGAGGTTTTCATGACAGGAAGAGGGAAATTTTATAAACCACGAATGGACGCCAATGGACGCGAATGAAGGATTCTTATTGGCGTTGATTCGCGTTCATTCGCGGTTCTTTTTATCAGGCGAATTGTTTGAGGAAGCGGACGTCGTTTTCGATGAGGAGGCGGATGTCCTTGATGCCCCAACGGATCATGGCGAGGCGGTCGAGGCCCATGCCGAAGGCGAAGCCGGTGACCTTTTCCGGATCGAAGGCGGTGTCCTTGCGGGAGGCGTTGAGGGCGGCGAAGACGGCGGGGTCCACCATGCCGCAGCCGGCGACCTCGATCCAGCGCGGAGCCTGGCCCTTGACCTGGAGCTTCACGTCGATCTCGAAGCTCGGCTCCGTGAACGGGAAGAAGTGCGGGCGGAAGCGGACCTCCGTGGAGGTGCCGAACAGCTCGCGCAGAAAATACTCCAGGGTGCCCTTCAGGTCCGGCAGGGAGACATCCTCCGCGACGTAGAGTCCTTCGAGCTGGTTGAAAACGGAAAGGTGGGTGGCATCGATCTCATCCCGGCGGTAGGCGGAGCCGGGGGCGATGATACGCACGGGCGGGGTCTGAGTCTCCATGGTGCGCACCTGCACGCTGGAGGTGTGGGTGCGGAGGAGTTTTCCGGAGTCGAAATAGAACGTGTCCTTCTCGTTGCGCGCCGGGTGGTCGGCGGGAGTGTTCAGCGCATCGAAGCAATGGAACTCATCCTCGATCTCCGGGCCGTCGGCGAGGGCGAAGCCCATCCTGCGGAGGATGCCGATGGCCTCGTCACGGATCTGGGTGAGCGGGTGGAGCGCACCGGTGAGGACCGGGCGGGCAGGCAGGGTCACATCGACTCCGTCGAGCGCCTTGCGGTCAGCGACTTCCTGGAGGGCCGCCTGCTTCTCTTCCAGTGCGGTGGTGATGGCGGCGCGGGCGGCGTTGAGCGACTGGCCGAAGGCGGCCTTTTCCTCCTTCGGCACATCCTTGATGCCAGCCTGGGCCAGGGTGAGCGTGCCTTTCTTGCCCAGCACCCCCACGCGGGCGTCTTCGAGCGCACGCTCGTCTGCTGCGTTGGCGATGCGTTCCAGGGCATCGGTCTGGATGGAGGCGATGGACTCGTTCATGGGAGGCGGACGGCTTAGCCGGTTATTCCGGGGCGGTCAAAGGCTTTGAAATGGGGAAGGCAGGGACGTCTCTCCGAGACGTCCGGTGGGTGGCGGCGGATTCCGGGCGGAAAGCCCCTCCTTCCCCCCCATGCAGGGGTTGCTTGCGGCTCTCCCCCGCCGGACGCCATGGAATGGCATCCCTGCCTCACAACGTCTCCGCCACCGAGGGAACCGCGTCCAGAAATGACGGAAATTCCGGCTGCCAGCCGGTGTCCCGCAGCTTCGCCGCTGAGACTTTCTTGTGGGTCCAGCCGCGCTTGCGGTCCGGGTCACGAGGGCCGGACGACGGAACCGGTTTCCCGAAAATCTCCGCCAGCCGCCGGTAACATTCGCCCTGCGGCATCGGGGTGGAATCGCTGACGTTGAAGACTCCGCGAAGATTTTCCGACGCCAGGTGGAAAACCGCCCGCGCCGCATCGTCCCGGTGGATCTGGTTGAGGAAACGCCTGCCGTCCTCCTCGATGACCGCGTCCCCGGAGAGGAATTTCTTCAGAATGACGCTGCGCCCGGGGCCGTAGATCCCGGAGAGCCGGGCGACCGTGCCCCCGGCATCCAGCACCACCTTTTCCGCGGCGAGCAGGAGACGCCCGGTTTCCCGCTCCGGGATGGCAGGGCTTTCCTCATCCACCTCGGAACCGTCCGTCTGGGCATAGACGGAGGAACTGGAAGTGAAAAGCAGCGGCACCCCGGGAAATACGTCCGCCAGATTCCGGCAGCCATCGACATACACCCGCTGGTAGGCGTCCGGGCCACCACGGCCGGAGGCGGCGCAGTGGACGATGAAATCCGGAGCGGCATCCGCCAGCCCACGCACGGAGAAAAGGTCGCTGACATCCGCCGCACGCGAACCGTCGCCGCCGGAGAGGGAGACAGGGGTGACCTCCCAGCCATGGTCGCGGAAGACCTCTGAGATCCTGGCACCGAGGTAACCTGCGCCGATGAGCAGAACGTGTGGCATGATGTTTTCCTATTCCGGAAGAACGGGGCGGGACGCCCCGGCAACGGACTGGGGCAAGATGCCCCAGTCACTTTCCAAGATCACTTCGCGGCGGCGGCCTGGAATTTCCCGCGCAAGCCGGAGTTGTCGCCGTTGCCGATGTTCGTGTGCTGGATGATGAGCACGGAGTAGCGGCCCTTCACCGGATCGATCCATGCCTGGGTGCCGTAAGCCCCGCCGTGGCCGTAGGAACCGGGGGAAAGGGATGCGGTCGCGCCGCCCGGATTCACCACCCGGATCCAGCCGATGCCGTAGGCGTTCCCCTCGACGAAGCCGACCTTCTCCAAGCCGTCCGTGCGGGACTTCGTCATCTCCTGAATAGACTCCGGCTTGAGGAAACGATGGCCGTTCGCCTCGCCTCCATTGAGGACCATGGCGAGGAACTTGGAGAAATCCTCCGCGGTGGAGAAAAGGCCGCCGTTCGCACGGGGGTAGCGGCTCTTGTCACCGTAGTCCTTGCCCGCCAGCACGCGCGGCACCTCCACCTCCAGGCCCGCGTCCGTCTTCTTGTAAGCCAGGGCCAGACGCGCCACCTGATCCGCGTTGGGATAGAAGGAGGTGTCCTTCATCCCCAGCGGGCCGAACAGGCGCTTCTCCAAGAAGTCGGCGAAGTTCTGCTGGGACACCACCTCCACGATCCTGCCTCCGACATTGATCCCGGTCTGGCAGTAGGCCCACTTCGTCCCGGGAGCGAATTTCACCGGCCGGGTGGCGGTGAGTTTCATCACCTGGTCGAGGTTGGTCAGGTCCGCTTCCTCCTCCTTGGTGAGGTCCTGCAGCCCGGCGGTGTGGGACATGCACTGGGCGATGGTCACGGTCACCTCTTTCCCCTCCGCATCCTTCAGATCCTTGAACTCCGGCAGATACTTCGCCACCGGGTCATCCAGCGAGATCCGCCCCTCCTCCACCATCATCATGACCGCCACGCCGGTGACGGGCTTCGACATGGAGGCGATCCACGCGACGGAGTCCGTCTTCATCGGCCGCTTGGTGGCGATGTCCGCCAGACCGGTGGCCCCTGAGGAAAGCACCTTCTCCTTCGAGCCGACGATGGTCACCGCACCGGCCACGTCCTTCGCCTCCACCACCCCCTCGCGGAACGCGGAAAGGGCGGCGTCGAGCGAACCAGGGGTTTCCTTCGCCAATCCCGTGCCCATACAGGCGGCGGCCAACATCATGTGGAATGTCCTCTTCATCGGTTTCCCATGGAGTTACGCAAGAACGGGGCGGATGGCAAAGTTTATAACCTTGCCATCACCTCCGCCTGCTCCCCTAGTTTCGCAAACTCATGAACCGCCGTCATTTCATCGGAACCGCCCTCGCCGCCGCCATCACCTCATCCGTCAGGGCCGCTGACGGGAAACAGCCGCATATCCTCCTGCGAAACGGCTGGCAGAGCATCAACATCGGAGACATCGCCCACCAGATGGGCATGCTGGAGCTGCTGGAAAAGCACCTGCCGGATGTGAAGATCAGCTTCTGGGCGAGCAACCTGGAGCATGGAGCGAAGGAACTGGTGCTCCAAAGGTTCCCGAAAACCATCATCCTCGAAGGGGCGGACGCCATCTCCGCCGCGATCAAGGAGTGCGACTTCATGCTGCACGGCTCCGGCTCCGGCTTCGTGGCGCAGAAGGACGTGGGCCGCTGGCAGGCGGAGACGGACAAGCCCTACGGCGTGTTCGGCATCTCGTTCTTCAAGAACAACCCGGAAGGCATCAAAATCCTGAATGGCGCGAAGTTCGTCTATTTCCGCGACAGCGTCTCCATGCAGACGGCGAAGGACCAGGGTCTGACCACCCCCATCGCGGAGTTCGGCCCGGACTGCGCCTTCGGCGTGGTCACGCTGCGCAATGACGCCGCGGCGGATGCCTACCTTTCCGCGAATGGTCTGGAACACGGAAAGTTCCTCTGCTGCATCCCGCGCTATCGCTGGACGCCCTTCTGGACGGTGAAGCCGGGCCGCGCGTTCGACCCGAAGAAGGACGCCCGCAACCAGGAAATGAAGGACCACGACCATTCCCAACTCCGGGAGGGCATCATCCAGATCGTCACGCAGACGGACATGAAGGTCCTGATCTGCTGCGAGGACATGACGCAGATCCCGCTGGGCAAGGAAATGATCTACGACAAGCTGCCGGAAGAGGTGAAAAAGAAATGCGTCTGGCGCGACAAATACTGGCTCACCGATGAGGCGCTGAGCGTCTATAACCGCTCCGCCGGACTCTTCGGAAATGAAATGCACAGCCCCATCATGTGCATCAGCAGCGGCATCCCGGCGATCGTCTGCCGTTTCGATGAACAGACCACCAAGGGCTTCATGTGGCGGGACATCGGCCTGGATGAGTGGCTGTTCGACCTCGACGATCCGGAAAAATACAAGCTCATCGCCTCGACGATCCTTTCGCTGGCGAAGGATCCAGCCGCAGCGAGAGCGAAGGCCGCGAAGGCACGGGATTTCGTTTTTGCGAAGCAGGCGGAGGAAATCGCCACGCTGAAGAAGTCACTGCCCTCCGGCTGACACACCCATGAGCAACCCGGCACGCCTCACCGCATCCGCCCCCGTCCTTCTGGTGAAGGATGTGGTGGCGGCTGCCGATTTCTACCGGGACACGATGGGCTTCCACTACGAGCGCTTCTGGGGTGAGCCGCCGACTTTCGTGATCCTCCACCGCGACGGAATGTACGTGATGCTGCGGCAGGCGGAAGATCCCAAACACGTCGTCCCCCACTGGACGGTGGCGGACAAACTATGGAACATCTATTTCTGGGTGTCCGATGTGGATGCCCTCCACGCCGAGTTCGTCTCACGCGGTGCGGTGATCGACTACGGACTCTGTGACCAACCCTATGGATGCCGGGAATTCGGCACCCAGGATCTGGACGGGCACGACATCGGCTTCGGCCAGACGATGGATTAAGACAAACGGGGCGTCCGCTCCGCGTGCTCCATAACCCCTACCCGCCGGAATGCCATTTGCCATCGAGCTGAGATTCGACCCGGAATCGGAAAGACGCATCCTGGAGATCTGGCAGGAAGCGGCGCGTCTGTATGGAACCACCTATCTCACCGACCACGGCGTCATCCCACATCTCACACTGGTGACCGGGGATGCGGGCCTGCGTGATGCCTTCGGGCAACTGGAGTCTCCCGCCGGGGTGATTTCCCTCCATGGCACCGGATTTTTCGCAGGGGGCAACGTGACATTTCTGAAGCCCGAAATTTCAGAGGAGATCCACCGGTTCCATGCCGCGGTATGCCGTATCGCATCCGATCTGGGCGTCCCGGTGGACTTCCATTACCTTCCGGAAAACTGGGTTCCGCACTGTACGATCGCTATTGACTGCACCCGCAATCTGGAAATCCCCATTTCAAGCCACCTGTTGGAAGCCTCCATCCACAGCCTCATTCTGGTGGAGTACCCGCCCACCCGCTTGATCGCTGAGAAAACGACGCAATCGACGTAGAGGAAACCATCTCCGGCGCTGACATGCTCAATGGCCACACGATCCTGGACGGGCTGATTTTCCGGGACCGTCCGCTCACTGGCGAAGGATCCCGCTGCGGCGAAAGCGAAGGCTGCGAAGGGAGGAATATCCTTATGGCTCTACGGTTTGGCGGCAGGTGTTTGGTGAATTGCCGATGCCGTCGATGGACAAGAGTGTCCATCCTCCTTACTTACGCGAACAAGGGAGTGTGCTGGCGGCGCTGTGATGGTATCTTCCCCGCATCGCCACGTGGCTTTCCCTGCCCGCCATGAATGATCCCTTCCAGTTCGATTCGCTCTTCCGGAGCGGCGGTGCCTTCGATGGTTACAACATCCTCGCGGGCCTCATTTTCGGCACCATCGGCTGGGGGGCGCTGCGTTACGGACGGGCGCTCGAGCGGTGGAAACCGATCGTGATCGGCCTTGCGATGATGATTTACCCGTATTTTTTCTACAACCGCATCCTGCTGTGGGGGATCGGAACGGGTCTGGCGACGCTCCTGTGGTTCCACCATGACGAGTGACCGGGGGTCCGCATTTCCCTTGTCACGGCGGGCTTTTTCCGGCCTAGACTGCCCCCGCCCATGCCGACCGACGCGATCCTCTCCACCGCCCGACAGTTCCTCGAGGTGGACCCGACCATCCCCGTGACATTGGAGCCGATCAAACGCGGCGCGTCCGGCCGGACCATCGTCCGCATCAAATCTCCGGTGCATGAGCCGTTCATCGGGATCCACTGGACGGACGAGCGGGCGGACAACAAGCAGTTCGTCCCGGTGGCGCACTTCCTGAAAAAGGCCCGCCTGCGGGTGCCGGATATCCTGCATGAGAGCGCCAAACGCCGGGTGGCCCTGGTGGAGGATCTGGGGGATGTGGACCTGCTTTCACTCAAGGACCGCCCGTTTTCCGAACGCCTGCCGTTCTACCGCTCCGCGCTGGAGCAGGTGGACAAGCTGTTCTACGCGAAGCCACCTAAGGATTTCGAACTGATGCCGCCGTTCGACGCGGCGCTCTACCGGTGGGAGCAGAACTATTTCATCGAGCACCTGGTGGAAGACTTCCTCGGCATGGACGCCACCCCGCTGAAGGGCCACCCGGCGCTCGCCGCGCTGGCGGAAAAGCTGGGGACGGGGGCGCGCCATCTGGTCCACCGTGATTTCCAGTCGCAGAATCTCCTGATCAAGAATGGCGACGTGTATCTGATCGACTTCCAGGGGCTGCGCCGGGGCCGCCAGGAATATGACCTGGCCTCGCTGGTCTTCGACCCCTACCTGAACCACTCCGCCGGTGAGCGCGAGCAACTGCTGGCACTATGGGAGGACATCGCCGATGAACGTCCGGAAACCACGCTGTTCCACCAGTGCGCCGCCCAGCGGCTGATGCAGGCGCTGGGCGCCTATGGTAACATCCTGAAAAACCGTGGAGATGAATGGTACCGCCCGCACATCGCAACGGCGGCGAAGCTCCTCCGCGAAGTGACCGCGGGCACGGACCTCGAAAAACCACTCGCCCCTTACCTGGCGGCCATCCCCTGACCTCCCCGTGGCCCACCCGCGCCTCCGCTTCCTCAGCGTGCTGATCGCCTCCGCGGCGACCGCCTGGTGTGCATGGAGCGTGCTGCCCTCCGGGCCGGTGGACCGGTTCATGGTGAGGACGATGGCATCCACCACGGCGAATCCGCCGTTCATCATCGCCGGGGCGGGAACGCAGGAATCCCCGTGGTCGCTGCGGGTGCTGGCCCCCTACCAGAAGGCGGACCCGAAACACGAACCCGCCGTGGTTTCCCTGGGCGATGACAAGGAAGGCATCTTCCAGAGTTCCCCTCCCTCCCCCGTGGATCTGGCGGTGGTGTTGAAGAACATGCATCGGCTGGGAGCTGAGAAGCCCGCCATTTCCGCTCTCCTCGCGTGGGAGGAACCCGAAGCCATTGCCATCAGCGCGCTCGACAATGCGCTGGCGGCGTTCCCCGCCGTGACGACCGCCTCCCCGCTGTCCCGCGGAGCCACCGGCTCTCCGATCCCCCCCACTTTCCGCCGTGCGTCCATCGCCGGGTCACAGGTCAGCGGAGACATCACGGGCGTCCCCACGGTCAACCGGCTGCCGCTCCCCGGAGTGATCCTCGGGGGAGATAACGCTTTTTCCGGTTTCACGCTGCTGGAGCACGAGCCGGGTGGTTCCCCGGTGCTGGCCCGCTGGGATGACCGCTTCGTCCTCTCCTTTCCGCTCGTCGCCGTGCTGGTGGAACGCGGCCTGCCGTTTGACGGAGTGGAGGTGGAGCTGGGGAATTTCATCAAGCTCGGCGCGAAAGGCCCCTATATCCCCATCGACAAGACGGGCCGGATTTCCACCCATCCCGGGAAATCCACCGATTCCCGCCTGCTCCGCGCGGAGCTGCTCGGGGACATGCAGGATGGGACACCGCTTGCCGGGACCGGCCTGGTGGTGCTGCGTGATGACCAATCCAATGCGGAGGCACCGACCAGGGCGTTTTCCGCACGGGTGGCTCCTCTTCTGGCCGACATCTCGTCCGGTGCGGGGATGTCCCCGGAGCAAATCCTCACCCGTCCGGAAAAGTGGCGGGAACTGACCATCCTCGGGATCGCCGCCATGTTGCTGGCCATGCCATTCCGCCGCCCGCGGTTCAGCCGTGGGATCATCTTCGCGGTGGTGGGTACGGCCGCCCTGGCCATCCACCTCATCGCCTTCCTGACCACCTCCGTCTGGCCGCCGACACTCGGCGTCCTGGGTGCGGTGGCCGGAGCTTTCTTCGTCAGCCACCTGTTCTTCCGTGATACGGCGGAGGAGCCGGAAGCGCGCCCCGCCGTCCCGCCGACAGATGAAGCCTCCCCACCCGCTGAGGTGATCGCGGAAGAAATCACCACACCGGTGACCGACTCCGTCCCTGCGCCGGCAACGGAATCCCCTGCCCCACCGGCCAAAAAAACCGCCGCGAAAAAAGTGGCGGCGAAAAAAAACGCGAAAAAAGCTGCGGCGAAAACGACGGTTGAGGAAAAAACGGAGGCCGTCACGGATGAGCCTCCTCTGAAGCCAGCCGCGAAAAAAGCCGCAGCGAAGAAAACCACCGCCAAGAAAGCGGCGGCGAAGAAGATCCCCGCGAAGAAAGCCGCCGCGAAAAAGACCACCCGCGCCAAGAAAACTCCTCCATCCGAGCCATCATGAACCCCATCGACAAAGCAGACGCCCTCATCGAGGCGCTCCCCTATCTCCAGGCCTTCCGCGGCAAGACCTTCCTCATCAAGATGGGAGGCTCCGCGATGGAAGACCCGGAACTGGTGAAGAACGTAATGCGGGACATCGTTTTCCTCGAGGTGGCCGGCATCAACCCCATCGTCGTCCACGGCGGTGGCAAGGCGATCTCCGCCGCGATGGAGACGGCCGGCCTGGAGGCGAAGTTCGTCGGCGGCTTCCGCGTCACCACGGATGAGGCGATCGACATCGTGGCCCGTGTGCTTTCGGAGGAGATCAACCCCGGCTTGGTCCGGATGATGCGTGACTTCGGCGGCAAGGCGGTGGGCATCGCGGGTAACAATGTCTTCCTCGGCGAGAAGCTGCGCGGCAAGGACGCGGAGGGAAATTCCGTCGATCTCGGCCGCGTGGGCGAGGTCATCGGCTGCCAGCTCGCCAACATGGACGCCGCGCATGACGCGGGCATCGTCCCGGTGATCTCACCGCTCGCGGCGGAACTCGGCACCGGACGCCCGCTCAACATCAACGCGGACCTCGCCGCCGCCGCGCTGGCGAAGGAGCTGCGGGTCGCGAAGCTGGTCTATCTCTCCGACGTTCCCGGACTTCTGTCCGATCCGAAGGATCCCACCTCCCTGATCAAGTCCGTGACCCGCAAGGAAGCCGACAGCCTGATCGCGGACGGCACCATTTCCGGCGGCATGATCCCGAAGATCCGCAGCGCGGTGGACGCGCTCAACGCGGGTGTCCGCAAGGTCCACTTCGTCGATGGCCGCCAGCCCCACTCCCTGTTGCTGGAGATCTTCACCGACGGCGGCATCGGCACCGAGGTGGTGAGGTAAGGAGGAGAAGTTTTCAGTGTTCAGTTTTCAGGAAAGAGAAGAAAGCTGAACACGAATCCAGCGAGTCCTGAAGATACCCATTTCTTTTCCCCCTTTGCGCCTTGGCGGTGAAATTTTACTTCAGAGCAGGCGCAGGCACGTTGACCAGCACCTGGTCCGCGATACCGCGCAGCACCGCCGCATCCTCCGGTGTCACAACGGGCGGAACGAAGGTGTTGTCCGCCACCTTTCCTCCGAAGAGGAAACCATAGAAAACGGATGCGCCGAGGTAGCGGCCTTCCGCGTTGCAGTGCTTGAAGTCGAGGGATGCCACCAGCTTCTCCACCTTCTTTGGTTCCGCCTTCACGATGGTGGCGCTCTCCGCCGCAGGCTCTGCCGCAGGGGCAGGCTGCCCGGCAGGAGCAGGCTCCGCCACCGGAGCGGGTTCCTCGACCGGCACGAGGGTCTTCTTCACCGTCCAACCGACGTTCAGGCTGCCGGACTGCACGGGCGACGTACCGGGCAGCGGTTCCTTATAGTTGAAGGCGGGGTCGGGATACTTGAAGGTCCAGCGGGGAAGTTTCCGCGCTTCCTGCATGGCGGTGCCGACGGGAATCATGCGCAGGGAATACTTCTCCGCGAGCTGGCCATACGCGGCCATCAGTCCGTCATACATCGCCTGCTGGTCGAAGCCGTCCTTGTAGAGCGGGCAGTCCTCACGATAGGCCCAGGTCTGGTGGATGAGGATCTCCGCGGTGGGCGCATACTTCCGGATGTAGGCGATGATCTCGCCCGCGTATGGCTCGAAAGTCTCGAACTGGAAGCTGGTGTTGCTCACCTGCTGGATGGTCACGTAGTCCCACTTCTCCAGTTCCAAGGCCTGGCGCAGGGAAAAGTTCTTCGGCACTTCCTTGGATTTCGGATCCACCTCGTTGCCGCCGGAAGCGATCTTCGGTGCGGAAACGTCGTCCGCCAGTGAGTGGATGACGCTTCCACGGTAAGGGCTGCCCTGCGGGTCCGCCGGGTTCAGCTCGAAGGCCTTCATGTGGCGGGCGTGGCGCTCGAAGGTGCAGCCGCCGAGGTTGGCGCGGAAAAGCAGGAGGTCCTTGTTCGCGGCCTTCGCCATCGCAGGCAGGTAGGCGGTCGCGTCATTGGCGAAGCTGTTGCCGATGGTCAGCAGCTTGACCTGGCCCTTCGGTTCCTCCTTCGCCATCAGATGGCCGGTGAGGACGAGCAGGAGGCAGGCGAGGGTTTTCGTCAGGCGTCTCATGGGTGGTGGAAGCTACCCTACGTGGAAGGACCGCCAAGAAATTTCACCGGCCCACCGGTTCGATGTCTTTCCGGTTGGCGGCGGACTGGAGCACGGCCGACAGGTGGCTTTGTGAAAAATACGTGAAGCGCCGGAAATCAGCGGCGGAACGGCCCGACCGCTGGTTATCATGCGCGGATGTTTCCCTTTGGCCCCATTCTTTTCAGCCGGAAGTTCCTGATCCCATCCGGGCTGCTGGTGCTGGCGGGGGCGGGCCTCACGCTGTGGGCCGGGGACCAGCTCGCCTGTCCCCCGAGGAAGGCGCTGGAGGATCATCATCGGGAGTTTCTGGCGGATCCCGCCGCGCATGGCGTGAGGATCGACCGGTTCAGTGCGGGTGACGGGACGCCGTGCCTCGTCTGCACCCCCGACGGCTCTCCGGGAAAGCGGGGCGCGATCATTCGCGACCAACTGGCGGCGAGGGGCCTGCCGCTGCCATCCTACGGCATCGTGAAAGGTACGCTCGTCCTGCTCCATGGCCGCAAGGGCCGGAAGGAAGATTTCCTGCCCGTGGCGGAGAGGCTCTGCGCGGCGGGCTTCCGCTGCATCATCCCGGACCTGCCCGGGCATGGGGAGCATCCGGGGGAAACCATCACCTACGGTATCCGCGAGGCGGCTCTTCCGGAACGCGTGCTCGACGAAGCGGCGCGGCGGTTCGATTTCAACAAGCAGCCATGCGGTCTGGTGGGCATGTCGATGGGAGGATCCGTGGCGGTCCATGCCGCCGGAAAGGGCGACATCCCGTGGAAGGCGCTGGTGGTGATCGCCAGCTTCGACGCGCTGGAACCGGCGGTCCGTGGACAGGCATCCATGCGGATCGGGGAAACATTGGCCGGCTGGTGGATGAAGGGCGTGACGAAGGTCTATGAATCGAAGACGGGGATTCCGCTCGCCTCGATCCGGCCTTGTGATTCGGCGGAATACGTTCCCATCCCGACGCTGGTCGCGCATGGATCGAGGGACACGATCACGCCAATGTCCTCCGGGCGAAAATTGTATGAGTGCCTGCCCGCGTCCATCGAAGCACGGTGGATCGAGATCCCGGGTGCGGGGCATGACAACGTGCTCATCACGGATTTCCCGATCTACGCGACCATCGCGGAATGGATGATGGAGCGGCTGTAAGAGAGGCAGCAACTGAGTTGCGGCTTCGCCGCTATGTCCGCTACGCTCCCATTCCGGGCAGTCCGGCTGGGGCAATGTTTGCGATGGGGAGATGCCATACCGGAAATGGCGTCCCCGATGGAAATGATTGGGGAACGTCGATTCGGTATGGAGTCGCAGGATAGGAGAGGCTCTCCCCCGCCGGACCGCACGGAGTGCGATCCCTGCCGCAACCCCTTGCAAGGATCCCGGGATGCGCTAATGTTCGATGAAATTCGAACACATTATGGACCTCCAACTCGCTGGAAAAATCGCGCTCGTAACCGCCTCTTCCGGCGGCATTGGTTTGGAAATCGCCCGCTCGCTGGCCCGTGAGGGGGCGACGGTCATCATCAACGGCCGCTCCGCGTCTTCGGTGGAGCAGGCGATCGCGAAGCTGCGCGAGGAACTGCCGGACGCGAATCTGGAAGCACTGGCCTCGGACAACGGCACGGCAGAGGGCACGGAGGCGACCATCGCCGCGTTTCCGGACGTGGATATCCTCGTGAACAACCTCGGCATCTATGAGCCGGTCGGATTCTTCGAGGAAACCGACGAATCTTGGCAGCGCCTTTTCGAAGTGAACATCATGAGCGGGGTGCGCCTGGCCCGCCACTACCTGGCGAAGATGCTGGCGAAGAACGACGGCCGGATCATTTTCATCTCCAGCGAATCCGGCGTGAACCCCGCGCCGGAGATGGCGCACTACAGCGCCACCAAGACGATGCAGCTATCCATTTCCCGCAGCCTCGCGGAACTGACGAAGGGCACCAGGGTGACGGTGAACGTGGTGCTGCCCGGCTCCACCAAGACGGAAGGCGTGACGAAGTTCATCGGCGATATTTTCCCCGACTTGCCCAAAGAGGAAGCGGAGCGGAAGTTCATGCAGGAAAACCGCCCGACCTCGCTCATCGAGCGGTTGATCAACCCGGCGGAAATCGCCGATGCCGTGGCATTTGTTTCCAGCCCGCGTGCCTCCGCGATCAATGGCGCCGCGCTGCGGGTGGACGGTGGATTGGTCCGGAACATTTTCTGAATTCCGCGCGGAAAAGGAAAGCGGCGGTGGTCATCCCACCGCCGCCTTTTCTTTGCGTTGATCAATACCCGCCCGCCACCTGGAGCACCTGGCCGGTCACCCAGCCGGAATCCTCCGAAGCGAGGAACACAGCCACCGGGCCGATGTCATCCGGTTGGCCGATCCGGCCGAGCGGGGTCTGCGCGATGATCGCCTTCGGGACCTCCGTCTCCAGGAAGCCGGCGGAGTGCACGCCTTCCGTCTCGACCATTCCGGGGTTCAGCGAATTCACGCGGATCCTCCTGGCGCCGAGTTCGCGGGCCAATGCCTTGGTGACGGCATCCACCGCACCCTTGGTCGCGCTATAAACCGAGGCACCGGGCATCGGGGCGACGGCGACCATCGAGCTGATGTTGATGACGCTGCCGCCTTCCTCGCCGAAGAGCGTCGCCGCCTTCTGCGTGGTGAGGATCAGGCCGAGGACGTTCAGGTTGAACTGGCGGTGGAAATGCTCCTCTGTGATGGCCTCCAGCGGGCCGAACTCATAGACGCCCGCGTTGTTGACGAGGATGTCCAGCCTGCCGAAAGCGGACTGCGTTTCCGCGAACAGGCGGTCGATGTCCGCCTGCTTCGAGACATCCCCCTGCACGGCGATGGCCTTGCCCCCGGCTGCTTCGATTTCACCCACCACCTTGTCCGCGCCGGACTTGCTGGAGGCATAGTTGATCACGACCGAGGCACCCGCCGCGGCCAGATGTTTGGCGATGGCCGCTCCGATGCCCTTGGACGCTCCGGTGATGACGGCGACTTTTCCTGCTAGTTTGCTCATGGTTCGATTTCCTTTGGTTGCTTTGGTTTCTTCACGCCGATCCTTTCGAGGACCGTGTAGAAAATGGGGGTGAGGAAAAGACCGAAGATGGTCACTCCGATCATGCCCGAAAAAACGGCGACACCCATCGCGCGGCGCATCTCCGCTCCGGCACCGGTCGAGATCACCAGCGGGAACACACCCGCGATGAAGGCGATGGAGGTCATGAGGATGGGGCGGAGGCGCAGCCGGGATGCTTCGATCGCCGCCTCCACCACGCCCTTGCCTTCCTCACGCAGCTTCACGGCGAACTCGACGATCAGGATCGCGTTCTTCGCCGCCAGGCCGATGAGGACGATGAGGCCGATCTGGGTGAAAACATTGTTGTCGCCCTTTGTCAGCCAGACGCCCGCCATCGCGGACAGCAGCGCCATCGGCACGATCAGCAACACGGCGAAGGGCAGGCGGAAGCTTTCATACTGGGCGGCCAGCACCAGGAACACCAGCAGCAGGCTCAGCGGGAAGATATACATCCCCGTGTTGCCCGCGATGATGCGCTGGTAAGTCAGTTCCGTCCAGTCGAGCACGATCCCTTTCGGCAAGGTCTCTGCGGCGAGCTTCTCGATGATGGCTTCCGCCTCCACGGAAGTGGTGCCGGGTGCGGGGCCGCCGCTGACATCCGCCGCGGCGTAGCCGTTGTAGCGCATGGTACGGTCCGGTCCGTAGGTCTCCTTCACCTTGGCGAGCGAGCCGAGCGGCACCATCTGTCCGGCGGAGTTGCGGACCTTCAGGCGGGAGATGTCCTCCGCCACCGTGCGGAATTCCGAATCCGCCTGCGCCACGACCTGGTAGGTGCGGCCGAAGCGGTTGAAATCGTTCACATAAAGCGATCCCAGGTTCACCTGCAGCGTCTCGAAGATGTTCGCAAGCGGCACGCCCTGCTGCTTGGCCTTCGGCCGGTCCACCTCCACTTCGAGCTGCGGGGTGTTGGTGGTGAAGCTGGAGAACAGCCCCGCGAGGCCCGGCGTGGCATTCGCTTTCTTCAGGAACTCCTGCGTGGAGCGGTAAAGTTCATCGTATCCCAGGCCCGCACGATCCTCGATGTAGAACTTGAACCCGCCGGTGCTGCCCAGGCCGTTGACCGGAGGCGGAGGGAACACCGCGACGAACGCTTCCTGGATTTCCCCGAACTCTTTCTGCAGGTCCTCCGCGATCTCCGGGCCGCTCATGCGCGGCTTGCCCTTGCGCTTCGAGAAGTCCTTGAGCATCGGGAAAAGGATCCCGCTGTTCGCGCTGTTGGTGAAGCCGTTGATCGAGAGTCCGGGGAAGGCGAGGGAGGTTTCGACGCCGGGATGCTTCGCCACGATGTCGCCCATTTTCCTCACCACCTCATCCGTGCGCTCCAGCGAGGCACCATCGGGAAGCTGCGCGAAGGCCACTAGGTATTGCTTGTCCTGCGAGGGGACGAATCCACCGGGCACCTTCCTGAACGAGTAGCCGGTCAGCACCAGCAGGCCGACGTAGAGAATCAGACCCGCGACGCTCATGCGGATGGCCTTCGCCACGCCATTGGAGTATTTGTTGGATGCCCACTCGAAGAACCGGTTGAACGGCCGGAAGAACCAGCCGAACAGCTTGTCCATCACCTTCGAAAGAGGGTCCTTCGGCGCGTGGTGGTCCCGCAGCAGCAGGGCCGCCAGCGCGGGCGAGAGCGTGAGCGAATTGAACGCGGAGATGATGGTGGAGATCGCGATGGTGAGGGCGAACTGTTTGTAGAACTGCCCGGTGAGGCCGCTGATGAACGCCGTGGGAATGAACACCGCGGCCAGCACCAGGGCGGTCGCCACGATGGGTCCGGTCACCTCCCGCATCGCCGTCCGCGTCGCCTCGAACGGGGATTTGCCGAGGGCGATGTTCCGCTCGACGTTCTCCACCACAACGATCGCGTCATCCACCACGATGCCGATGGCCAGCACCAGGCCGAATAGGGAGAGCGCGTTGATCGAGAAGCCCAGCCCGTGCATCACCGCGAACGTGCCGACCAGCGACACCGGCACCGCCGCCAGCGGGATGATGGAGGCCCGCCATGTCTGGAGGAAAAGGATGACCACCAGCACGACCAGCAGGACGGCCTCCAACAGGGTGTGGACGACCGCCTCGATGGAGCTGCGGACGAAGACCGTCGGATCATAGGCGATGGCATAGTCCAGACCCTCCGGGAAATCCGCCTTCAACCGTTCCATCGTCGCCCGCACGTTGTTGGAAAGCTCGATGGCATTCGACCCCGGGAGCTGGAAGACGCCGATGCCGACCGCCGTCTTGTTCGCGAGCAGGGAGCGCAGCGAATACTCCGCCGCACCGAGCTGGATGCGGGCCACGTCCCGCAGGAGCGTGCGCTCCCCCCGCCCGCCGATCTTCACCACCACGGAGCCGAACTCCTCCTCGGTCACCAGCCTCCCCTTGGTGTTGATGATGAGTTCCGTCTCCGCTCCATTCGGGTTCGGCTGCTGGCCCACCGCCCCGGCGGCCACCTGCACGTTCTGCTCCCGGATGGCGGCCACCACATCCCCGGCGGTGATCCCGCGCGAGGCCATCTTCCGCGGGTCCACCCATACCCGCATCGCATAGTCTCCGGAGCCCCACGTGTTCACGAGTCCCACCCCGGGCAGGCGGGTCATCACGTCCTTCACCTGGAGCGTAGCGTAGTTCCGGACATAGACCTCATCGTAACGGTTGTCCGGGGAGAACAGGTGGACCACCATCGTCAGGTCCGGAGAACTCTTGGCGGTGATCACGCCGTTGCGCGTGACCTCCTCAGGCAGCTTCGGCAGCGCCTGGGAAACGCGGTTCTGCACCTGGACCTGCGCCTTGTCCACATCCGTTCCCAGGGCAAAGGTGACCGTCAGCGTCATCACCCCGTCGCTCGTCGCCTGGGAGAACATGTAGAGCGAATTCTCCACGCCGTTGATCGACTGCTCCAGCGGCGTGGACACCGTCTCCGCGATGGTCTTCGGGTTCGCGCCGGGATAGCGGGCGGTCACCACCACCGTCGGCGGGATGACTTCGGGATACTCGCTGACCGGCAGGCGCGTCAGCGAGATCGCCCCGACGAGGAAGATGACGATCGACAGGACACCCGCGAAGATCGGCCGTTTGATGAAGAAGTCTGAGAAGTTCATGGCTGGGAAATGGGCGTGGTCCGCCTGTGATTCCGGGAAATGATCCGGAAACGCGGTGTTCGGAGGCTTGGGGGCGGGTTACTGCAGTTGGGGATCGACCTTCATGCCGGCGGTCACCCGCTGGAGGCCGCTGACGATCACGCGGTCCCCGGGGGCGATGCCCTCCCGGATCACACGCTTGCCATCCAGCACCGGGCCCAGCTTCACGCTACGGTAGGAGGCGGTGTTGTCGGCGGAAACGGCGAACACGTATTTCTGGTCCTGGTTGGTTCCGATGGACCGCTCGCTGACGAAAAGCTTCGGCTCCGGTCCGCTGGTGGGAAGCCGCACCCGGGCGGAAAGGCCGGGGATGAGCTTTCCGTCCGGATTCGGAAACACCATCCGCAGCACCAGGCTGCCGGTCCCTTCGTCGAGCCGGTTGTCGGAGGACTCGATGTAACCCTGATTGGGATAGTCCTGCTCATCGCTCAACTGCATCCCGACCGGGATCCTGCCTCCTTCGTTCAGGATGCGGCCCTCGCCATTGAGGCGGTTGAAGGCGAGCAAAGTGGACTCGTCGATGTCCGCGTAGACATGCACATCCCCATCCGAAACGATGGTGGCGAGCAGCGTGCCATTTCCGGGGGTGCCGGAGATCATGTTGCCCGCCGTCACCAGCGCCCGGCTCACCCGCCCGCTGATCGGCGCGCGGATCTCGGTATGGTCCAGGTCGAGGCGGGCGTTTTCCTTCGCGGCCTCCGCCGCCGCCAGATCCGCCTTGGCCTCGGCCAGCCGGGAGTTGCGCGCATCCGCCTCCTCGATCGAGATCGCCCTGCTGGCAAGCAGGTCATCCGACCGCTTCGCCTGGCTGCCGGCGATGTCCACCTTCACCTTCGCCCGCTCCACCGCCGCCGCCGCGAGATCGAACTGCGCCTTGTACCAACGCGGGTCGATGACGAACAACACATCCCCCGCCGCCACGCTCTTTCCGGCCTCCAACCGGACTTCCTGGATGTGGCCGGAAACCCGCGGCCGCACCTCGACGGATTCGATCGCCTCCACCCTGCCAAGCAGCTCCTGGTGATCGACGATGGTCCGTTGCTCGACCGCGGCGATGGTCACCTTTGGCGGCGGAGGAGTGGCGGCGGCGGATGGTTTTTCATCAGCGGCTTTCGCGTGGCTGAGAAGGTAGGCGACCGGGATGCCGAGGGCGGCAATGGCGGCTGCTGTCAGGGCGGGGATGCGCAGTTTCCGAGGGAGTCGGGCATTCATGGCGGTATCGGATTTCAAACGTCGGAGGTTGTAGTTGACCGTATGGTAAACAATCATTTGCGAAAAAAAATATCAGGCCACCGTCTCCTGCGTGGTGGCGCGGAGGAGACCGATCGCGGTTTCCGGCAGATCCTTGATGAAGTTCAGGTCATTGTGGATGCGTGCCTGGGCGAGGCTGCCCTCGAAAAAGGAGAACAAGCATTTCGCCTTCGCCGCAGGATCCCCCGGCGGGATGGAACCTTCCGCCTGGGCGTCACGGATGGCGGACTCAAAGTAGCGGAGCTGGTTCCCCAGCACCTCCTTCGCCTTTTCCCGCACGGCTTCATCCTCGCTGGTGCTCTCCGAACCAACGGAAAAGCAAGGGCAGCCGAGCACCTGTCCGTGTTCCTTCACCACCTTCGTCTGGCCCTCGTGGACGTTCCTGAGGAAATTCGTGATCCGCTCCAAGGGTGGGACGGACGCCGAGAACAGCCGGTCATAGGTCTCACGGCCGCAGGAATACCAGTTCTCATGGAGCGCCGCGGCGGCCAGCGTGGATTTCGAATCGAAGAAGTAATAGAAGCTCCCCTTCTTCACACCCGCCTTCTCGCAGATCGCATCGATGGTCAAAGCGCCGTAGGACCGCTTCCAGATCAAATCCAGAGCGGCGTCCAACAGGCGTTCTTTGGCATCACTCGTGCGACCCATGGGGAAATGAATAGTTTACCATTTAGTCAAATACAAGCGGAAAGGTGGAATTTTCTCAAAACCGGTCCCGGTCGTGTCCAGCGGTGAAGTCCAGCTCCGGCCCGATGGGGACGATGCGGGTCGGGTTGATGTCACCGTGGGTGAAGTAGTAGTGCCGCTTGATGTGGTCGATGTCCACCGTCTCCGCGATGCCCGGCTGCTGGTACAGATCCAGCAGGTAGCCGTGCAGGTTGGGATAGTCGATGATCCGCCGGACATTGCATTTGAAATGCCCGTGATAGACGGCATCAAAGCGGACGAGGGTGCAGAACAGACGCCAGTCCGTCTCCACGATGCGCGCACCGAAGAGGTATCTGCCGGCGGCCAGCCGTTCCTCGATGCCATCCAAGGCGGAAAAGAGCTTCCGGCAGGCCCGCTCGTAGGGCTTCTGGGATGAAGCGAATCCGGCACGATAGACGCCGTTGTTGATCGTCTCATAGATGTGGTCGGACAGTTCCTGCTGCTCCGTGGCGATGTCTTCCGGGAACAGGTCCAGGCCTCCATTTCCGAGCGGACGGAACGCATCATTGAACATGCGGCAGATGTCGTCCTCCGAGTTGTTGACGATCCGCTTGAGCTGCTTGTCCCACAGTACGGGAACGGTCACGCGTCCTTTGAAATCCGGGTCGCTCGCACGGTAGGCTTCCGAAAGGAACGAGAAACCATTGATGGGATCAGTGGTGTAGCCGTCGCCATCACGGAAGGCCCAGCCGCGCTCGTCACGGATGGGGTCGAGGACCGTGAGGCCGACGGCCTTTTCCAGCCCCAGCAGCTTGCGGACGATCACGGTCCTGCTGGCCCACGGGCAGGCCAGGGAGACGTAGAGATGGTAGCGGCCTGCGGCCACCTCGAAACGGGCATCCCCGTCCTGCCTCACCCAGTCGCGGAATTCATCTTCCTGGCGTTCGAATTCTCCATCGGCGGACTGCTCATCGGGGAACTGGGCTGGGGCGGACATGGCGGGATTACCTCGAGTTTCATCCCGCCATGCCATGGAGTCAAATGGCCCCGGTCACTTCTTGGGGGCCGGCTTCGTGGGAGCCACCGGTTTGGCGGGTTCCACCGGGGGAGCCGGGGCCACTGGAGCCGATGCCTGGGCGGAATTCATTTCGGCCAGGAACTTCTTCGCTTCCGCGCGCTGGGTGTCATCGAGCTTGGCATCGATTTCCTTGGCGAATGTTTCCGCTTCCTTCTCACCCCGCCCGGAAGCGAGGGAAGCGAAGGCCCAGGCCTTCCCCAGATCCCGCTTGATACCGGCGCCCTGGGCGTGCAGGCGGGCGAGCGCGAGGGTCGCCGGGCCGTGGCCCTGCTGGGCCGCGAGGGCATAGAGCTGCCCGGCGTTCTGCAGGCTCTGCTGGACTCCCGCACCGCGCTCAAAGAGGGTGGCGAGATTGTTCTGGGACGGAGCATAGCCCGCCTGCGCCGCGCGGGTGAACCACGCCGCGGCGGCCGAGGCGTCCATGCCGCCGAGCTTTCCGGAGAGGTAAAATAGGCCCAGTTCGTTCTGGGCCTCGACGACACCGCCGGAGGCAGCCGCCGCCAAGTGGCCGTAACCCTTGTTACGGTCGGGCTTCTCCGCACCAAAGGCCAGCACGGCCAGGCGGAGGTGGGCCTGGGCGCTGCCGTCTTTCGCAGCGGCTTCCAGCACCGTGGTGCCACGGGCGATGTCCTTCTCGATGCCCTTGCCCTCGATGTAGAACTCCGCGGCGCGAATCGCGCATTCCTGTTGTCCGGCATCCTTGCCTTTTTCGTAGGCGGCCAGCGCCGCATTCAGATCCTTCTTCACGTTCTCCTCGTAGTCACCGAGGGCGAGGTAGGCGGAATACTCCTTCGCATCCGCGGCCTTCCTCAACCATTCGCGGCCTTCCTTCTCGTTGCGGAATTTTTCCGGACCGTTCAGCAGGCGGGAACCCAGCGAACTCATCGCCACCGGCTCACCTTTTTCCGCTGCCTTTTTGTAGGCTTCCAGGGACTTGGTCCCGTCCTGTTTGTCCGGGAAACCGAATTGCCCCTCATAAAGGCGGGCGATGAGCATGAGGGAGGTGATGTCACCTTTCTCCGCTGCGGAGTTCCACCACTGGAGCGCCTTGTCGAAGTCAGGCTCCTTGCTCAGGCGGCCACGCATCCAGGCCTCACCCAGAACCCTGCCGGCCACCGTGGGATCGGTTTTTGCGGCGGTTTCGAGCAGTTCACGGGCCTTGGACCGCTCCTCCTCTTTTTCCGAGGCGAGGTAGATGAACGAGAGGCGGTAAACGGCGTCCTTCTGTCCGGCGGCCACCGCCTTGGTGTAGAACTCGACGGCCTTGTCCCTGGATACATCCGCCCCCTGGCCGCTCTCATGCGCGAAGCCGAGGAGGTAGAGCGCGTCCGCGTTTCCGGTGGCGGCCAGTGGACCCGCCAGAGCCACCGCCTTGTCATGTTCCCCCGCCTTGAAGGCGTCCAGAGCCGGCTTTGCCGGACCGGACGCGTCAGGCACCGCGGCGTCGGCGGCTTCTTTCGCGATCTCCGGGGAAATTTCGATGGGGGATGAAACGGCTGCCCGCGCGGCGGTCAGGGCGAGCAGGGAGCAGGAAAAGAGGAGGGCGGACTTTTTCAAACGCATCCCGGGACGCTACCGGTCCGGGGAAAATCCGCAACTACTGAGTTGAACCAGCCCGGGCACCGCTTTCCCAGCGGGAACGCAGTTCCCCGATGCACTGGTCGAGCAGCGGCATGTCGAAATCATGGACGTCCACGCCCTTTCCGAGACCCTCCAGGAGCAGGACGGTCAGCTCACCGCCGAGGTGTTCGCGGAACTCATCCAGACCGGCGAAAACTTTCCTCCCGCCGTTCTCATCCCGGACCTCCAGATCCGGGTGGTAGGTGACCAGCGACAGTCCGTCCAGCACCCGCAGCACGCGCTCCGCGGATGCGGGATCCAGCAGTCCTACGCGGGCTGAATAAATGGTGTCCAGCGCCAGACCCACGGCGACCGCCGGGGCATGGGAGAGCCGGTAGCCGCTCATGGCCTCCAGCTTGTGCGCGGCCCAGTGGCCGAAATCCAGCGGACGGCTGGAACCGGTTTCGAAAGGATCCCCGCCGGTGGCGATGTGGCGGGCATGGAGGAGCGCGGACTTTTCCACGCATTGCTCCAGGGTCTCCGGGTCGAGGATCGAAAGGGCGGTGAGATGTTCCTCGATCCACTCGAAAAACGACGCGTCCTTCACCAACGCCACTTTCACCGCCTCGATGAGGCCGGCGCGGCGCGTTTCCTCATCCTGGGTATGCAGGAAGCGGAAGTCATTCACCACGGCGAAAGGCACGGAAAACACACCCACCCAGTTCTTTTTTCCGAAGAAGTTGATGGCACTCTTCACCCCCACCCCGCTGTCATCCTGGGAAAGGGTGGTGGTGGGGAAACGCACCAAGCGGACCCCGCGGTGGGCGGTCGCAACCGCATACCCCACCGCATCGAGAAAGGCACCGCCACCGATGACGAGGGCGTAGGAGTGCCGGTCGATGTGCGCGGCATCCAGCTCCGCCCAAACCCGGCGCACCACCGAGTCGTCCGCCTTCGCCACCTCTCCGCCCGGCAGGCCCACCACACCGCGGAAGTCCAGCGAGCCTGCGGCAAAGTAGCCGGCGATGCTTTTCACCAGCCCCGGCCACGCGGCGGAAACCGCTTCCTCGAGGAACACAATGACCCGTCTGCCGCCGCCCTCGGCGAGGATTTCCATGAGATCGGCATTGTCCGCGGCGAAGGCATCACGCGTGAAAACGATACGGTGCTTGAAGGTGACGGGAATCTGGAAATCGTAGCGGGACATCAGCGGACAGCGAATTTATGCACCGAATACGCCCGTACGCCACCGTTTCTTCCCATGACTGACACCCGGATTTTGTTTGAAACCAAGTGGATCCGCGTCCGCAAGGAAGGAAAATGGGAATACGTCCAACGGCCTTCGTCGGACTTCGCCGTGGGAATCCTGGCCATCACCCCTGATGACGAGGTGGTTCTGGTCGAGCAGTTCAGGATCCCGACGGGGACCCGCGTGATCGAAATCCCCGCCGGACTGGTGGGGGATGAGCCGGAATTCCAAGACGAATCCCTGGAAGACACCGCGCGCCGGGAACTGCTGGAGGAAACCGGCTACCGTGCGGGAACCATGAAGTTCCTGATGCGGTCACCCGCCACGCCGGGGCTGGCACGGGAGTTCATGAACATCTTTCTCGCCACTGATCTGGTGAAGGAGACGGAAGGAGGCGGAACGGAGGGCGAGGACATCACCGTCCATCATGTCCCCCTTTCCGGACTGAGGCGGTGGCTGGCGGAAAAGCAGGCCGCGGGCGTGGATGTGGACGCCCGCCTCCCCGCCGCCCTGTGGCTGGCAGGGAGGTAAGGAATCACTTTTCCTCGAGCAACCGCTTCAGGACAGGGGCGAAGCGGTTGTAGAACAGACCGAGCAGGATCAGCGCGGCTCCCAGGACGATGAAGGCGATCACGCGGGTGAACGCGTTGAAGTCCCAGACATCCCGCACGAACACCTTCAGGATCGCCATGGCCAGCAGGCAGAAACCCGCCTGGCGGAGCGCCACCAACCGGATGGCGAGCCCCGCACTGACCATGCCGAAGCCCAGCACGGTCCACAGCACGGACACAGCATGCCAATCGTGACGCCAGACGAGCATCTGCGTGGCCCACATCGAGCCGATGACAGCGGCCGCCCAACCGGCCACCGCCGCGGGCCTGCGGTCGGCTTCCTTCCGGAACCATGAGGTCCAGACCACCAGGCCGATCAACGCGCAGACCACCGCCCAGCCGCGCCACGACGCGTCCGGATTCATCCGCCAGATGTCGTGGACTCCTCTCAGCAGCCACAACACGGCCAGCGCGAGGAAGCCCCACACTTCCGGCATGGTCCGTATTTTCAGGAGGATGGCGGCGGCGAGGAGCAGGATGGCAGTGAAAGCCATACCGTCCCCGAAGAAGCCGGGCGCGAACACATTCCAGAAAAAGCAGGTGCCGATGAAAGCGGTGCCGCGGAGGATCCAGGCGGTGGCAAGGCGCAGGCCCTGTGGCAGGGTTTTCCCGGAGCAAAGCAGCAGAGCCAGCATCGCCAAAGCAGTTCCCGTGAGCCACAGGCTGTCCCCCACCGTGGCATTTCCGAACCGGACCGTCGCCGGAAGCAGCAGGGCCGCGGAGCACGGAGCCAACCGGCCGATCTTTCCGAAGATGGCCGCGGCCAGCAGCGCCATGCTGACGATGGCCGCGAGCATCAATCCGTGTTGGGCGGCTCCACCTTGGGTGATTGCCCAGGCAGCCGCGGCGGCGGTGGCGACGGAATAGATCCAGCCATGCAGGTCCGGCAGGCATTTCCCGAAGTCATCCACATCGGAATGACGTTCGCGCCAGTGCCAGAGTCCTGCGGTGACCAGTGTGGCGCATGAGATGGATGCCAGCGGCAGCCATTCCGTCAGGTGAAGCGAGGGCCAGGCCGAAGCCGCCACGAAAGCCAGTGCACCGAAGGCAAGCTCCGGCATCTCCCTGCCACGGGGAGCCAGCAGGAATCCCGCGGACAGAGCCGCCGCAACTCCTGCCATGGCCAGTGCGGGCCACGGGCCGGGAAGCCACCACGCCCATCCCGCGATGCCCATGACAACCGCGAAGGAAAACACCATCCCCGCGCCGGACCGTGCCATTTCCAGAAAATAGCCTGCCTTCCCGGATGTGGAACCCACGCGGAGGGGAACGGATGCCGCGGCGACCAGCAGCGCGGCGACTCCGGCGCTCCAGGGCGGGATCGGGCCATAGGGAACCAAGGGAATCAGCCGGATCAAGGTGAGAAACAATACCCCGGCGGCGGCCAGACAGGAAAAGACGAACTCGCTGCGGCCACGGAACTTCGCGAAGGCGAGCGCCAGCGCCAGCGACTCAAACGCCAGCCCGAGCGCGAGGTGGAAGCCCTCCAGGCGGATCACCATCGCCAGGCTGAGCAGTGCGAGCCCCTGGAAGACATTCACCCCTCCGGCGATCTCGCTGCGCCGCCTGCCGACGACTCCCAGCGCCAGCAGCACCAGACCGAACACCGCACAGACCATCCAGTAGTTCTCGCTCTGGTAGCGCTGCCACCACAGACCGCTGAACAGGGTGAAGAACGCCGCGTTGTTCCCCCCCGTGAACCATGCCCGCGCCCTGGGCCCCATGGCCTCGCGGAAACGGTCGAGCACGCCCGGCAGTGCCAGCATGATCCAGACCGGCGGCAGGAACCACATCACCGCCGGGTCCCTGATGACCCCACCGGAGGCCCCCAGCAACTGCCAGCCGAGGAACGCGCCATAGGTGCCCGCCATCGACGCCACGCCCGGTCCCATCCACCCGGGACGGAGCATGAGCAGCACCCCGGCCGCCGCGAGGATGACACTGGAGAAGCAGGTCATCCAGCCGATGGGCTGCAGCATGGTGGAGTACGATGCCAACAGTATCCCGAGGACCGCCGTTGTCCGGGCATTCCGCAGCCAGGACACCGTCACGATCACACCCGCGGCACCGAGCATGAGGATCCCCGCAACCACCGGGCTGTCGATCACCCGCAGCCGGGCGACATGGTGGGAGGCGAACGTGCAGTAGTAGAAGAAGGACATGCCTCCGGCCAGGATGACCTCGCCGAAGCGCTGGAGCGCGGCCTTTCCGGCCAGCCTGCGGCCGGTCTCCATCAGGACGCCCGCACAGAGGAAGAGACCGAGAAGCCGGACGCCGTTCGGCATTTCGCGGATCCAGCTCTTATAGGCGAAGTTCCCCAGCAGGACTAGGCCCGTCAGCAACAGCACGACCCCGAACCTGACCAACCACACGCGGCCAAGTTGCATTTCGAATCCGCCGTCCGTGGCCGGACTCTTCGGGGAAGCGGCGGGCATGGGTTCCGGAGATGGAGCCTCCACCGGAGCCGGTGGCAATGGAGAAGGCGGCAGTGGAGGCGGGGCGATGGGTGCGGGTGCCTCTTCCACAGGCAGCGGCGGGGCTTCTTCCACCACTTCCGGCACCTCGGGCAGGTCCGTTTGGGAGACAAGGGAAGCAGATTCCAGTTCGGAAAGCTTCTTCCGTATTTCCTCCAGCACCGCCCTATGCCCGCTTTCCAGTTGGTCCAACCGGGCACGGAGAGCCTCGATTTCCCGCTTCCATGCCTCTCCGTCTGCCGGTGCCATAGCGTGTAGCCTAGCTGAAATCCGCATTCCGCAACATCGATTTCCGGATTCCAACGGAGCGCTGGCTTCAGCCGGCCCCGGAGAATCCGGCGTCTCCACCATGCCGGCTGAAGCCGGCGCTCCATCCGCCTCCGCCACGCCCCACCATTTTTTCCAGCCGAAGGTCTCACGACCTTCGCTACACCTCTTGCGGAAACCCGGCCTCGACAAACCGCCCCGCCGGAGCGATGGGAATACGACGCCCGATGAACCAGCAGCCCGCATCCAGGTCCCCGCTCTGCCAGAGCCATGGCGAGGAGATGGCCAGCACCCTCACCCACGCGCTGGGCGTGGTGCTGAGCATCGCCGCGCTGGTGGGGATGATCCTGACGGTGTGCAACACGGCCACCGAGGTGGTGTGCGCCTCCATCTTCGGCGGCTCGCTGGTCCTGCTCTACGGAGCGTCAACGCTCTACCACGCCTTCAGCGGAGTGAGGATGAAAGGTTTCCTCCAGTCCTTGGACCACGCCTGCATCTATCTGCTCATCGCCGGGTCCTACACGCCGGTGATGCTCATTTCCCTGCGCGGGCCGTGGGGCTGGACGCTGCTGTGCGTGGTGTGGGCCATGGCGCTGGCCGGGGTGGTGATCAAGCTGGTGCTGCCCGGGAGAAAGGACCACTGGATCTCCACCGCGCTCTACGTCGTGATGGGGTGGCTGGCCGTCGTCGCCATCGGCCCGCTGGTCCGGGCGTTGCCGACCGCAGGCGTCGCATGGTTGGTCGCCGGGGGGCTGAGCTATACCTTCGGCGTCGTCTTCTTTCTCTGGACCAAGCTCCGCTACCATCACGCCATCTGGCATCTGTTCGTGCTGGGCGGCAGTGCCTGCCATGTCGCCGCCATCTGGCTTTACGTCTTCCGCTGAACCACCGTGCCGGAGCTTCCCGAAGTCGAGACCACCCGCCGCGGCATCGAGCCGCATGTGACCGCAGCGAAGGTCCGTGAGGTGATCGTGAAACGCCACGACCTGCGGCAACCCGTCAGCCCCACCCTGGCCACCATCGAGGGCCGGAAGATCCTTTCCGTCATCCGCAGGTCGAAATACCTGATCTTCGGCATCGACGACGGATCATCCATGATGATCCACCTGGGCATGTCGGGCAGCCTGCGGGTGATCGGGCCGGAGGAGGCGTGGAAGAAGCACGACCACCTCGGCATCACACTTTCGAACGGGAAGCAGCTCCGTTTCCATGATCCGCGGCGGTTCGGGCTGGCCCTCCATTTTACCCTGCCGCCGGAGCAGCATCCGTTGTTGAAAAACCTCGGCCCGGAGCCACTGGAGGAAACCTTCGGTGTGAAGTATCTCCGCTCCGCCTGCGCCTCGCGGAAGGCCGCGATCAAGCTCGTCATCATGGATGCGAAGGTCGTGGTCGGCGTGGGGAACATCTATGCCTCCGAGTCCCTCTTCCGCGCCGGCATCCTTCCCCAGACCGCGGCAAACACCCTCACCCTGCCGCGGCTGAAAAAACTCACCGCCGCCATCAAGGAGGTGCTGGCGGACTCAATCGAGCAAGGCGGCACGACCCTGCGGGATTTCCTGAAATCGGATGGCGAGCCGGGCTATTTCCGGCAGAAGCTCTTCGTCTACGAACGGAAAGGCGAACCCTGCCTGAAATGCGGCACGCCCATCCGCCATGCGGTGATGGGCCAGCGGTCCACCTACTGGTGCCCGAAGTGCCAGAGGTGAGGCGTCACTTCTCCTTGATCAGGTCCGCCATGTGGCCGCCGTGGGCGGTGACCCACTTGCCCTTGCGGATCACCTTCGTGAAGCCGAGGCCGGACTTCGCGGCGGCCTCGAACACATCCCATGCCTGGGAGGCGAGGATGCCGGAAACGATGAGATCGCCCCCTGGTGCGACCGATTTGGCGATCACCGGCCATGCCTGGATGAGGACGGTCGAGAAGATGTTGGCCAACACGACGTCGTAGCCCTTCTTTCCAGGCTTCCACTTGAGGATGTCCTGTTCCTTCACGTCGATGCCATCGACCTTGTTGCGTTCGGCATTCCGCTCCGCGACGGTGACGGCGAAGGGGTCGAAATCGCAGGCATACGCCGGGCCGGAGCCGAGCTTCCGGGCCGCGATGGCGAGCAGGCCGGTGCCGGTGCCGAGGTCGCCGACGGTCCAGTTGGTGCCTTTCCTTTTCCGGGCCACATCCACCAGCAGGCGGAGGCAGGTGGAGGTGGTGGCATGGTCGCCGGTGCCGAAAGCCATTTCCGGCGGGATGATGATGAGTTCGCGGTTAGGGTGCTCCTTTTTCAACGCATCCAGTTCCTTCTTTCCCGTTTCGGAAGTGAGGAGGAAAACGTCGCGCACCTTGAGAGGCTTCGGAGCCTCCACCGGCTTCTGCCAGTCACTGCTCACGAGCTTGCGCACGCTGCCGCCGAATTGCTTCACGATGGCATCGGCGTCTTTCTTCGATTCGCAATAAACCTGCACGCGCACGGATTTCCCGCCCTTGAGGTAATCGAGGACGAAGTTGGGATTCCCGTGGAAGCGGTCTTCCCAGGCATCGATCCATTTGGCGGCGGAGAGTTTCGACCAGACGAACATGGATCGGTTCTAACCGGAAGGCGGGTTCTGCCAAACCCAATCTCAATCATCGGAAATGAAAAAACCTCCCGGATGGGAGGTTGGAGCGGGCGATGAGATTCGAACTCACGACATCCACCTTGGCAAGGTGGCGCTCTACCACTGAGCTACGCCCGCGACGCTGATTGCGTGCGGGGGGTTTCTACATCCGCAGCGACGGCGGGCAAGACATTTTTGACAAAAATTTCCATGTTCTTTCCTCCGGGGCTGGGTTTCCCTTGCCGCGCCAGCATGTCCGACAAACTCGCACAGATCATCGCCACCAAGCATCTGGAGGTCGAAGCCCTCCTACCACGTGCTTCCCACCTCCGCGCCGCCGCCCTCCAGAGAAATGATTTCAGGGGTTTCCGCAGCGCGCTCGACCGTGGACCGGACAAGCTGGGCGTCATCGCCGAGGTGAAGAAGGCATCTCCTTCCGTCGGCCTGATCGACCCGAACTTCGACCCCATCCGGCAGGCCCGGCGCTACATCGACGGCGGCGCATCCTGCCTCTCCATCCTGACGGACGAGAAATACTTCCAGGGTTCCCTGAGCTACCTTTCGAAAATCTCGGAATTCTCCACCGCACCGTTGCTGCGGAAGGATTTCACCATCCACCCGATCCAGATCCATGAAGCGGTGATCGCCGGGGCGGATGCCATCCTGCTCATCGTCGCCGCGCTGGATGACGATCTCCTGCGCGGACTCTACGAGGAGGCGAAGTCCTTCCAACTGGACGTGCTGGTGGAAGTCCACAACCTGGAGGAAATGGACCGCGCGCTGGAGCTGGGGGCGGACCTCATCGGCATCAACAACCGGAACCTGAAGACCTTCGAGATCGATCTGGCCACCACCGAAGCCCTCGCCGACGAGGTTCCGGATGAAGTGCTGCTCGTTTCCGAAAGCGGTATCAAGACACTGGATGACGCGAAACGCGCGCGGGATGCCGGCGCGAATGCCGTGCTGATCGGTGAGTCGCTGATGCGCGCGGACGACCCGAGCCGGGAGATCGAGGCTTACCTGGCGCTCTGAGGGGTTCGCTGGGAGCGCTGGTCTTCAGACCGGCTCTTTCGACGAGCGATGCCAAGATGCCGGTCTGAAGACCAGCGCTCCCAGCAATCACTTCTCCAACCGGATGGCCGTGGAGCGGCCGTGGGCATCAAGTCCCTCGATGCGGGCGAATTCCTCGACCACGGAAAGGGATTTGCGGACCGACTTCTTGTCGAGCTTCACGATGCTGGTGCGGCGCTGGAACTGGTCGGCGCGCAGGCCGGAGAAGGAACGGCCACCACCACCGGTGGGCAGGGTGTGGCTGGGACCGGCGAGGAAATCACCGACAGCCACGGGGGAGTCGTTGCCAAGGTAGATGGCACCCGCGGTCTTGATCTGCGGCAGCCACTTGTCCTCGTCCGCGACGATGAGCGAGACGTGTTCCGGCGCGAAAGCGTTGGAAATTTCCACCGCATCCGCGAAGGATTTCACATGCAGGAGGAAGGTGCCGTTCTTGAGCACTTCCTTGATGATCTTCGGACGGGAAAGGGTGGGGAGCTGGCGGTCGATGGCCTTGAGCACCTTGCCAAGCAAGGCCTTCGAGTCGGTGACAAAGCCGACGACGCTGTCGCCGCCGTGCTCTGCTTGGGCGAGCAGGTCGGACGCGATGAAGTCCGCATCCCCCGTCTTGTCCGCGACGATGAGAATCTCGCTCGGCCCGGGCAGCAGGTCGATGGACACCGCGCCGATGAGCTGGCGTTTCGCCTCCACGACAAAGGTGTTCCCCGGTCCGAAAATCCGGTCCACGGGCTTCACCGACTTCGTCCCCAGCGCGAGCGCGGCGATGGCCTGCGCCCCGCCGACCTTGATCGCTTCGGTCACGCCGGCCGCCTTGAGGGCGTAAAGCAGTGCGGCATTCACGGTTCCGTTCGCGCCGCAGGGAGTGGCAGCCACGATCTGCGGGACACCCGCGGCTTTCGCGAAGCCCGCGGTCATCAGCGCGGTCGATACGAGGGGGGCCTTGCCGCCGGGGACATAGACACCCACCCGCTCGAACGGGGTGAAGCGTTCACCCACGACGGCGCCTTCGGCGTTCTTCGCGGACCAATCCTTGCGCAGGCTTTTTTTCGCGAAGGCGGTGATGTTGGCGAGACTGCGGGCGACCGCTTCTTTCGTCTCCGGGGAAACGCTTTCCTCCGCGGCGGCGAACTCCGCCCCGCTGACGAAAAGGGTCTTCGGGGTGAGGACGGCGTTGTCGAAGCGTTTCGTGTAGGCGAACAATGCCTGGTCGCCTTTTTCCGCCACTTCGGAGATGATCTGTGACACCAGATCCCGCACGCCATGCTCCGGGATCGCGCGCCGGTTGAGCTTGCGGACGAACGATGGATAGCCGGGGTCGTTGTAACTGAGGATCTTCATACCAGGCAGGTCGGGCGCGCACTGTGCCCGGGTTTTCCGGTTTCGCCAATCTTGAAAAGCGGATGTCTGCACGAGGCCTATCGACAGAGTCCCAATGGGCGGATGGACATGGATGAAGGCCATTCATCTTCCATCCGCGGTTCCCGAACATAAATTCCCTCCGGGAACCATGGCATCCGGGACTTCCATGTGTTAGGATGGCGGATGCGATTCCGCGTCAGTTCCCAGCTCGACTACCATCTGGAAGATCCCGCCACGTTCTTCTTCGCGCTCAAGTGCATCGAAACGAACGGCCAGCACATTGAAAACGAGTCGCTCCTGATCGAGCCGGAGGCGGACACGGATGACTTCACCATCGGCGTGGGGATGAACCGCTTCACCCGTGTCCGGACGTCCGGCAGCGGACCGCTGGCGCTCCGCTACCAGGCGGATGTGGAGACCAGCATCCAGCTCACGGATGTTTCCTCGCTGATTTCGGAAGGACCACACCTGCTGGTTCCGGATGCGATCCCGTTCCTTTTCCCCAGCCGTTACTGCCAGTCCGACCGTCTCCGGCAACAGGCCGTCGATCTTTTCGGCCATCTGGAGGATCCGCACGCCATCGCCTCCGGCATCAGTGACTGGATCTACGAGCATGTCGCCTACCGCAGCGGCACCTCCAACGAGCAATCCTCCGCGGTGGATACGCTGGAGCAGCGGCAGGGCGTCTGCCGCGATTTTTCCCATCTCGCCATCGGCTTCTGCCGGGCGATGAACATGCCGGCGCGCTACGTGTCCTGCTACTCCCACCTGCTGGATCCGCCGGATATCCACGCTGTGTTTGAAGTCTTCATCGGCGGGATGTGGTATGTTTTCGACCCCACCCGCCTCGCCCCGCTGAATGGTCTGGTGCGCATCGCCACCGGCCGGGACGCCGCGGACGCCGCCGTCTGCACCATCTTCGGGAACCCGGTGCTCAACAACATCCAGGTGGCCTGTGAGTCGCTGGATGGGGAGTTCGTCCCCATCACCCGCGACACGCTGCATGCGGCGAACCAGGCGATCGCCCTGCTCTGAATCCACCCGTGGCCCATGGAAATCCTGGACGTCAAAACCGAACCCCGCGAGCGGCTGCATCTCGTGCATGAGTCGCTCTACACCTATTCGGAGCCGGTCCATTTTTCGCCCCACCGCCTCGTCCTGCGCCCGCGGGAGGGCCACGACGTGCGCCTCCACATGATGACGCTGGAGACATTCCCCCGCTCGGAGATCCACTGGCACCGTGACATCCTGGACAACTCCATCGCGGTGGCTGAGTTCACGGAACCCTCCGCGGAACTCCGCATCCGGAGCGAGTTCATCATCGCCCTGCCGGCACCCGTGGACAAAGAGAAGCCGCCGCTGCTGGTCGCGTATCCGCCGCATGTCGCGGGCATCGACGAACTCATCACCGTCCCCTACCGGCAGTTCACCTATCCGCAGGAAGTGGAACGGTTGAGGAAATGGTTCGTCGCCAACAATCTGGAACCACAGACCGGAGACCGCCGCGCGATCTTCGATGAACTGGCGGCGCTCATTTTCAAGACCATCCGCTACACGCGGCGGGAGGAACCGGGCGTGCAGTCCCCCATCGCGACGCTGGATTTCGGCAGCGGATCCTGCCGGGACATGGCGGTGCTGATGATCGAGACAAGCCGGGCGATGGGCTATCCCGCGCGGTTCGTGAGCGGCTATCTGGAAAGCACGAACTCGCTGGTGGGCCGCGGCTCGACCCATGCTTGGGCGGAAGTCTATCTGCCAGACAAGGGCTGGACGGGCTACGACCCCTCGACCGGCCGCCGCACCGGTGCGGGCCACGTGGCGGTGGGTGTGAGCCATCATCCGCGCGGTGTCATGCCCGTGACCGGAGGCTATGCCGGGAATCCGGGCGTCACCTCCACGCTGAGGGTTTCAATATCGACCGAGCGGTTGCCGTAAGGAGGGAGGACACTCCTGTCCTCCGGCGGCATTGGCGAACAACAGTGGAGAAGTTTTCAGTGTTCAGTTTTCAGGAAATAAATGAATGCTGACTACGAATCCGGGCAGCCTTGAAAAGATCCGTTTCTTTCCTTCGCGGCCTTTGCGCATTCGCGGTGAATTTTCACTGACTTGCTGGTGCAGCCGGAGGACAGGAGTGTCCTCCCTCCTTACTCCAGCAATGCGTTGACCACGAACGTCGCTGCGGCGGCGTCCATGTGGCGGCCATCCGTGTAGCCGATGGCGTCCGCCGGGATGCCAGTGGTCATGTCCCACCATGGCAACCTGGTCCTGGCCGCGACCGCCCGCGCGATCCGCAGGTCCAGCTCGGTTTCCTTTCCGCCTGCGGGCAGCAGGACGAGCCTCACATCCGCGCCGTTGTATTTCAGGCGGGAGAGGATGCGGGAGATTTCCTCCACCAGGCGTTCCTCGCTGGCGTCCTGCAATTCCGGCGCGGCATCCATGACGGAGAAGCCGGATGATCCGGCGAAGGGAGAGGCATCACCGGCTTCCGCGATGGCTTCCTTGTTCCTGTGTGACTCCAGCCAGGAGTATGCGAAGGCGGTCGGCCTCGCGGTCGCTCCGACGTTCGGCACTTTCATGCCCACCTTGAACCAATCCGAACGGATGGCGGCTGCGGTTTCCTTACCCCTACCGTCGAGTTCGTAGGAAAGCGTGTTCGCCTCGACGAAGATGACTTCGGCGGATGGCAGCAGCCCCTCGTCGATGGCGCGCAGGGTGATGACCGCGCTGGCTCCGTCGCAGCCGAGGTTTCCGGCCTGCGGGCGTTCCGGCAGGCGGCCGGTGAGGGAGGAACCGAGAAACAGCACCCGGGGATGGTCCTTCGCTCCGGTCTGGAGGCGGGAGATGGAGGAGAAGTAGTTCGATTCGCTCTTGCGCGTCTTCCCGCCCACCAGCTTCAGGGCAAACGTCTGCGCGCCGAAACATCCGGCGAGGGCAACGAGGAGGATGACAGGATAGCGGGCCATGGTGCGATGTCAGAACTGGAAGTAGATGAAGCCCCGTGGCGCGCCGGGATTGGTGATGACCAGGAAGATCATCACCGCATGGACGATGCCCTCCGCCCATGGATTCCCCGCCTGCTTCACCCAATACGGGCGGTGCTCCTGGAGCCATCCCCAGCCGTGGTAAAGCACCGCCATGCCGCCATAGGCGAGGAGGGCGAAAACGGGCTGCCCCTTCACGCTCCAGTCGCCGCTTCCCATCATCTCGAAGAACAGGCGGATGTGCGCCATGTCCGGCATGAGGAAGGTGAGCCACAGGAACATGACCGCGTGGAAGGCATACACCCAGCGGAAGCCGTCGCGCAGCAAGCGCCACGGACCGGCGGAGGCGAAGGAGCCCGCGCGGCTGCGGAAGACCAGCCGCTCGAACGCCAGCAGGCCGCCATGGAGCGTGCCCCACAGCGCGAACTTCCACTCCGCGCCATGCCAGAGGCCGCCGAGGAACATCACCAGGAAAAGGTTGAAGTAAGTGCGCCCGGATCCCTTCCGGTTCCCGCCCAGCGGGATGTAAAGATACTCCCGCAGCCAGGAGGAGAGCGAGAGGTGCCAACGCCGCCAGAATTCCGTGATGCTCAGCGACAGGTAGGGAAATCTGAAGTTCTCCGGCAGACGGTAGCCGAACATCAGGCCCAGCCCGATGGCGATGAGCGAATACCCGGCAAAGTCCGCGAAGATCTGCAGCCCATAGCCGTAGAGCATGGCCATGAGCGAAATGGGTCCGCTGGTCCGCAGGCTGCCCTCCACCGTGAGCAGCACGGTTTGCTCCGCCAGATTGTCCGCGACGAAGATCTTGAGGAAATAGCCGGTGACCAGATAGCGGCGGACCAGCGTCCAGTCGATGTTGCTCCAGAGCTTCTCGCGGATCTGGTCCACGAAGTCGTGCGCCTTGACGATCGGCCCGGCGACGAGCTGCGGGAAAAAGACGATGTAGAGAGAAAGGTCGCCCAGCGATGCCGCGCGGCCCGATCCCGACCGGCCGAGGCGGCGCTGGGTTTCCTGGCTCACGTTCCCACGGTGGACATCCACCAGCAGGCTGATGGCGTGGAAGGTGTAGAACGAGATGCCGATGGGCAGCGGGATCGACCGGACCCACGCGACCGCCGCCGGATGCACGCCCGGCACCGTTCCTAGCAGGATGCCCGCGTATTTGAAGAATGCGAGGAAGCCGAGGTTCAGCACGATGGCCCATACCAGCCAGCGTTTCGCCGCCACGGGGCGTTCCTCCCGCTTCGCCGACAGGATCCTCTCGACGGAGATGGCGTTGAAGACGCAGGAAACGCCCAGCAGCAACAGCAGCCGCGGATCCTCCCAGCCGTAGAAGATGGAGCTGGCGGAAAGCAGCACACCCACCTGCCAGACACGTGTCCAGCGTGCCGGCACGGGGACATAGTACAGCACGAGCGTGATCGCGAGCAGGACCAGGAACTCGAACGAGTTGAAGAGCATCAGGGGGAGGACCTATCAGATACGGTCCTCCCGTCCGGTTCAACCCCCGCCAGTCACGTGATCGCGTATCACCGGAGCGCTGGCTTCAGCCGGCATCTTTGCTTTGCGAAGCCAAGCCGGCTGAAGCCGGCGCTCCTTGGTCAATAATAGGGCCGCAGCATCAAGTAGCAGACGGGGCCGGTGGCGGCGACGTAGAGCCACATCGGGAAGACCCATTTCACCAGCCTGCGGTGGGCGGCGAAGCGGTTCGTCCAGCCGGAGATGAAGGCGAACAGGATGAACGGCAGGCTGATCCCCGCCAACACGATGTGGGTGATGAGGAGGAAGAAATAGACGGTCCGCATGACCCCTTCTCCACCATAGCGGGTCTCCACCGTGGTGAAGTGGTAGGCCACGTAGCACAGCAGGAAGCCGACCGAGAGGCCCATCGCCGCGAAGATGAAGTTCCGGTGCAGCGCGATCTTCCCTTGCTTCACCGCCACCAGCGCGCCGATGAGTGCGAAGGTGACCAGTGTGTTGAGAACCGCATGCACGGGCGGCAGGAAGGACATGGACCAGCCTTCCGGCAGCGGGATCTTGTAGGGGCTGCGCATCATGACCACCAGCACCAGCACCACGGCGGTCAGGATCCATGCGGTGATGCCCAGCTTCTTCGAAAGGGCTTCCTGAGGGGCGCGTGACAGCCACGCTTTGTGTTCCGGTGTCATGGGAGATTCACTTTTTCGCCAGTTCCAGGCGGATGCGGTCGAAGAGTTCCTTCTTCATCCGCTCGTACATCTGCGGGTCGCGTTTCTTCGCTTCCTCGGAGCGGGCATCCGCCAGCGGCCACTTGCCGATGACGTTGAAATTCCGGTCCACCAGCAGGAAGCCGAGGTCGTGCTGGTAGCGGCCGTTCGCCTCGATGTCCAGCGGGTCGCTGCGCTCGCGCACGCCGAAGAATTTCAGTTCCTTCTCCAGATAACTGTGCGTCGCCTTGGCCTCCCCGGCGTTGAGGAACCACCAGTTCTTCGTGTCCGCGCCCAGCACCTTCGCGTACTCCTTCAGCTTCTCCGGCTTGTCCTCCTCCGGATCGACGGAGATGCAGGCGATGTGGAAATCCGGATCGGATTTGAACGCTTCGTAGATTTCCCGCAGTTCGGAGCCGTTGCGGACGGCACAGTGCGGGCATACGGCGAAAAACTCCGCGGCGACCCATACCTTGCCCCGCAGGTCGGACAGCTTCACCTGCTGTTCATCCTGGTTCACGGCGGTGAGGTCCTTGCCGATGGCGAAGTAATCCGGCGGCGTGGTCTTGCCACTGTCGATGATGAGTTCCTCCCGGGGTTGGAGCGCGGGGAAGGTGGACCGGGTGAGGATCGCCGCCGCGATGATGAGGGCTGAGATGACGGCGACGCCGGTGTAGAAGAGGAAGATGGTGGTTTTGCGGCTCATGGTTGTTTCACGGATTCCGGAGGCGTTTCCGGGATGAGATCACGAAGTATCCGACTCCCCCGATGGCAAGTGCGACTCCCGCACCAAGGAAATACAAGGGGGCCTTGCTGTCAGACGGCTTCTGGACCGCCTCCGTCAGCAGGATGTCGATGGTCTTTCCGAGGAGAGCTTCGAGTTCTCCGGCGTTGGAGCGTTCCGTCCCGGTTTTTATTCCACGTTCGTCCCAAGAGGCCGCCTGGTCGAAGTCAAACGGCCCGACATAGGGTGATCCGCCCCGCTTCTGCGGAACGACCGGCTGGCGGACGATGCCGTTGCGGTCGAGCAGCACCAGCGAGGTGTCGAACACCCATTTCCCGTCTTCCTGGTGGGGGAAAATGGATGCCTTGAACTCCTTTTTCACATACTTGTGGAGAAGTTCCTGCTGGTTGGTCCCCACCCACCACTTGGGCAGGCTGGCACCGAGGGCGGTGGCGGCGGTGGTGAGGGACTCCAGGGCCTTTTCCGGAGGGCCGGGGTCCACGACCAGGGAAACGAGGGCGACGTCATCGTTCGCCGCGTATTGTTCCGCCATCCGCTTCATCACGCCGTTGGTCCGCTCCGAAGTCTCCGGCTGGGCGGAGCTGACGACCTGGATGAGGATGACTTTCCCGGAAAGGTCCAGCAAGGCACCCCGCCCGCCGTCCTGCCGCACGAGGGGCAGATCCTTCTCCGGCGTGAGGCGGTTGCTGTTCATCGCCGGGCGGTCGCTGGTGGCCTGCTTGCGGTTGTAGCTGCGGTAGGCCCCCAGGATGGCCACGGCACCGACGACCATGATGACCACCAGGATGAGGGCGGTCATCCAGAGCTTGCGGGGATCCGGCGTTACGGGTTCGAGCTGGACGGGAGGCTGCGGCATGCGCGCGAGAGCGTAGCCCCCGGCAGCGGCTTGGCAAGCCACAGGGACACCCTGATCGTCACGGTGCGGAAATCCGCCCGCGGAAAAACCGCCGGGGGCCGGTGGGCAAAGGGATTTCCAACGTCCTTTCACCCGCCGCAGCCGGAAAAACGGGCGAATTTCCCGGCACATCCCATGGCACCCAGGAGCCGGGGGCGAGGGTTTCGCTGGTTTCGATGACCATCGCCCGGTTCGCGGGCAGTGTGTGGCGGAAGCGGAGCTGGCCGCCGGAGATGTCCGCTTTCAGGAGCGACGGCGGGTTCGCCGTTTCAGGCAGGGTCCCGGCCAGGTACTCCGTGCGGTTGTCCAGCCCGTCGCCATCCGGATCCTGGTCCGGGGCGGCCCTCGCCGGTGGCGGGTCGCCGAACATGGCCACCTGCCACTGGGCGAAGCTCCGGCGGGCGGGCAGGTCCGCATTGATCCAGTCCGTGAGCAGCGCCACGCCGGAGGAGTCGATGACGTTCGAGCCGATGGGTGGCATGCGGGAGGGTATGCCCTGCATCCTGCGGACCGCGACCGAGTGGGTGACATCCCCCGGCACCACGAATCGGTTGGCGGCATTCCCCGCCGGGTCGAGCAGGACGCCGTTGATGATCATCGCAGCATCCGTCTCCACCGTCGCGCGGGCATCCCAATTTCCGCTCGCGGGGCCGCCGGGCTGGTGGCACTGGGAGCAGTTCACGGCCAGATAGGAACGCACCCGCCACTCCCGGCTTTGGGTGGCATCGTCCGTAGCGGCGTAGGCGGGCAGGGTGTGGACGCCGCCGACGCTGTTGGAGAAATAACCCGCGACCTCCAGCGCGGTGAGCTGGTTCCGCGTCTGCGTGCCGTAGAGGTGGTCGCGGTTGAGCTGGCGGGTGTTGAAGGAAAGCGCGTGGCCGCCCACCGGGGTGTGGCAGTTCATGCACTGCCCGCGGCTGGGGAAACGCCATGTCTGTGAGGTGGGTGAGCCACCGACGGTGATGGTGAGCGGATCATCCCTCCCCTCTTCGTCCACCAGGTCCGCATCCGTCTGGTCCGCCCGCCAGCGGTAGGAAAGCCCATAGGTGCCGCTGGCGGTCTTCACCAGGATGCGGGTCTCCAGCTTGCGCGCGGAGGACGGCTGGCCGCGCACCGTCTCGATGTCGAAATGTTTCACCCACACCATCCCGGTGGGCAGGGTCCAGTTGCCATCCCGGCTGTAGGTCACATCGTCCGTCGTGTTGCGGATGGAAAACCAGCGGCGCTTGATGGCGTGGTCGCTCCAGAACGGGAGATTCACATCGTAGGGCACGATGCCCGCGTGCGGGGTGAGGGAGGCCAGATTGGAAAACGCGCCCACGGCGGAAAGGGTGGCCGGAGGGGCGGTGCCGGTGGTCTGCGAGCGGACGAACCGCTTCACCTGTCCGTTCGCGCAGAAGAGGAGGTCGCCGTCCCGCGGATCATGGCCGAAGTGGACGATACCGCCCTCCTCTCCGAGTTTTTCCGCGGTCCAGGTGCCGTTGTTTTCCCTCAACGCGACGATGGGACCGCTGTAGTCCGCGAAGACATAGGCTCCGAACAGCTCGGTCAGGCGGTTACCCCGGTACACGGCCCCGCCCGTCACGCAGTTACCGCCCAGCACCCCATTACTGGATCTACCGTAGTCATAGATCGGCTCTATGGGGGAAAAGCCGGACGGAGGCGGATCCTCAGGGGAAGGCGGGCTGTTGTATTCACGGGTCCCCTCCCGCCAGGACCAGCCGTAGTCACCACCCCGGGTGATGATGTCGATTTCTTCCCGCGCCCCCTGCCCCACATCCCCCAGATACAGCCGCCCTGTGGGCCGGTCGAAGGACCAGCGGAAGGGATTCCGCAGGCCCGTGGCCCAGATCTCATTGCGGACGTTTGCGGGATTGATGGCGACATTGTGCCAGGTGGTGCGGCCGATGAAGGGATTGTCCGCCGGGACCTTGTAGGCGGCGTCATTTACTGCGGACGGATAAGAGGTGGAGTTCTGCTGGTGTAACTGCGGGGTCAGGTTTCCTGCGCGGTGATCGACATCCAGCCGCACCATCTGCCCCCAGAAGCCGGTCCGGCCCGCTGTGGGGTCCTGCGTGATGAAGCGCGCGTTGTTGTACTGATCCCCGCCGCCGCCCTCGTCCCCCAGTGAAAGATAGAGGTATCCGTCCGGGCCGAAATCAATGGTGCCGCCATTATGGTTGGACGCGCGGTCGTAGATTGTCAGCAGGCGTTCGTGGGAAAAAATCTCCGGAGCGTCCGAAGCGGGGCTTTCCATCACCACGCGGTGGAGCCGCTGGAACAGCTTTCCGTCTTTGGCAACGAAGCTGAAATAGACGAACAACGTCCCGTTCGCGGCGAACTCCGGATGGAACGCCACGGAGAGAAATCCGTTTTCCCCTCCACGGTTGAACGTCTCGTCCGTCTCCAGCAGATCGCGCAGGTCCAGATAGGGCTTCGCCTCCAGTTCCGCCGCTGTGAGATCCACGATCCTTAGGATTCCTCCGCGCTCCGCGACGAACAACCGGTGCCTTTCATGCCGCACGGAGACGACGGACATCGGCTCATCGAAGACCAGATCCCCCAGCGCGTTCTGCGTGGTGTATCCCGTGGCGGAGGGCAGGGCCGCCGGGAGGTTGAGCGTGGTGTTAGGAACGCGGACGAGCTGGCCACCCGCATGGGTGAAAAGCATCAGTGTGAGCAGAGCCGCACGATAACCCTTCATCCGGACACCGGTAACCCGGTTCCGGAAGAATGCGACGGCTTTCTGCCTTCACTTTGCCAATTTCCAGCACTCCAGGAAGCCGCTGGCGAAATCCGCGGGCCGGTTGGCGATCCATGCCTCCACCTCCGCGACGGGGAACCACATCGCGGCGTCGATCTCCGCGCAGGGGAATTTCACGGAGCCATCATGCCGCGTGCGGTAGAGGCGGACGTGTTCCCAGCCGGTTTCCGCACAGGGTTTGATGCGCCCCACTTCCTCCACCGTCGCGCCGGAGATACCCATTTCCTCCTCCAGTTCCCGGATGGCCGCAGGTTCATAGTCCTCCCCGGAATCCAGGTGCCCGGAAACACTGGAATCCCACACGCCCGGGTGGGCGTCCTTCAGCAATGAACGACGCTGGAGCAGGATGTCCCCCCGCTTGTTATGGACGAAAACATGGACCGCGCGGTGGAGCAGCCCGTTGGCATGCACGTCCGCACGGGTGGCGGTGCCGGTGACCTGGTCATCCACATCCACCACATCGAAAATCTCGCCATCCTTCTGCGGCAGATCCTTCAACGGATGGGGATCGAACGCCCGCGAAAGGTCCACCCACTGCTCCAGCGTGAGATCCTCGCCACGGACCGTGAGGGGCAGGCCGAGCGCACCGGCCACATCCTCCCATGCCGGTTCCTTCGGCATCTGCTTCTTGAGCTGCTTCCTCCGCTGGGCGAACCCACGACGGATGATCTCATCGAAAAGCCGCGCGTCAAAGGGAGGCAGGCCGCTTTTCCGTGGCGTGAGCACGGCCACACTGGAGTCGATCCTCGGCTGCGGATAGAAGGCTTCCGGCGGCACGGTGCGGAGAGGTTTCACCTCCCACTCCGACTGCACACGCAGGGAAAGCATGCCGTAGTCATCGGTCCCGGCGGCGGCGGCCAGGCGGTCGATGACTTCCTTCTGCAGCATGACCACGGCGCGGGAAAACGGGTTCGGCCGGCTGAGCAGGTTCTTCATGATCGCTCCCCCGGAGGAATATGGAAGGTTGCCGAGGAACTTCACCGGGCGGTGCTTGAAAAGCTTCCGGCCATCGAACTTCGCGCCGTCCTCATGGTGGACCTCGACGGAGGGGTCATCCTTGAAGCGCTCCTTGAGCGCCGCGGCGAGCCGGGCGTCGAACTCGATGAGGATGACCTTCCGCACGGTGCCCACCACATGCTCCGTGAGCGCGCCGGTGCCCGGCCCGACTTCCACCACCGCATCATCCGGGGTCAGTTCGAGCTGGGAGACGATCCAGCGCGCCATGTTCGGATCGACCAGAAAGTTCTGCCCGAGCTGCTTGCTGGGGAGCACCCCCGTCTGATCCAACACTTCGCGCACTTCCCGACCGGTCATCGGGCCTTTCATGCGCCATCCGCCGGGGTAGCGCAATCCCCGCGTTCACTGACAAATTGCCATTTTGCGGTCGCCCGCCTGCCGCACGGGTGAAAATGAACCTGGATTCCACACCATCCCTTTCTTCCGGCGGGAGTCCACCGTTGGGATTGAAACGCTGGCTGCACGGTTGACGGCGTGCCCGCCATCGTCTCCCATCCCGGCATGTCCGAGCCGAAGCGCAGCAAGCCGATTTCCTCCCTGAGGTGGATCTTCGGCTACCTGATGAAGGAGAAGAGGATCTTCATCCCGTCCATGGTGGCGCTTTTCCTCACCGCCATCCTTTCGTTGGCCTTCCCATGGTTTCTCAAGGAACTGATCGGCAACCCCACGGACGCCCTCAACGATGGCATCGACCCCGCCGAGATCCTGGCGAAGTCGAACCGCATCGTGCTGGAACTGGTGGCGGTGCTGGCGCTCCAGTCCATCGTCGCGTTCTTCCGGGTGCAGGGCTTCATCCGCTCCGGTGAATCCGCGCTCAACCACATGCGGCGGGACCTTTTCGGCCATATGATCCGCCTGCCGATGCCGTTCTTCCAGGAACAGCGCTCCGGCGCGCTGAGCAACCGCATCTCCGCGGACCTGAACCTGGTCCGGGAAACGGTGCTGACCACCATCCCGCAGGCGGTGCGCCACACGGTCATCCTCGTCGGCGGCCTGATCGCCATCTTCATCGCCACCTGGAAGCTGTCGCTCATCCTGCTGGGCAGCGTGCCCATCGTGGTGCTGGCCATCGCCATCTTCGGCCGCAAGGTAAGGAAGCACTCGCGGGACGCACAGGATGCGCTGGCGGACGCCGGCACGGTCATCGAGGAAAGCGTGCAGGGCATCGCGGATGTGAAGTCATTCACCAACGAGCCGCTGGAAGGCGCGCGCTATGACCGCTCCCTCACCCGCTTCCTGGATGTGACGAAGCGCGGCGCGCTGGCGCGGGCGGCGTTCCTTTCCTTCATCATCTTCGCCCTGTTCGGCACCATCGCCTTCGTCTGCTGGTATGGTGCGCGGATGATGGCGACGGGCGAGATCTCCAGCACGGAATTCCTGTGGTTCGTGTTGTTCGGTGTCTTCGTCGGCGCGTCGCTCGGCACGTTCCCGGAGATCGTCTCCGCGCTGCAACAGACGGCGGGTGCCACGGAGCGCCTGCGCGAGCTGATGCACACCCCGCCCGAGCGTGAGGATGGTGAAAACGGCGTGCGCCTCGGCGGGGCACTGGCATTCCGCGACCTCTCCTTCCGCTACCCGTCCCGTCCGGATGTACAGGTGCTTTCGGACCTCGGCTTCCAGGTGGAGCCGGGCCAGCGGGTGGCCCTGGTGGGACCGTCCGGCGCGGGCAAGTCCACGGTCTTTTCCCTGATCCTCGGCTTCAACTCACCGGAAAGCGGCGAAGTGCTGTTCGACGGCCGGCCCGCGCCATCCCTCTCGCTCCACGCGCTGCGCTCGCAGATCGCCATCGTGCCGCAGGAGGTGCTGCTGTTCGGCGGCACCATCCGTGAGAACATCGAATACGGCAGGCCCGGTGCCACGCCTGAGGAAATCCAGGCCGCGGCGAAGCAGGCCAATGCCCATGATTTCATCTCCGCTCTGCCGGAGGGATTCGACACGGTGGTGGGGCCGCGCGGCACGAAGCTCTCCGGTGGCCAGCGCCAGCGCATCGCCATCGCCCGCGCCATCCTCGCGGACCCGCGCATCCTATTGCTGGACGAAGCGACCTCCGCGCTCGATTCCGAAAGCGAAAGGCTGGTGAACGAGGCGCTGGAAAGGCTGATGGAAGGCCGCACCAGCCTGGTCATCGCCCACCGGCTCTCCACCGTCCGCCATGCCGATCGCATCCTGGTCTTCAACCAGGGCAAAATCGTGGAAAGTGGCACTCACGATGAACTGTTGGCGCACAACGGCACGTATCGCTTCCTCGTAGAAACACAACTCGTCTGATGACCACGACCCGCCGCCGCTTCCTCGCCTCCGCAAGTGCCTTCACCCTCGGAGCCGCCGGATGGATGCGGGCGGCGGAAACGGGGACCGCGAACGCGTTCTCCCCCATCAAGGGCAAGCTGGCCGCGGGAAAGGATGCCGTCCTTTTCATCAACGGCGACAGCACCTCCTATGAGCCGAACGGACCATATTTCCTCTTCGCCAAGGCCATCGGAGAGGCGATGGACTGCAAGGTGGTGATGCACCGCTGGGGCGAATGGGAGATGGGCAAGCCGAGCGGCCCGAAGCAATACGAAGCCCCCGTCACGCTGCGTGACAAAGGCAAGGCGACGCTCACCGTTTATCTGGCCACCCTGCCCGGTGCCTCCGCCACGGAGATGTTCGTCAACGCCCGCCGGGCGCAGGCGATCGACGCCATCCCCCAGCCGGACTGCTGCATCCTCCACCACGGGCACAACATGCTTGGGGCATTCCAGTCGCTGCCGGGTGACAGGACGTCCCTTTGCGGCTGGCTTTTCGCCGCCATCGGCATGACGTCGCTGAAATGGCCGGGCGTGCCCCAGGTCATCACGAACCAGAACGCGTGGAAGCGGGTGGACAACTACAAGCGGGCGCTGGAGTCCATCCAGACGGTCGCCGCCCTGCATCCATCGCTCACACTGGTGGACTCCCACACGGCCTTTGTCACCGCCGGGATGACGGATGACCTTTACCGGAACAACGACGTCATCCACCCCAGCGATGGTCCGTCCAACCACAAGGGCGCGGACCTGGTGGCGGCGGCACTGATGTCCGCCTGGACCTCCGCCGCGGCGGGGCAGGCGTTCACCACCCCATCATGGCCCGCGATGCCGGACAAGGGATTGGTCGATTGGGCGGAGCTTCCGGACAGGAAAGACGCCGATGCCACGAAATCGGCGGATGGTAGCGGGCTGGAGGTGAACTTCAGGAATCCGGAGGCATCCATCGGCAAGAAATTCTCCGCCGGAGAGATCGCCACCCTCAGCGGAAAAACCATCAGCATTTCCGCGCTGGTGGACGTGCCGCCGAAGATGCGGGTGACGGGCAGCTTCCACTGCAAGTGCGAGGGAGAGCCCCGAGTCTTCATCCTGCGCAGCGGTGGCTTCACCAATGGCCGGATGCTGCTGGTGTGCGCGGGCATCCAGGTGGACGCCGACCAGGGCGGCATGCCGGTGGAGCTGAAGTTCTCCTCCGCCGTCGTCCCCAACGAGCCGTTCGTGGGAGGCCCGCTGCGGATCACAAACGTGAAGATCACGGAAGGCGGACTGCCGAAGGGTGGCGGAATTTAAGGACTGCCCACCCATCCGACTGTGGCTGCGGCGTCCCGCCGCAGGCCGTGGCGATGGCGTCCCGCCATCGCATCTGGAAGGCCATTCGGCAGCAAAGCCGATGAAGTATGGCACCCTTGTGAGGAAGGTGACGTTTCCCGGCAGGACTTGCGGCGGGACGCCGCAGCCACAGGCCCGACAGACGATCAATCTTTCCGCCTGCGGCCAAGCGCCCGCCCGATGAACAGTCCCACGACCAGGGCAATGGCGGAACCGGCGATGGCCACCACCTTCACCGCGTTGAGCAGCGGGTTGTCCAGGACGTTCATGGAAACGTGGTAGCTGGAGAGCAGCCACTTGCCGTCCTGCTTCACCATGGTGGCGGTCCAGCGGTTGTGCATCTCGAAGTCTTTCCCCGCGAGGTGGAAGACGCCGACGTTGTAGCCATAGGCGACGCCCGCGTTGTTGCCCGCGTGGAGGATGGTCGGCTCATCCGCCGTCGGCGGCACCTTGTAGCCCTGGAAGGTCTTCTTCGACTTCGCCGCCATGTCCGCGTAGAACCTGCGGATGGCCGCCGGGCCCTTGCACACCTGGCCGTCCTGCCAGGTGACCACCACGTCGGGATGCAGCAGCGGATCGATGATGTCCATGTTCCCCTCGTTGATCCCCTTCACCAGTTGGTCCTTCAGCGCGCGCAGCTCGACATGATCGGGGTCCATCGGCTCCGCGGCATCCTGCGCGCGGGCGGTGTGGGAGAGGAGAAGAGCGATGGCCGGAACGAGGGCGCGGAGGAATCGGAACATGGCGATATGCGGAGTTTGAACTTGGAAATCCAAGGGATGCAGCTTACCCCGTGGTTGTTTGACCGCCAGACTAAAACACCGCTGGAGCATCGGCCACAACTACCTTTCCGGAATCACCGCTGGCGATTGGTGGCGGCTTCTCAACGCCAACCGCTTCGGGGTGGATGCGGTCTACTGGCACCGGGCCGCGGTCATCTCCCTGCTCAGCCTTTTCAACTCCTTCCACCGCCGCAGGGAGGAGCGGCTGTTCGATGAAAAGATCGCGGCGACGGAGATCAAGCGACCGCCCCTTTTCATCCTCGGCCACTGGCGCAGCGGCACCACCCATCTCCACAACCTGCTGGCGCAGGATGATGTGAACTTCGCCTTCGCGAACACCTATCAGGTGGTGAACCCGCACACCTTCCTGACGACGGAGGAGGCGAACACGCGCCGCTTTGCCTGGATGATCCCGGACAAGCGGCCCATGGACAACATGGCGCTCAGCTTCGAGTCGCCGCAGGAAGATGAATTCGCGCCGCTGCTCATCAGCCTGATGTCCTCCTATCTGGGCGTGTCATTCCCCCGCCGCGAAGCATTCTACAACCGCTACCTGACCTTCGATGAAGCGTCGCGGGAGGAAACCTGGCAGTGGATGGAGGCGTTCCGTTGGTTCATCAAGAAACTCACGCTGAAATACGGTCGCGCGCTGCTGCTGAAATCCCCCCCTCACACAGCCCGCATCCGCCTGCTGCTGGAGATGTTTCCGGACGCGAGGTTCGTTCACATCCACCGCAGGCCGGATGAGGTCTTCCAGTCGTTCCGCCACTACTATGACACGGCGATGTGGCACACCTACCTGCAACGCCCGGACCGCGGCGGCATTGATGAAGAGATCATCGCCCGCTACCGGGAGCTGTATGGCGCGTTCTTCCGCGACCTGCCGCTGATCCCGCCGGGGAACTTCCATGAGGTGGCCTTCGATGACGTGGAGCGGGATCCCATGGGAACCGTGGAGGGCATCTACAAGGCGCTGGGCATCCCCGCGTGGGAGGATGCTTCAGGAAAGATCAGCCGCTACGTTTCCACCCTGGATGGGTATGAGAAAAACCGCCTGACGACCCTGACCGCTGCTGAAAAGGAAAAGCTCCGCTCGGAGTGGGGCGGCATCTACCAACGCTGGGGCTACGACATCCCATGAAGCGCCACGCACCATCCCCACGCGGCGGCTTTCTGACAGGGCACCTGCACCGCATCCGCCACGATGTGCTGGGCCTGCTGGAGGAAAGCACGCGCGACCACGGGGACATCGTCCGCTTCAAGGTGGGGCCGCTGGTTTTCCACCTGCTCAACCACCCGGACCACGTGTCGCACGTGATGATCCGCAACCGCAGGAACTACGACAAGGCGTCCCGCAGTTCCGAAAACATCGGCCTCATCTGCGGGGAAAGCCTGCTCACCTCCAACGGTCCCGCGTGGCAACTGAGCCGCCGCACCATCCAGCCGATGTTCCACCGCAGCGCGGTCGCCGGATTCGTCTCCAGCATCGCCGGATGCACCCGTGACATGCTGGACGGATGGAAAGGAAAAGAGGAAACGGACGCGGCGTCGGAGATGATGAAGCTGACCTTCCGCGTGGTGGGACAGTGCCTTTTCGGAGCGGACCTGGGGCGGGAGGCGGAGACGGTGGAAAGCTCCATGCACCGCATGATGCTCCACACCTACCACCGCTGGCGCAGCCTCCTCCCCCCTCCCGCGAACTGGCCGACACCGGCGAACCTGCGTTTCCGCAGATCGCTCGCGGAGGTGGACGGCATCATTTCCCGGCTCATCGCCGCGCAGCGGGCGGACCCGCCGGAAACACCCAACCTGCTGTCCATGCTGCTCCACGGCGAGGATGAGGAAACGGGTGCCGCGCTGGGCGACCGGGCCGTACGGAACGAGGCCATCACCTTTCTCCTCGCCGGGCATGAGACGACCGCCAACGGGCTGGCGTGGACGCTCTACTTGCTCTGTCGGCATCCGGAATGGATCACCCGCATCCGGGAGGAATTCGACGCCATCTGCGGAAACCGTACGCCCACCATGGAGGACCTGCCGAAGCTGGTGGACACGCTGCACGTCTTCGAGGAAAGCATCCGCCTTTACCCACCGATCTGGGCGATGGAACGCCGGGCCATTTCCGATGACGAGATCGGCGGCTACCACATCCCGCGGAACTCCGGCGTCATTCTCAGCCCCTACATGCTGCACCGGCATCCGGACTTCTGGGAGGACCCGGAGGCCTTCCGGCCCGACCGGTTCCTGAAGCGTGACCATGAATCCTACTACCCCTTCGGCGCGGGCCCGCGTTTCTGCATCGGCAGTGAATTCGCGCTCGCGGAAGCCCGCGTGATCCTGCCGATGATCCTGCGGGAATTCGACCTGGAGGAGATGCCCGGCCAGACCATCGAGGCGGAGCCGTCGATCACCCTGCGGATGAAGAATGGATTCCGGGTGAGGTTGAGGGCGAGAAAAAGGTAGGGCTGCCCGGCCCGGGCTGCCGAAGCTGCAACGCGGGTAGTCCTGCGTCGCTCCTTTTCATCATCGGGCATCATCCGCCTGTCCGCCGAAAGCATCGGCGCGCCCGGCGGTCGCGACCCTACCTTTTTTCCAAAGGCAGTCGCACCCTCCCAAACCACCATCGGGACAAAATTCATCTGTCCTGAACGATCCGCCGCGAGACGCCAAAAATCCTTCGGGACATCATCGGGACACGCGCTCAAAGGATCATGGAAACGATAAAGGAGCCGACGCGTTCGGCACAAAGCGTTGATAGCCTGATGAAAACGGATCAAACCACCCTTTGGTCAGCGCCCTCGGGACAATCGGGACATGCTCGGGACATGACCGATTTGTCTCTACCTGATCGGGACATGGACACGGGGGGCCTTGTATAGAGGCCCCCGTGTCCCGGTCCGGCCGGTCCGGTGGAGGTAGGTATCGCTAGATACTTTCCAGCAGCTTCCTCAACGCCGGATAGTCGATCTTCGCGTTGTGCCTGCGGTCGAGCGGCAGTTCCGGCAGGTTGACGATCCGCTGCATCCCGAACGACGTCGCCATTTCGGAAATCGCGGCGTGTTCCTCCGCCGAAAGGATTTTCCCCACCACCAGCAGACGCTCGCCCTTCCACTCCAGCGTGGCCATACGGATGCCGGGAAAGCTTTCCCGGAGGGCGCACTCGATGGCGAATGGATAGCGGAACGCATCCGCCGGCAATCCACCGGAAGAAGGGAATGCGGGCAGCTTTTCCGCGCAACGCCCGAGCAACCAGACCCTGCCCTGTGCATCCAACCATCCGGCGTCCCCGGTGCGGTGCCAGATAGTTCCGTCCACATGGACCTTCGTCTCCCGGTCACCCAGCCCGCCCAGATAGCCGGGCAGCACGTGGTCCCCGCTGACAACGATCTCGCCCGCCTGACCCTGCGTCTGCTCCAGCCCATCGAAGGCCACGGCATCCATCGGCCCCAGCGGCGTGCCCCAGTGATCCCTGATGACGCGCAGCGAAATCTCCGCGACAGGCACACCGGAACAGAGGCCCGCGCCTTCCTTCGTCAGGGCGGCGGCTTCCTCATCCGGATGGTGATGGGCGATGGGTTCCGCTTCCGTTGAGCCGAAGACGGAATGGATCTCCGCGTCCGGCAGGGCCTTGCGGAGCCGCCGCAGCAGGTCGGGAAAGACCGGCGCGCCGCCGGTGTAGATGCGCCGCAGCGGCGGCAGGCCGTCAGGAGATCGCAGAAACGCCTCGAAGAATGCGGGTGATGCGGCGCAACGGGTGACGGCATGGCGCGCGCATTGGCTGAGGACCGCCGCCGTATCGGGAGAGCCGGGCTTCGCCAGGTTCGTCGCCGCGAGGACACTGGTGAGGCCGGAAGCCAGGTTCGCCAGCACGAAGACGGGCAGCGTGATCAGATCAACCTCGCCGTCACGGAAGTCGAGCGACCTAGAAAGCGCGCGGTGTTGGGCGAGCAGAAAGCCGTGCGTCCTGACCGCCGCCTTTGGCACACCCGTGCTGCCACTGGTGAAGGTGATGAGCGCCGGTTCATCCTCCGGGACATCCACCAGCTCATGGGGAGTGGCATCCGTCCGCCACTTCATCGTGCGGGGAAACCATGCACCGGTGCGGAAGCGCATCGGGCATTTCCGGATCTCCGGGATGACCATGCCGAATGCCTGTGCCTTCCATGAACCGAAGAACGCGGCGAGCCTCACCCGCTGGCAGCACAGCGAGATGAAGGCCCTGCCACCGGACGGATCCGCCAGCATGGCCCGCACACCGAGGTGGAATGCGGCGAGCAGGAATTCGTAAAGCTCGATGGACACCGGATGGAGAAGCAGGACGGTGTCGCCGCGTTTCAGGCCGCTCCGCTTGAGAAAGGAAGCACCACCCGCCACGCGCTCCATCAGCTCCCGGTAGGTCACGATCCGGTCCACTCCGTTTGCGGAATCGACCAGCGCCGGACGGTCCGGATGTTCCGCCGCACGCTCCGCCAACAGTGCGACCAGGTTCATAGCGGCTTCGAGAAAAGGACATATCTCCGGAACGCGCGGCCCTCATGCCTGCCGGTGATCTTCAGGGAGGTGTTCGTCTGGTGCTGCAGCGCGTGGATCGCCTCCGTGTATCCTTTTCCACGGGCGATGCGGTGCAGTTCATCCACCAGCAGGCTGCCAAGGCCCGCACTCCTGGATGAGGGATCGACGGCCAGCGTCTTGACGATCACTGCGGGCTGCTCCCCACGGGCAGCGGCCTCCAGATCCGGAATGCCGAAGACGAAACCACACGGCACACCGTCGCGTTCCGCGATCCTGGCAAACTGCGGGTCCACATGTTGCTTCACCTTCAGGTAGGAGGAGACAAAGGACTCCCTGCCCAGCGGGGTGTAGAGGAAGTTGTTCGTGAAGCTGCGCAGGCTGAGATCATGGATGGTCGCCAGTTCCTCCTCATAGCGCTCCGTATCGAGCGGACGGATGGTGATGCCGGAGCGGATGATCCTTTCCTTCAAGGCGGGGGGCACCGCTTCGCTGCCATCCAGCTCCATCACGGATGAGGAATAGGAGGACAGTTCGCCGAAGCCCGCAGCCCGCCACCACACCGGATAGAACTCACGGTTGCGTGGCTCCAGCAGGAACGGTGGGCGACCGTCGCTTTCATCAACGAAGCGGTAGCTCCGCCACGTGTTGCCATTCATGGGACCAACCGCCAGCATGCATCCCTGCGCGGCGAGGTGACCGCACGCGGCATCCAGCAGGGCCTTCGCGCCTTCCTCATCCCGCGCGGCGAATCCTCCTGCCACTCCCAGCTTGTTCTCCGGGTAGGGCGGGACATCACTCCACCACAGCGCGAGATGGGCGGCGATCTTTCCTCCCTCCGTGACGAAGACACGCGCATCCGGTTGTTCGCTTTCCGGAACCATGGCACCGGGCGATGGCAGATTTTCCGCAAGCGGCATCTCCGGAATGCCCGGGCCGGGAGTGATGATGGTTTCCAGCGGATTCATGGACGGAAAAGGAAAGCGGTGAGGGAGACGGCCAGCGCGAGCACGCCCTTGACCATCCACAGAGCGGTGTCACCGCCCCGCCAGGAGCGTGACAATTTGCCGAACCATAGCACGGCCAGCAGGGTCGCGGCAAATGCCGATGCAACCGGGACCACCAGCGCGCCGGCATACGGCCACAGCCATGCCAAGCCCGGCAGCGCGGCGATGAACGCTCCTTTCAGCACCGCCCGCAGCGGCCTCGGTGAAAGCCCCGGCACGGAGGTGCGGGTGGCGGTGTCCAGGATGGCGAGCTGCGCCATCATCGCGAAGGACACGCCCGCCAGACCCAGCGCGACCGGCAGCCGATCCAGTGCCACCGCCACAACCCACGGCATGGCGGCGAGGGCATGGGACACCACCGCGTCCAGCCGGTGGTCGAAGGATTTGATGAGATGGTGTTTCCGCGTGGTGATGAGGTGGGAGATGAACACGCCGGACGGCGGCAGCGCGAACCTCCAGTCCGCGAGGATGGCGCAGCCGTATCCCAGCAGCACACTGCCCAGCAACGCGCCGCCGTTCAGCGTGGACCACCGTGATCCGACCAACACCAGCACCAGCAGGACGACGAGCACGATGAACCGCCAGGTGAGCGACGGGGTGTCCAGCAACAGCAGGCGGTCGAGCGCGAAGATGCAGCCCAGCGGGATCACCAGGTTGTCAAACCCACGGTCGGAGATCCCCTCCGCCATCATCGCCAGCGTGGCGAGGATGAGCGCGATCCAGAGGGAGTGGACCATGTCCATGCGCCCCCCGAGGAAGAGAGGCAGGAACACGCACAGGAACGCGGTGGTGAGGAAGATCAGCGAACCCTCCACGGTCTTGAAGCCCTCCCCCACCCCATAGTGACGCCTGCCCCACCGTGTGCCACCCACGGCGCTGGCCGCATCCGCCAGTGTCAGGATTCCGATGGGGATGCCGTGCAGGTAGGGATCCCCACCGGAGAAATGGAACACGGCGGCCACGGCAGGCGCGAACAGCACCTCCCCATACGATGGCCGTTTGATCCCGTGCAACGCGGAGCCGACGCCGCTGCGCAACGACGGGATGGACCGCACCACTGCCAGCGGGATGGTGGCCGCCGCCGCCAGCACCCACACCGGCAACGGCCGTTCGAACACCCATGGAAAGGAAACGCAGACCAGCCCCATCAGCACATGGACCGACTTCCGCGAAACCTCCGGCGAGGCTCCGCAGCGGGCGGTGATCGCACGGACCGATGGCAGGCCCGCGGCGAGGATGAGCACCACCACCAGCACGCAGAGCCATTCGTAGCCGGTCACTCCATGACCTCCTCCACGACGAAGCGGCTGTAGAAGAAGGCACGGTCCATTCCGAAAAGATCATCCGCCGGGATGGGCCGCAGCCGGTGGGCCAGCGATGCGGGACGCGACCGCGGGGCCAGCATGTTCCAGTAGGCCAGACGCGCCCCGGGCACGGAGGCGTCCGCGATTTTTTCCAGCAGCGCGGCGGTGTTGTCCTCGCTCATGTATTCGAAGATGTCCGAAAGATTGAACGCACCATAACGCCGGTCCGGCTCGGATTCGAGCAAGGCCTCGATCGACCCGGGAGCGATGCGGAACCTCCCCGCCGCGATGGACTCGCGGATGAGCGGGAAATTCCGCTCCTCCAGCGCCTCCGGCAGCGCCCCGCCATGGGTGCCGGTCAGGATCCAGTGCAGGTAGGGATTTTCCGACGGGTCCAGCACCGCCAGCGCGTGCCGGGTGCGGGACAGGATGCGGTCCGCGACGGAGCCTTCCACGTATTTGAAGAACTCCGGATCACGGCCCAGCGCCCCCATCACCGTGCGGGAAAAGAAGATGCGGAAGATCCACCTCCAGCGGCGGTTGTTCCATTCCCTTTGGTAGAAGTGCAGCCGCGCACCGGGGTCGCGTGGCTCCAGCAAGGAGAGCACCCGCTTGCGGCCATGGGCCAGCGGCAGCACCCGGCTGCGGAAGGTGGCGAAGTAGCGCTCGAACTTCCCCGCAGAGCCGACACCCGCCGCGACCGCCTCCGGACGCGCGTCCCAGAACGCACGCACCTCCTCCGGCAGCGCGTCGCGGACTTTCCGGTAGATCGCCTGCCGGTCCGCACATGGACGGGAGCCGATGAGCCGCAGCAGTTCCCCATGGTCCAGATGGAGGTACGATGCTTTCCGTAGTTCGATGCAGGCGATCTGCGCCGCGTTCATCTCCACGGCGGTGACGGAGGCCGCACCCGCCGCCAGCAGAGCGAAGCTGTTCTCCCCGGCGGAGCCGATGCTCAGGCAGTCCCGGCCTGCGGGCAGCAGGCCGCCGATGAGCAAGCGGGAGTCCTCCCAGCACTGGGCGTAGCGGATCTCCGAAAAGTCGGCGCGGTGCTGGATCTCGGAGGTGGTCATCGGTCGGAGGCACGTTCGAGGATGCGAATCATTCCGGTCGCGCCGTTCATCTCCACGCGGTCGCCCGTTTTCAGGATGCGGGTGATGTTGGCGAGTGATACCACACAGGGAAGCCGGAGTTCACGGGAAACAATGGCGGAGTGGGAAAGCAGGCTGCCCCGCTCCACCAGCAGGCCGGACGCGGCGGGGAACAGCACCACCCACCCCGGGTCCGTCTGCAGGGCGACGAGGATTTCCCCCGGCTTCAGTCTGGCACCGCGGGGATCCAGCACCACCCGCACCTTTCCGGTCACCACGCCGGGGCAGGCACCCTGGCCCTTGATGGCATCCCCGGTGGCATCGATGCTCACCGCCGCATGCTCCCACGACTGGTGGCGGTGGATGGGCCCACGTGTCTCGAACCGGTCCGGTGGGGCTTCCTCCGCGCGGAAGCCGTCGAAGTCGTTTTTCCGCAGCGCGGCCAGCGCGGCCAGGTCATCCGTGGTGCCGGTGGCCTCACAGGTTGCGAGCACTTCCCCCAGTTCGAGATAGAAGACATCCGCCGGATCTTCCAGACGCCCGTCCGCCCACAGCCGCCGGCCGATTTCCCGCATGATCTTCCGCACCCTCCCGAACAGGCGCGTGCGCTCGAAGCGCAGGTTCTCCCGGCAGCGGACTCGCTCACGGGTACGCTCCAGCACATGGCGGAAGATCATCCGCCGCAGAGGATTCCCGATGCGCGGAGCGTCCGTCCCCTTGTGCGGGGATTCCTCCGCACGCTCGCCCGCTTTTCCGCCAACGGCCAGCGCACCGATCGAAACCAGCAGCGTGGAGGCATCATCACGGACGGTCGGGGATTCCAGTTTCAGTTCCTCCAGGCAGCGGTCGCCGAAGTCATCGAGATACGACTGGAAAGCCGCGGAGAGTTCCGCGTGCGCGGCCACCAGCTTCAGCTTCACATCCTCCCGCACCTCCGGGTCCGCCAGCTTTTCAGGAAGGCCCGGCACCTCCGCCGCCAGCGCCGCCATCCTCATGATGCGCCGTGGCGGCTCCGCGCTGATGATGCCGCCGGTGTGCGCCAGCAGGTCGTTCTGCAGCGTGCCGTCCTGGTCGCCCAGCCACTTTTTGCAGAGACCACGGAGGACGCCGTAGTAGATCATGGCGAAGAAGTCATTCACCAGCGGCGCGTCCCACTTCTTCAGGAGCTGGCCCTCCAGCTCCCGGTAGTGCGCCGCCAGCACCTCCGCCGATGAATCCTCCAACGATGGCGAACCGGAAAGGTCCAGCGCACGGTCGAGCCGCGACTGGAAACGGGCGATCTGTTTCTTCAGTCCGGAGTTCTGCCGTATGAGACCGATGCATGTGCCAACCAACGCCAGCGTGTCATTGAGCAGGGTGGTCCGCGACTCCGCGATGATCTGCTGGACCAGCGGCTCCGGCAGCGGCTCCTTCACGCCCATCATCTGTTCCATGAAGGAACGGTTGAGCTGGAAGCCGGGCAGCAGGGCCAGCACGCGGTACCAGCTCGCAAGGTTGTAGTAGGTGCGCCCGCGGATGAGGCCGAGCATCTGCGGGAAGACGTCGTCCGCACGCTCGATCCGCTCGCGCGGCACGGACATCAGCGTGCAGAACTCGCGATAGACGTGCTCGTAGATCCGGCGCGCGAAGGAGAACGTGAGCGGCGTGGTCACACCACCGTAGCTCTCCGCGATGTTGCTGTTGTCCCACACGCGGAGCGTGTCGCCGGGGTCCGGCAAGCCGCCTAGCGTGGTGATGGGCCGGGACTGGAGCAGCCACAGCTTTCCCTCCCGGTCGATGGCCCACTCGATGTCCTGCGGCCTTCCGAAGTGACGCTCACAGGCGACGGCCAGCTCCGCCACCGCATTCGCATCGTCCGCGGAAAGGATGGTGCTGTCCGGCTTTACCGTCACGGTTCCGTCCCGCATGATGTTCCATGTCTCCCCGTCCTCATCACCGGAGACGAGCTTCTCCCCCGTCCCTGCGACGGCGGCCACCACTGTCAGCGAACGGCTGCCGCCGACCGGATCCGCGCTGAAGGCCACGCCCGCGCAGCGGGGATCGATCATCCGCTGGACGAGCACCGTCGGCGGCGAAGGAGGCGGCAGATTTTTTTCCCGGCAGTAGCTCAGCACTGCCTCCGCCTGCGCGGAATCCCGCACCTGCCCGACGCGCTCCGCGATCCGCTCCGGCGGAACATGCAGGAAGGTATCGAACTGCCCGGCGAAGGAGTGCGCCGCGCCATCCTCCGCCGTGGCGGACGACCTCACCGCATGCTCCCCGGACAGCGGCGGCCAGCTTGCGGGGTCGATGGTCTCGTCCGGCGGGATGGCGAACCACTCCGGCACGGGAAATCCAGCACGCCCCAGGTGGAACAACGCGTTCCCCTTTCCGCCGAAGGGGGCGGTGGCATTCGCGGTTTCAGGAAAGAGCGGCATGCAATTCGGAAGCCTGACAATCCCGCAGGATCTAACGGAACGCAAGCGGCACCAGCCCCAGCAGGAGATAGAGCGCCAGCGTCCACAGCGCGGAGAAATTCTCGATCCACTTGCCGGAAGTTCCTTTCGACAGATACCGGATGACGATCACAACGGCGGCAGCCAGCAACACACCCAGCCCGATGCCGATGGGTGGGACGAAGGAAATGGCCCGCGCCGCCATGACCGCGCAGCCGAGCGTGGAGGCCAGCGCCACCAGCCACACCATCGCGCCACCGCGTCTGCCCCACAGCCGCGAATACGTCTCCACGCCCTCCTCCTCGTCCGCCGGTTGCCGCAGCTTCCGCCCGATCTCGATGACCACCCCATTGAAAAAGCTGGCGGCCAGGAACCATCCCAGCCCGGCAGGCGCATGCCCCGCACCGGGCAACCACTCGCAGGCCGTGCCGAAGAAATCCACCAGCGGCATGATCCCCATGTGGGAGACCAGGTAGATGACGGGACGTTTTTTCAGCCAGTTCCGGCAGAAGAACTCCACGCTCATCAGCGCGAGGTAGCTCCACGCGATGCCCAGCACGATCAGCAGCCGCGCATCCAGCCACAGGGACACGCCCGCCTGGATGACGGCGGCGAGGATGAACACCACACGCAGCGCGGAAAGCGTGACCAGCCCGCGCGGCACCGGCCGGTAGGGACGCCAGCGCGCGTCCTCCTCCGCGTCCTTGAACTCATCCGCGATCCGCAGTTGCAGGAACATCAGCAGGCAGACGGTGAAGGCAGCGGCATAGGCCGGCCACCCGGGCGAAGGCTCGCCACGCAGCATCGAGGAAAAGGCGACCGCGCAGGCGCTGAACGCCGCGATGAGCGGGCCATGCGCGAGCAGCGGGAAGCGTTCCTTCTGGTAGGTGTGCCAGCGTTGGAAAAACATCACGGGTCCTGCTTCCGGGTGCGGGCCAACTTGCGGTGGGCGCGGGAGAAATGCCCCGCGCTGAGCGCGGCGATGATCGAGAGTTCACCCGCCAGCAGCAGGCCCGCGCAGACCTCCGCCAGCGCGCGGGATTTCCCATCTCCATACAGGCCCATCAGTTCCAGGCAGGCCTTCTGCGTCGGCAGGCCGGTGCCGCCGCCGACCGTCCCCACCATGATCCCCGGCAGCGTGACGGAGGCGTAGAGATCCCCTTCCTCCGTCACCTCGAACCGCGTCACCCCGGTGGCGGATTCCGCCACGCATGCCACATCCTGCCCGGTGGCGAGATAAAGTGCGGCGAGGCCATTGGCAAAGTGACCCTGGATGCCGATGGTGCCGCTGAGCACCCCGCCGATGGCGGACATCTGCCAGTAGTCCCGCATGGCCTGCGGGGTGGTGTGCAGGTATTTCCCCACCAGCTCTGCGGGCAGCCTCGCATCCGCCGTCACTTTCTTTCCGCGTGCGGTGGAAAAGGCGCGGGCGCTGGCCTTCTTGTCACCGGAAAGGTTCGACTCCACGTAGTGGCGGACCGGAGGGACCGGACTCGCCTCCAGGATGAAATCGCAGACCGCTTGCGTCGCCAGTGTGACCATGTTCTGCCCGGAGGCATCCCCCGTGGTGTATTCGAAATTCAGATACACGTGGTTCCCCTCCACGGTGGAGCCAACGTCGATCAGCTTTCCGTGCGAAGTGGTCGCCGCCACTTTTTCCCGGAACACGTCGAACTGCGCCAGCGCCCAGACGACGAACCGGCAGGCATCGGATGCGGTTTCAAACGCGAAGGCCGGTGCCCGGGCGATGCTTTCATAAAGGACCATCGCCGACGCGCCGCCCGCCATGGTGAGCACCCGGCAGCCCCGGTGGTAGCTGGCGACCAGCGCCGCCTCCGTGGTGGCGAGCGGGATGTGGTAGTCCCCTTTCGCTGAAAGTCCGTTGACCCTCAACGGCCCGGCCAGGCCGATGGGCATCCTCATCACGCCAATGGCGTTCTCGATGTTCCCCTGGTAGTGCTCCAGTTCATCCGACTGCCCCAGCAGGGTTTCCCGCCACGCGGGGTCCCCTCCAACCTGATCCCATATCCGCGACGCCCGCTCCCGGTTGACCTTCGCGGTTCCGGCGGAAACTTCGGGCAGGTCCCCGCAGTCCGGCTCCAGCCGGGCCGCAGCCTCCTCCACCGTCCTCCCCGCAAGAATCCGGTCCGCATGCTGCTGCGTGAGGCCTCCTTTTCCCGTCATGCCTTGGAACTATCGGCACCGTCCCCGGCAGGTCAACCGATTTGAGGCATTTCCCGGGGTCCTCTCATTTCGGGAGCTCCATTCGAAATTTGAAAAGGATTACCACTGATTTCACTGATTTACTGATTTGAAGAGAGAGTAATGGGTCGTCTTTCGGTCACATGCCCGATTCTGAATCAGTAAATCAGTGAAATCAGTGGTAATCCAACCGCTCTCCCAAGAAGCATCCGGAATGAGATGATCTCGGGCATTTCCCCCGGCTGCCGCGGGCGCTCCAATCTTTTCCCAAAACCGGCCTTGTCGCCCATGGGTCCCCTCCCATAAATTCGCCCAGCCCATTTTAAGCGTGCCCATTTCCGACTCCACCACCCACATCATCGGTATCCTGCCCGCACGCTGGGCCTCCACACGCTTCCCCGGGAAGCCCCTCCATGTCATCGCCGGAAAACCCCTGATCCAGCACGTCTGGGAGCGATGTCAGGAATGTTCCAACCTCGATGACGTCATCGTCGCCACCGACGACGACCGCATTTCCGCCGCCGTGGCCACCTTCGGCGGAAAGGTGGTGATGACCAGCCCCGACCACCCGACCGGCACCGACCGCATCGCGGAGGCCGCCCGCGTCATCCCGCAGGCCACCCACATCATCAACATCCAGGGGGATGAGCCGCTCATCGATCCGGCGCTGATCGACGAACTCGCCGCCGCCATGGCCGCGGACGCCACGCTGGACATGGCCACCGCCGCCAATCCGCTGGACCCCGCCGACCCCGCCGTGGCCGACCCGAACGTGGTGAAAGTCGTCACCGCCCTGGATGGCCGCGCGCTTTATTTCTCCCGCTCCCCGCTGCCCTATTTCCGCAACGCGGTGGAAGGCCTCCCCGTTTTCCGCCACAAGGGCATCTACGCCTACTCCCGCGGCTTTCTGGAGAAATATGTGACCTGGGCACCATCTCCACTTGAAAAAGCCGAGTCACTGGAGCAACTCCGCGCCCTCGAGAACGGAGCCTCCATCAAGGTGTTGGTCACCGACGACACCTCACCCGGCGTTGACACCCCCGGACAGGCCGACGAGATCGAACGTCTTCTTTCCACTGCTCACTGATCACTGCTCACTTTCCACTTATGAAATACATCTTCGTCACCGGCGGCGTCGTTTCCTCTCTCGGCAAGGGTCTTGCCGCCGCATCCATCGGCACGCTGCTCGAGCACCGCGGCCTGAAGACGCTGATGCAGAAGTTCGACCCCTATCTCAACGTCGATCCCGGCACCATGTCTCCCTACCAGCACGGTGAGGTGTACGTCCTGGATGACGGTGCGGAGACCGACCTGGACCTGGGCCACTACGAGCGCTTCACCTCCGGCGTCCTTTCCCGGATGAACAACCTGACCTCCGGCCAGGTGTTCGACTCCGTGATCAAGAAGGAGCGCCGCGGCGAATACCTGGGCAAGACCGTCCAGTTCATCCCCCACGTGACGGATGAGATCAAACTCCGCCTGCACAAGGTCACGACGGACAATCCCACGACCGACGTGCTCATCACCGAAATCGGCGGCACTGTCGGCGACATGGAGGGCCTGCTTTTCATCGAGGCGCTCCGCCAGTTCGCGCTGGAAGTGGGCAAGGAGAACGTCTGCTTCATCCACGTCACGCTGCTGCCTTTCATCAAGGCTGCGGGTGAGATCAAGACCAAGCCCACCCAGCAGTCGGTGGCCAAGCTCCGCGAACTGGGCATCCAGCCGGACATCATCATCTGCCGGACGGAAGCGGACCTCGACGAGGACAACCGCAAGAAGATCGCCATGTTCTGCAACGTGGAGAAGAAGAACGTCGTCGCCTTCCGCGACGTCGCCCACTCCATCTACGAGTGCCCGCTCGACCTGCGTCGCGACAAGATCGACCGCCTGGTGGTGGACCGCATCGGCCTCGGTGACACCCCCGCCCCCGCACTGGAGGACTGGGAGCGCTTCGTCCAGCGCGTCATCCATCCGCTGCACAAGGTCACCATCGCCGTCGCCGGGAAATACATCGAGCTGCAGGACGCCTACAAATCCATCTACGAGTCCCTCATCCACGCCGGCGCCCACCACGACACGAAGGTCCACATCGTCCGTGTCGAGGCGGAGGCCATCGAGGACCACGGCGCGAAGGCCGTGATCGGTGATGTCGATGGCATCCTGGTTCCCGGCGGCTTCGGCGACCGCGGTATCGAGGGCAAGATCCTCGCCGCCAAATACGCCCGCGAGAACAAGATCCCCTACTTCGGCATCTGTCTGGGCATGCAGATCGCCACCATCGAGTTCGCACGCAACGTCTGCGGCCTGAAGAAAGCCAACTCGACCGAGTTCGAGAAAGCGACCGAGCATCCCGTCATCTGCCTCCAGGAGGAGCAGAAAGGCGTGGAGGACATGGGCGCCACCATGCGCCTGGGTTCCTGCGAGTCCATCGTCTTCGCCGGGACGAAAGCCGCCGAACTCTACAATGGCGCGGACCGCATCCACGAACGCCACCGCCACCGCTACGAGTTCAACTCCGACTACCAGGAGCAGCTCACCGAAGCCGGTCTCGTCATTTCCTCCGTCTCCGCGGATGAAGGCCTCGTCGAGATCGTGGAGATCCCGGACCATCCGTTCTACCTCGGCGCGCAGTTCCACCCGGAATTCCAGTCGAAGCCGAACCACCCGCACCCTCTCTTCGCCGGCTTCGTCGCCGCCGCGCTGGAGAAGGCGAATTCCTGAGGACGGCCGCGCTTTCCAAGGAGATGCTCCAGCGGGCATCGGCAGGATGGGAGGCCCATCAGGAAACAAACCATGGTTCCCCGATGACCTCCAGGCTCCCGCCACCCTCGGGCGTCACTTCTCCATCGGGTGCTCCTTGAGCAGTTCCTCCACCATGTAGAAGCTCTTCCGCGCACTGGTCGCCTCGCGCACCTTGGTCACGTGCTCCGGACGGATGGCGTCCGCCTTGTTCTCGAAACGGTTGCGGGTGTAGGTGAGTACCGCGGCGATTTCCTCATCCTTCAGCAATCCGCCGAAGGGAGTCATCGGCACCTGGCCGTCATATTTCTTTCCGTGGAGTTCGAACGGCCCCATGAGGCCGTGCAGGGTGAGCTTGATGAGCCGGTCCGGATTTCCGGAGATCCATTCGCTGCGGTGGAGCGGAGGGAACGCGGGATCCAGCCCCTTGCCGTCCGGTTGGTGGCAGGTGACGCAGTGACCCTCGCGGAAATAGATCTCATGGCCGGTGAGGAAGAGCTTCTTGTCATCGCCCGTCAGGTGGTCCGGAACGGGTGGTGCGGGATGCTCGTCCACTTCCTTCTCGGTGATGCCTTCCAACCGGCTGGTGGCGGTCTTGATGGCCGGGGCGATCCAGTCGTCCTGCGGCATTCCCGCGGCGATGCTGACGACTTTCTTCCCAACGGCGTTGTCCAGCCAGGACGCGGCCACCACGGCTTCCGCACGGACACGGCCATGGACATCCGCGGCGGCGGCGGCAAGCAGGTCGCCGTGGTTGGCGATGCGGTGCGTGTTATAGCGGAGGACGCGCACGGCGGCGGCGCGGACCTTGTAGTCCTCTGACTTGAGAAGCTTGGCCAGCAACGCCTCGTCCGGCTGGTTGAGTCCCCAGGTGACCCACAGGGCCTCCAGCAGGTGGTGCTCACGGCGGGGATCCGCCGCATCCAGACCGGCGGTCCATTTCCCGAGCGCGGCGAGCACCTCAGCGGCAGGACGGCCGCGGAGCTCGTCACGGGTGCGGTAGCGGCTGCGGTACTCCGGCAGCTTCAGATTTTCCAGCAGCGTCGCGATGGGCGCACCGGCGATCTTCGCGGGTTCCACCAGCGGGCGGGACGGATAGGTGATGCGGTAGATGCGGCCATGGACATGGTCGCGCAGCGGATCACGCGCATTGTGCTGCATGTGCCCGATGAGGACGTTGTGCCAGTCGATGACATACAGGGAGCCGTCCGGGGCGAACTGCAGGGCAGCGGGACGGAAATTCCCGTCGGAGGATTTCAGCAACTCCTGGCGGAACGCCGTCTTGTAGCCCGTGCCATCGTCGGCGATGGAGTGCTGCTTGATGCCGAGGAAGCCGATGTTGTTGCAGAGGAGGAAATCGCCCTGCACTTCATCCGGGAAATGGCGGGAGGAAACGAACTCCAGGCCGGAGGTCGGACGGACTTTCTGGCCATCCGGGATGAGATCCTTCGTCAGCGGGGTCTTCGCGCCGTAGGGAGTCTTCAGGGAGCTGGGCATCAGCCAGTTCATCGCCGGGCCGGAGGTGTGGAGGAAGAAATCCTGGCCCCAGTCATCGAAGGCGATGCCCCATGGGTTCGGGATGCTGAGCTGCGCGGTGCGCTCCAGCTTTCCGCGCTGCGGGCTGTAGCGGTAGAAGCCGCCGTCCACCCCGCGGACCGGACCATAGGGCGTCTCCACATTGGAATGGAGGAAAACACCTTCGCACATCATGAACGCTCCGGAACCGTCGGCATGGAAAGCGCTGATCGCGTGGTGGGTGTCGTGAGAATCGAACCCGGTGAGGATGACCTCGCGGGAGTCCGCCTTGTCATCCCCATCCGTGTCACGGAGGAGGACCAGATGCGGCTCCTGTGAAACATAGACGCCCTCCGGCGCGAACTCGATGCCGATGGGGAGGTGCAGCTTGTCGGCGAAGACGGTTTCCTTGTCCGCCTTGCCGTCGCCGTTGGTGTCCTCATAGATGAGGATCTTGTCATCCGGACGCGGATCACCCGGACGCCAGTGCGGGTAGGTCGGCATGGTCGCCACCCACAGGCGGCCCTTGTTGTCGAAGGCAAGCTGCATGGGGTTCGCCAGGTTGGGGAACTCCTTTTCGGAGGCGAAAAGCTCGGCCTTGTAGCCTTCGGGGAGCGTGAGGGATTTCACCGCATCCTCGCCGTATTTGTATTCCACCGGCGCGCCTTCGACCTTGGACTTGTAGTTCGTTTTGACTTCCGGAAGGACGCTGGTGCCCTTGTCGGCGGCGGCGACGTCGAACTTGGTGCCGTTCACCACGCTCCACAACGCCTTGTCGCGGATCTCCGTCATCTCGCGGATCTTGGCGATCTCCGCGGGATAGTTGTCCGGGCCGAAGGGATTGTAGCGGCGGCCGTCCACATGGACACCGTTGAGCATCCGGTAGTCGTTGAACCAATACCAGTTCTTGTCCTTCAGCGCCTCCACCACCGCTTCTTCCTTCACCTTCGCGATGCGGGGCGATTCACCGGCAAGGGCGTCCGCCAGGGGTTTCGCAAGCTGCTTGTAGCCTTCGTCCGTAGGCAGGAAGCCGTTCCGGGTGAGCGGCTTTTCCGAGGCGGCATAGAGCTTCGCGCTGGTGGAAAGCAGGTCGATGCACTGGACCTTGTGCTTCGCCGCGATCTCCGACATCGCCGCCGCGTAGAGGGCGATGTTCTCGTTCTCCTTCTTTCCGTCAGGCAGGTCGCGTGATGCGGAGAGATCCTCATAGCTGATCGGGGAAACGAGAACCAACCGCGGCGCGGCTCCGCCGTTGTATTTCTGCGCCAGCGTGTGGGTGATGAACGCGTCCAGCTCCGCCTTGAAGTTCTCCAATCCTGCCGGGCCGTCGAAGGATTCGTTATAGCCGAAGAAGCCGAGGATGGTATCCGCTTTCAGGTGGGTCAGCCACTCGTCCGGCGTCATGTAGTGGCCGTTGCCGGCGTGGATCTTGTTCTGAGGGCGGAATTTCTCCGCGCCCGGAAAGGCCCACTGGGAATTGCGCGACGGATGTGGGCGGAAACCCGGCGTGTCCCCGGGAAAGCACATATTCCGGATGACCAGATTCTTCCCGGGGAACCGCAGTTGGAGTTCCGCCTCCAGGTAGGGATGATCGTTCATCCGCTCACCCAGGCCATTTCCGATGAAAACGATGCACTCGCCTTCCTTCGGTGGGGTTTGGGCTCCGGCGGTCGCCAGGGATGCGGCCAGGGAACAGAAAAGAGGAAGCAGAGGAAGTTTCATGAAACGGTGAAGCCGATGGGTTGCGGCGAGGTTGATGCATACGCGGAAAATAACAAAGATTTATCCAAAAAATCCCAAAGAAAGACAGATCCCTCTCCCATGGCCCGTCGGCGATTCTCCGCCAGGGTGGAACATGCCACGATGAAAGAAGCGCACCACCTCCACCCGTTCCCGACGGAATGCGGAAAGGACATCCAGCAGGCATCATGAGGGCGGCGGCAGCCGGATGGCTCCTGTTCACTTTCATCGCAGCGGCCTGCCTTCCGGGCGCCTCCCGGGCGGATGCCGCGCCCGGCCTGAAGGTGTCAGACGGAATGCTGACGATGGACGGCCATCCCGTCCGCCGGATGGGCGTGAACTATTTCGACGCCTTCGCCCGGGTGCTGGATGACGAGGCGAAAGCCGCGGAATACCGCGCGGGCTTCCGCAAGCTGAAGGAACACGGCATTCCTTTCATCCGCTTCAACTGCGGGGGCTTCTATCCGACGAACTGGGAGATCCACCAAAAAGATCCGGAACGGTATTTCCGGCTGCTGGACCGTTTCGTGGCGGATGCGGAGGAAAGCGGCATCGGCCTCATCCCCTCCTTCTTCTGGTTTTTCCTCACTCCGCCCGGCATCTCCGGCGAGCCGCTCGACGCGTGGGGGGATGAAGGCAGCCGGACCCATGCCTGGATGAAAAAATACGTCTCCGAAGTGGTGGGGCGCTACCATCGCTCACCAGCCATCCTGGCGTGGGAGTTCGGCAATGAATACAATCTCGCCATGGACCTGCCGGGAGGTGCCGCCAACCACAAGCGCTGGTTCCACCCCTCGCGGGGATTTCCCGATGCGCCGCGGGCGCGCGACGCCCTCCGGGCCGCCGATGTGGGGATCGCCCTCAAGGTGTTCGGCGAGGCGGTCAGAAAGTCGGATCCGGACAGGCCGATCATTTCCGGCCACGCCATGCCGCGCAGCGCGGCGGCGCATCTCGAACGCGATGGCACATGGACGGCTGACAAGGAGCCGGAGTGGACCGACGCCCTGTTGCGGAGCCACCCCTCCCCCATCGATACCCTTTCCGTCCACTACTATCCCTTCCACAAGGACGACGGCACAGGCATCACCGGGAAAACCCATGTGGAGCAACTGGAAGTGTGCCTGCGTGCCAGCCACGCCAGCGGCAAGCCGCTTTTCGTCGGTGAATTCGGACCCGCGCCGGATACGGACCCCGCCACCCGGCTGAAGGAAACGGCGGCGATGATCGACGAAATGGTGTCGCTGAAGGTGCCGCTGTCCGCGGTGTGGGTGTTCGACTTCCCGCATCAGGATGTCTCGATCCCGGCGGATGGTTCCGGGGATGCCATCCTCAGGCTGGTGCAGGCCGCGAACGAGCGGATGAAATAAAGGAGGGTGGACACTCCTGTCCACCGGCGGCATTGGCGCAATAAGGATGAGAAGTCTTCAGTGTTCAGCAGAGAGATGGCCGACCGCGGATCGAGATCCCTTTGCCATGGGTTCCCGTTGCACCCTCCTTACTTTTCCCTGCGGGAACGGCGGAAGGAAAACACCACACCGGCTCCCAGCAGTAGCAGTGATGAAGATGGTTCCGGCACCAGGTAGGTCAACACACCGGTCCCTTGGGAAAAGGTGTAGCCCCCCAGCGTCCAGTCCGTTCCGTTCTGGTTGAAACCCTGCACGGAGAAACCGCTGCCGTAGTTCTCCGTTGCCGCGTCCACCACCAGCCAGGTATTGCCATCCTCCGCGGCGGCCATCGAGAGATCGAAAATGATCTGGCCGTTGAGATTCACGGTGCCCGTTCCGCCGATCTTGTTGGAAACCCCGTCCTCACCGATCCGGAAAGTCATCGATGAGGTATTGGCAAGAGTGAGCACACCATTGTTCACCAGGATATTTCCCGAGGTCGTCACATTCGCCGCCAAGGTCAGTTGGCCGCTGTTACCACCCTGGTACTGCCCCTTGATGAGGTCACCGCTGCCGGTGATGTCACCGTTGATGGTCAAACCGGTCGCTCCGGCGCTGCGGATGCCGAGGGCCAGGTCATGGTCCAGCGTGACACTCCCATTCAGGGTTCCGCTGGTGGAGATGAACTCCAGCACGTTGGTCCCCGCACCGCCGGAGATGACGTTGTTCGTCACCGCGCCCGCGTGGTTCACCCTTAGCGTGGAGGTTGTCCCCGCCCCGGATTCCAAGGTCGCACTGCCGGCACCGGCGATGACGCTCGAGTTCACGGCCACCGTTCCCTTCAGGATGACCAGTCCACCGCTGTAGCTGCCACCGCTCATGGTGACAAAGCCGGAACCGGAGGAATCCACCACCAGCTTCAGCGCACCGCCTCCGGCCCCATCGTTCAGCGCGTTGTTGAAGCTCGTCCCGCCCGTGCTGGTGTTGGAGATGGTGAGGGTGACCGGGGTCGTTCCCGTCAAAGGTCCCGACACCGCGTTGTGAAGTCGCAGGGAGGAAGCGTTCCCGCTGGTGGAGTTGTTCGTCCATGTCTGGCTTTCCTCGATCCTCACCGACAGCGTATTGCTGGATCCCCCCAGGTTCGCCAGACCTGCATCCGCATCCACCGTGATACCGCCTCCCCCGAGCAGCAGGTTGCGCGCGGTGCCACTGGATGACCTGATGGTGGTGGTCTCCGTGTTGTTGAAGGTGAGGGACCTCGCGGAGATGGCGATGCCGGTGGTCACGATCGTGTCCACATCATGGACGGAAGTGTTGAAGACGACATCGTCCCCTGCTCCCGGAGCCGCCGTGGGATCCGGAGAGGAGGCCCCCTCGGCGGTGGACCAGTTTGCGGCTGTCGCCCAGCCACCGGGTGATCCGCCCGAGCCATCCCAGTAAATGGTACCGGCCTGGACATGGAGGGCCGCGCTCAGCGGGAGGACAAAAAGGAGGGTTCGTTTCATGGTGGGCCGGATGGGATTTCAGAGGGGAATGTTCCGACGTCGGACCATTGCCAGATATCTTTCCAAGCACACACAATGCGGGGTTTCCGCTCAACTCCCTGAGTGGTTAGTACCCGGTCCCTCCACCCGCAGACCCGTCACCAAGGTGCCGGATAGGGCCAGTGGAGGCCTCCGGACGGATTTTGGTTGGCCACCGTCCCCGGCCCGGGAATCCTCCGCCAATGCCCGCTGATTTCCTCAAAACCGTCCTCCTGCCCGCCGGTCTCATCTTCATCATGTTCGGCATGGGACTCGGCCTCACCGCCGCGGATTTCAAGCGCGTGATCCTTTCCCCGAAGGCGAAGCTCGTCGGCTGCGCGGCGCAGCTCCTGGCCCTCCCCATCCTCGCTTTCACCATCGCCACCGTGTTCCGCATGCCGGGAGACCTCGCCGCCGGGCTGATGCTCATCGCCGTCTGTCCGGGAGGGGTGACTTCGAACGTGATCAGCCATCTTTCGCGCGGCGACATCCCTCTTTCCGTCACGCTCACCGCCATCTCCAGCGTGGTCACCGTCTTCACCATCCCGCTCCTGATGAAGCTGTCCATGACCCACTTCCTGGGCAGTCACGCGGTCATCGAGCTTCCTTTCCTGAAGACCTTCATCCAGCTCTTCGCAGTCACCCTCCTCCCCATCATCATCGGCATGGTCGTCCATGCGCGGTTACCCGGCTTCAGCCAGCGGATGGCCCGGCCGGTGAACCTCTTCTCCATCATCTTCCTCGCGGTGGTCATCCTCGCCGCCGTGCTGAAGGAAAAGGACCTCGGCGCGCAGATCGCCATCGCCGGTCCCGCCGTCGCAGCCCTCAACATCAGCGGCATGGTGCTGGGCTTCGCCCTCGCCATGTGGTTCGGCCTTCCGCGCGCCCAACGCGTCACCATCTCCATCGAGGTCGGCATCCAGAACGCCACCCTCGCCCTGGCCATCGCGCTGGGCATCCTGGAAAGCCCGCGGCTGGCCATCCCCGCCGTCGTCTATGGTTTGTTCATGTTCTTCACGGGTGCCGCCATGATCGCCATCTTCGGCAGGAAGCCACGTTCCGCCTGATTTTAGCCCCGCCCTGTCAGCGCCACCCCATGCCGGGGGCCACATGCTCCAGAAGTGAACGGAGCACGTGGACGTTATACTCCACGCCAAGCTGGTTCGGCACGGTCAGCAGCAGGGTGTCCGCCTCCGCGATCGCCTCGTCGGCTTTCAGCAGTTCGATCAGCCGGTCCGGCTCCGCCGCATACGAACGTCCGAAGATGGCGGTGGTTTCATCGATGACGCCCGTCTCATCCTTCGCCCGGCTTCCCTCCGCACCGAAGTAGTGGCGGTCCCGGTCATCCATCAGGGCGAAGATCGACCGGCTGACGGAAACACGCGGCTCGCGGGCATGACCCGCCTCTTTCCATGCCTCCCGGAAGGCGCGGATCTGCTTGGCCTGCTGCACGTGGAACGGTTCGCCCGTCTCGTCCCACTTCAATGTGGAACTCTGCAGGTTCATGCCCATCTTCGCGGCCCACACCGCCGTCGCGTTCGATGCGGAACCCCACCAGATCCGCTCCCGCAGTCCTTCCGAATGCGGTTCCAGCCGCAGCAGGCCCGGTGGATTCGGGAACATGGGCCGCGGGTGCGGCTTCGCGAAACCATGGCCGGACAGATGCTTCAGGAATGCCTCGGTCGATTTCCGCGCCATGTCCTGCTCGGTCTCCCCTTCATCCGGCTCCATGCCGAAATACCGCCAGCCGTCGATGACCTGCTCCGGGGAACCCCGGCTGATGCCGAGTTGCAGGCGTCCGCCCGAAATGAGATCCGCCGCCCCCGCATCCTCGACCATGTAGAGCGGATTCTCATACCGCATGTCGATCACCCCCGTGCCGATCTCGATCCGCTCCGTCCGCGCACCGATGGCCGCGAGCAACGGGAAAGGCGATGCCAACTGCCGCGCGAAATGGTGCACGCGGAAATAAGCGCCATCCATTCCCAGTTCCTCCGCCGCCACCGCGAGGTCGATGGACTGCAACAGCGCGTCCGATGCCGACCGAGTCCCCGAATGCGGCGATGGCGTCCAGTGGCCGAACGAAAGGAAACCGAGTTTCTTCATGCGCGGAACCTCACATGATTCCGGAGAAAATCCAGCCCCGCACCACCATCCCCCTCACGGGTGCATCACTCGCCCAGTTCTTCCTCCATGTAGGTGAGCATGATGTCCACCAGGTCGCCCATTCCTTCGAAAAGTTCCTCCTCGATGGTGCAGAGGTATTCCTCCTCCGTTTCGCTGTAGTCGTAGCGGTCCTCCGGGCGGGTCTCGCACCAACGGCTCGCGTTCAGTGGATCGACCAAGGTCGTCGCGCCGACCAGCTCGAAGGAGCCGATGACCCGCTGGTGGTTCATGCCGCTCTGCCAGAAGCCGTGGAGACCGTCCTCCGCGTCCAGCAGGGCCACCGTCTCATACACGTCCATGAAGGCCCGCTCCTCGCGGGTCAGCTTCCGCTCGGCTGCCTCGGTCTCGAGACGATCGACAAGCACCTCCACCTCATCCGGCCATTCTATGGGTTCATGGGAAAACATCGCGCGCCGGGGTAGAACGGTCGCGCGACCCTTGCCAAGTGAAATGATGTCCGCTCACTCCGGCCCTGCCGGGAAAGGCGGCTCTCAAGGACTGACGGCCAGCCTCTCGGTGGAGGTGTTCTTCTCGAACAGGAAGCCGTTTTCCTTGTAGGTTTTCAGGCGGAAATGGGTGGCCGTGGAGATCACACCGTCCAGCGTGCTGAGCTTCTCCGAAACGAAAAGGGCGACTTCGCGCAGATCCGCTCCGTCCACCACCACCATCAGGTCATAGCCGCCGCTCGCCAAGTAGCAGGAAACCACCTGGTCGAAACGGGAGATCCGCAGGGCAAGACGGTCGAAGCCGCCGCCGCGCTCCGGCGTGACCTTCACCTCGATGAAGGCGGAAACGGAGGTGTCGCCAGCCTGCTCGGTATCGACCACGGCATGGTAGCCGAGGATGGTGCCGTCCTTCTCCCAACCGGCGATCTGCGCCGCGACGGCCTCCGGCGACATGGACAGCAGGTCCGCGAGTTCCTGGTCGGAGAAGCGGGCCTTGTGGCGGAGAACCTGGAGAAGCGGATCGGAGGACATGGTTTGAAGAAGTTGAGGGTTGAAGGTTGAGTGTTGAGAGTGGTTTCAGGATTCGGACAACAAGGAACGACGGAGGCCGCTGAGCATTCTGCTCTGTTCCTCGGCGGCGGAGTAAAGTGTCTGGAATTGTTCTTCCGAAAGAAAGGCTTGGTTTCTTCCCATGTGAGCTTGCGAAACAACCTCGAACAGCGATCCGGAAGCGATCTCGATGAAGCGGCTGAAGTCCTTGCGGGACAAGCGGGCGCTTCCTTCCGCGATGTTGCACGAAATAGAGACTGCTGCGCGGCGCATCTGGTTGGTCAATCCGAACCGTTCGTCGGAAGGGAAGCCGCGTGTCACGGAATAAACCGTATCAGCGAAGGCAATCGCTTTCTGCCAGACCTCCAGCTTTTCAAAACCGAACATGCCCGATTCTGCCTCTTCACCCTCAACACTCAACCATCAACTTTCAACTCCCATCAGCCTCTTCACCCTCAACACTCAACCATCAACTTTCAACCAGATCAGTCTCCCAGGCAGATGCCGACAGCCTTCGCCGCTTGGACGAGTTCGCCGTCCGGTTCCACCAGACGCAGCTTGTTCACCGCTTCCTCGATGGGCACGGAGTCGACGTGGTAGGCTTGGTAGCTGACCATGCGGCCAAAGGCTCCTTCCTCCGCCAGCTTCACCGCCATGACGCCGAAGCGCACGCCGAGGATCCGGTCGAGCGCGGTGGGCGCGCCACCCCGCTGGAGATGGCCGAGCGTGCAGGCACGGGTGTCTTTACCGGTCAATGCCTCCAGGCGCTTCGCCACGCACTCGCCGATGCCGCCGAGACGGATCTCGCCCCCGGCATTCCCGCTCAGAGTCACCAGGTCGCCATCCGGGAGTTTCGCGCCCTCCGCCACCACCACCAAGGTGCTGTGGTGGCCCTGGGCGTCCCGCTGTTTGATGAAATCCGCCACCTTCTCCATGCTGAAGGGAACCTCCGGCAGAAGGATCACGTTCGCGCCACCGGCGATGCCACCCCAAAGGGCGATCCATCCGGCGTGCCGGCCCATCACCTCCAGCACCATCACCCGCTTGTGGCTCTCCGCGGTGGTATGCAGGCGGTCCAGCCCGTCCACCACGCTGGTCACGGCGCTGTCAAAGCCGAAGGTCATGGCCGTCGCGCTGAGGTCGTTGTCGATCGTCTTCGGGACACCGACGATGGGCCATCCGGCGCGGTAAAGTTGCAGGCCGGTGGTGAGAGATCCATCCCCGCCGACGATGACCAGCGCCTCGATGCCGAGCTGGTCCATGGTGCGCTTCGCCTTGGCGATGATCATTTCGGAAACCTCCGCCACATCCCCCTTCCCCACCTTCGCGGCGAAGTGGCCCTTGTTGGTGGTTCCCAGGATGGTGCCGCCCAGCTTGAGGATGCCGATGGTATCCTTCGGCTTGAGCACCTTGTAATCTCCCGGCGGCAGCAGTCCCTCGAAGCCGTCACGGAAGCCGATCACCTCCCAGCCGAGCTGGTCAGCCGCACCCACCACACCGTGGATCACCGCATTGAGTCCGGGGCAGTCGCCGCCGCTGTTGAGAATACCGATTCGCATGAGTAAATTGTTTTTCACCCCCGGAGCAGCAGCAACCGTTCCGGGACGCGCGTATTCTCGTCACTGCGCCGGAGGAATCGCAAGGATTTCACGCTTGGGATCGTTGACCGGGGCACCTGCGGCCAGCCATGGATCATAAATCGACCAACCCTGGCGGATGAGCGAGCGGGCCCGGTCGAAGCGTTGCGGATTGTTGAGGATGATGACGATCAGCCGCCGCGGGGTGGCACCCTTGTTGCCGTCCGCCTTCATGCGGACGAGCGGCTCACGGTCCATGCAGACGGCGAGGCACTGGCCCGCCGCATTGGTGGTGCCGGTCTTGATCCCCAGGATGCCGGGTTCCCCGACGAGCTGGTTGGTGTTCCGGACGAGGAACTTCCGGTTCCCTCCCGCCCCGGAAACCGTCACGTTCCGGTTCGGCTGGCGGACGATGAAATTGAAGGCGTTGCGCCGCATGGCATAGACGGACAGCTTCGCCATGTCCGCGGCGGTGGAGTAGCCCTTGGTATTCCGGATATCCAGTCCGTGGGGGTTCACGAAATTTGTCTGGGTCATGCCCACGGCCTGGCCGAGCCGCCCCATTTCCGCGACGAACGCCGCCACCGGATCCCCGCCCCTCCCGCGGCGGGCAAGGAGATCACGGCCGACATGGTCCGCGATGGTGAGGGCGGCCAGGTTGTCCGACCCGAGCAGCGCGGAATAGAGCGCATCCCTCAGCGAAAGGCGGTCGCCCGGCTGGAGGTTCATGGGATTCGGCCCGCCAACGAGGGATACGGTCTGGGGAGCGGTGATCATGACCGTGGCGATGTCACGGTCGGAAGCGGTCGCCCAGTCGATCGCAACGACCGCGGTGGCGATCTTGTTCAGGCTGGCGACGGGCCTTTTCTGGCCGGCGTTCGAGGCGACGAGGATTTTCCCCGAGTAGGCCTCCACCACCATCACGCTTTCCGGTGCCTGCGCGGCCAGGGAAAGGGGCAGGAAAACGGCGAGCAGTGAAAATAAGCGGACGATCATAGGGGGCAATGGTTCGTAGAGCCGAAAGATTAGGCACTCCCCGCCCGCAACTCAACCGGAAACGCCCTGCGAAGTTGCGGGCAGCGGTCGCGCGGGCTATAGCAGACGCATGTGGGATGCGATCTCCGGATGGGACTACTGGGGCGGTGTTGGCGCTGGCGTAGCCTGGGTGGTGACCCTCTGCCTGATGGTGGCCGGGCTGGTCGGCTGCGTGCTGCCGGTCCTGCCGGGCCATCTCATCATCCTGATCGGCGCGATCGCCCATCGGCTGATGCTGGGGCGGGAAGGTTCCGGGCTGGAGTGGTGGTCTTTCCTGGTGCTGGGACTGCTGCTTGCCGCTTCCCAGGCGTTCGAGATCGCCAGCGGCGCGGCGGGCACCCGCTGGTTCGGCGGCACCCGGTGGGGGGCGGTCGGCGCGTTCGCCGGCAGCATCGTGGGGATGTTCTTCTTTCCCTTCGGCCTCCTGCTCGGACCCTTGATCGGCGCGTTCGCGGCGGAGATGCTGTTTGCGAAAAAAAAGCCCACCTTCGCGGCCAGTTCCGGTGTCGGCTCGGTGGTGGGGACCATCGCCGGGATGGTGGTGAAGATCGTCGTCGGGGTACTGATGATCCTCTGGTTCGTGGCGGATGTGTTCTGGATCGGGTGAAATCCCGCAGCTTTTGCTTGGATTCCGGGCGGGGAAGCCGCAGTCTGCCCCCGCCGCTCCCCGGACGGCCGCAATGTTCCGCAAGGAAGGTTGAGGAAAGTCCGGACACCATAGGGCAACGCGCCTCGTGAAAGCGGGGGACGGGAACCGCGAGGGACCCGGACGGAAAGTGCAACAGAGAGCATACCGCCGATGGTCCGCAAGGACACAGGCAAGGGTGAAACGGTGGGGTAAGAGCCCACCGCGCCGAGGGTAACCGAGGTGGCACGGCAAACCCCGCGTGGTGCAAGACAAAACAGGGGAAGGGCTGCCCGCCCGTTCGATCCCCGGGTATTAGTCGCACTCCGCGCAAGCGGAGCGCCCCGTGCGAACGGGGTGAGAGAAATGGCCGTACAGCCCGTGAGGGTGGACAGAATCCGGCTTACAGGGGAGCGGCATCCCCTTTTCCCATAACCCCGCTCAGGGAGTGGCGACGGGGACCAGCTTGGAGTAGTGGTAGGAGTTCTTCGTGAGGAAATCCGCCTGCTCGGTGGGGGTCTTGAAGGAGCGCACGCGCATCTGCTCCACACCGAAGTCCGTCAGGACCGACATGGACACCTCCACGGAGGTGAGGGATCCGGCCTTGAGTTCGTCATCCGTGACTTCCGTCGAACGGGCGCTGAAGTCCGTGATGATGTTCCCGGCCTCCAGGCGGAACTCGGTGGCGGTTGCGTTGGCACCGCCAAGGGTGATCGGCACATCCACGGTGGAGGCACCCCGGGCGAAAGAGCGTTCCACCCTCACATGAAGCGTGATGGTGAACTGGAAGATGTTCTCGCAGACAAAGTTGTTCGGGTCATCGGTTTCCGAGCCGAATGCCTCGTCGAACATCGAGCGCAGGCTGGTCGCGGTGCGGTTCGACTTGGAAAGCAGCTTGTCATACGTCTTGTCCGGGTCCACCAGGTTCCGGTAGAGCACGAAGGTGGGGATCTCCTTCGAGCCTTGAGCCTGGATGGGGTCCTGGTACTTCAACTGGTAGCCGACGCAGGAAACATCCCCGACGGTTTTCGCCTCTTCGGAAACCTCTCCATTGTAGCGGTCCGTCGGGGAGGTGTAGAAGATCAGGCTGGAGGAACTCGGGCTGTCGATGGCCGGAACGGCCCCCTTTGCCTCGACGGGTTCGGTGACGGCGGAAAGCCACTCGGTGTTGGCACCGCGCCGGTTCACCAGCGCCTCGAGATCCCGCGCCATGGTATCCAGCATGGACTTCGCCTGGCGGCTCGCACGGATCTCAGAGCGGCTGCGGGTCCAGGTATCGAGGGCGATGGCCGTGATCGAGACAAGGACGGTCACGATCATGGTCGTGATCGTCATCGCCACCATGAGCTCGATGAGGGTGAAGCCCCGCTTGCGGCGGACGTTGGTTGGAAGGGTTTTCATGTCGCAGGGGAAAATGGGATTCAGCGGCGGACGGCGAGGTTCCGGCGGAAGATGGGATTTGAGTCGGATTCGAAAATCTGGGAAAATGGCGTGCTTTTCAGGTAGTCCATCGACTTCGCGGGCATGCTGTAAAACTCCGCCGCGAATGCGATGACCGCCTCAGGATAGTTTTCCACGCCTCCTCCACCCGACCCCTCCGGGGAGGTGATGCGGCCTTTCGAGGAAGGCTTCGCCTCCAGTTCATCCTTGGCGCCGGTATAGGTGAGCTGGAGACACTTCACCAGGAACAGGCCGCCTTCGATCGCTTTGATGTCCTCCGCAAAGAGAGGGTCGTTCAAGCGGCGTGCCATCGGCTGGACCACATAGTCCTTGCCGGGGGTGCCCTGGGCCCTGGGCATGGCATTCAGCGTGCCATCCGGCCGCTGGTCGGACGGATCCCCACGGTATTGATAAACAAAGATGGCTTCCCGGGGATTGTAGGAGTTCTCGATCCAGTCGTATCCCTTCTCAAAACCGGTCCCGTACTTGGAGGATTCCCTGTCGCGGACGCTGGTCATCTCACGCTCCAGCGTGGAGGCCAGGCGGTCGGCCTCCTGGACGTTGAGCGCACGACGGATACCGGTGGCCGCAGGGCCGAAGACATACATGAAGCCGGTGAGCAGCACGGCGAGCACGCCGATGGCGATCACGGTTTCCAGCAAGGTGAAGCCGGATTTTTTGACCATAGGTTGGGTTTTCATGGACGGGTTCAGAAATTTTGGACTTCGCTGGGGAGATTCATCTGCTCGGGACTGCGGAAGGTCGAAGTACGGCCGTTGCGCCAGACGACGAAGCCTCCGAAGTCCCGCTTGGTGGAGGCGGTGACCACTGGCTTTGGCTCACCCGGATTCCGGGCGCCGGCACCGATGACGAAGCTGGCTCCAGGAGTGGCACAGATCCCTTCGCCGTTGAATTCGTAGTAGAGGTATTCCCCCTGGAACGTGCGGTTCACGTTGGAAAGGGTCATCTGGTCCAGCGCACCGCCCGCACCGGAGTGATCCTTCGTGCTGTAGGCGCGGCTGAAATAGGTTTGGTCGGGAAGAAACAGCGCGCGGCCGGCCACCACCCAGTTGTCCTTCTCCGGCAGACCGCTGTCATCAATTTCCTCATAAACCACGAAGATGCGGCGGAGGTAGTTCTCACGGTTCTTCGGATCGGTGACATCGACCAACACCCGTGACCGGGTCCGCTTGCTGACCGCCGCGGCCCGGGCTTCATCAAAGACAGCTTCAGCCGTGGCCACACCAGTCCCCGTGCCTTTGCCCCCCAGCACCCCGCCCACACCGATGGCCGCAACGGTCATCAAAATGGAGATGATGGCGATCACCGCCAGGAGTTCGATGAGCGAGAATCCCCGCGTCCGGAACGACGGGGATGATTTCAGGGATCCAAATTGCATGGGGTTTTCGCAGGGTTTTGGTCGGAATATGGTCGGATGAAAGCGAGATTACAAGGGCAAATGTAAATACATGATATTACACGCCCGGGGTGGTTCCGGAGAGCGGACGCGCGCCATCAGGATCGTGCCGGTCATCAAATCCACTTCCATGTCCGCATAGGAAACGCGAGTTGAACCAAGGCTGTCAATGCGCCGGAGCACGGCAATCAAAATTCTTTGAAAAAATCGTCGAATACCCACCGGGAACGACGAGTCTTATTCTCATGAAGCAAACCCTTCGCCGCTTGGCTGCCGCCGCAGCCGGTCTCACCGCCGCAGTGCTCATCAGTTCCTGCGCCTATGATCCCTACTACTCCGATGGCTACGGTGGTGGCTATTCCAGCGGATCCTACTCCACTTCCGTCTTCATCAGCACCGGCGACCCACGCTGGGGATATGACCCATATTCCCACAGCTACTACGACTATCACCGCCGTGCCTACTACGACCCCTACCTCTACGGTTATTATCCGGTCGGATTCCGCCCCCCGATCGTCTATGGGGTCCCGCACCCCCATGGCTGGCGGCCCGGCAGCCGCTATTGCCCGCCACCCAGCCGGGTGAGGAGCCACACCCTTTCCGGCTACCAGAACCGGGAGTCCCTCTACCGCAACAGCAACTTCTCCTGGAGGAACGAGGTCAGACAGCGCGATTCCGGATCGAGGTTCCAGCCCGGCTCCGACTACGGCCGCGGCCGCCCGGGCGGGTTTGACCGCAGCCGGACGGACAATGACCGTGGCGACCGCGGTGGCTTCAACCGTGGCAATGTCCCCGTCCAACGCCAGTTCCCCGGAGGGGATGCGGACCGTGGACGCGGCCCGGGCCGGGACAGCTCCCCATTTGTCCGCCCTCCGCAGAGGGATTCCTCAAACTTCGGCCGTCCTCAGCGTGAGGGAGGATTCCAACGCCGGGAGGCACCCGACCGCCCGCAAATCCGCCCCGACATCCGCCAGCAGGCACCGGAGAGACCCCAGTTCCGCCAGCAGGCTCCCGAGCGCCCGCAGTTCCGCCCGGAGAGATCCCGTGAAAGCAACCGCCCGACCCCATCCGGCATCAACAATCCGGTGAGGCTGGCACCTGACCGTCCGGCACCTCCCCAACGCCAGGCCCCCAGCTTCCAGCGGGAAAGCCGCCAGCAGGCACCATCCGCCGGTGACGGCGGACGCAGGGGTGACGGACGCGGATCCCGCCGCGAATAAACGGGCCGCCACCCTATGCTTCCCCGGACTTGACCTTCCTCGCCTCCCTCCGTTCCCGGTCACGGCGGAGGGTGGCGATGGTCACCCGGGGCCGCAACAGCCACAGCCCCATGAAGAAGCCGGCCATGCCTCCACCGAAGTGACAGGCGTGGCCGATGCTGTATCCCTGACCGGCCAGCCCCGCGTCCGTGAACAGTTCCACGACTTTGGTGAAACCGGGGACATCCGGATTCAGGTCCACCAGCGCGAAAACCAGTTCCACCATCATGACGCCGATGCCCAGCGTCCGGGCGGATACCGGGATGGGCCACATCTTTGAGTCCGGGGACAGGGTGGTGAGCAGGATGAGCAGCGCGACACACCCGCCGGAAACCCCCACCAAGGGACCGCCGTCATCCAACATGAGGTGGGCCAAGCCGCCGACAAAAACACCGGCCGCCAGGGTCTTCACGACCCGCCCCTTTCCCAGCACATGCTCCACCCGCGCACCGATCATCACGATGCACAGGCAGTTGATCCCCACATGCAGCAGCCCGCCATGGAGCAGGCCGTAGCTGAACAACTGCCACACCTCTCCGTCCGAAATCCCACTCCGGCTGAGCCCGAATTTCTGGAAAATCCAAGGCAGCGCCTCATACCCCCCCGCCACGGAAACCAGCACCTGCACGGCAACGAGGACCAGCACCACCCCCCATGAGGCCCGGGCCGACAAAATCGACCTCAGCCGGTGCCCCAATTCGGAAAAGTACACACCGGAACATCGCATGTCGGCGTGGGGTTGGAAACAGGAATCGGTCCGGAAGCAGGCGGATCAGTCGATGACCCGGGCGCGCGGCTCCCGGCGGATGACATCCGCGGCTCCCGCGCTGGTGACGAAGGGTCCGCCCTCCAGCGGAGCCACGCCGGTGAACGCCACATCCGGCATGTCCGTCGGCCGTCCGGCGAGCGGGAAGTCCTTCCGCAGCGGGAAGAACGGATAACCCTCCCACATGAGGATGCGCTTCATGTTCGGGTGGCCGGAAAAACGGATGCCCATCATGTCCCACACCTCGCGCTCATGCCAGTCCGCACCGGCCCAGATGTCCACGGCGCTGGGCACTTCCTCATCCTCACTGACTTTCGCCTTCACCCGCAGGTGGCGTGCGTCATCCAGCGTGGCCAGTTCATAGACGACCTCGAAACGGGGATCATCCCCGAAGTGATCGACGCTGGAGATGTCCAGCACCAGTTCATAGCCAAGGTCATCCCGGCATTTCCCGAGAACCGCATGGAGATCCGCCACTGCGACGTGAAGGGTGGTTTCGCCCCGGAATTCGGTGATTCCGGCGACTTTCGTTCCGAACACTTCGTTGAGCTTCGCGGTGTCTTCTCCTTTGGCCATGGCTTGGAAAGTTTCTCGTTCGGGGAAAATCAGGCCATTTCCTCGATCATCGTGCGCTTCTGGTCCTCGACGGCGCTCTCGCCCTCGATCTTCCGCTGCAAGCGCATCATGCCTTCGATGAGGGCTTCCGGCCGTGGCGGGCAGCCCGAAATATAGACGTCCACGGGGATGAGCTGGTCGATGCCCTGCAGCACCGCGTAGCTGCGGTACATCCCGCCGCTGGAGGCGCAGGCCCCCATGGCGATGCACCACTTCGGCTCCGGCATCTGGTCCCATACGCGCTTCACCGCCAGTGCCATCTTGTAGGTCACCGTGCCGGCGACGATCATCACGTCACTCTGGCGCGGGGAAAAGCGCATGACCTCCATGCCGAAACGGGAGATGTCAAAGCGGCTGGAAGCGGTGGCCATCAGCTCGATGGCGCAGCAGGCGAGGCCCATCGGCATCGGCCACAGCGAGTTCTTCCGCATCCAGTTCATCGCCGCGTCAAGCTGGGTGAAGATGACGTTGCCCTCGATCTTCGAATCATAGGCGGCATGAGCGATCGAGGAGGAGTCGGTTACCATAGCGGGGCGGGATCGCCGTTACTCTGCCCATGGGATGCGGCTGCCTCAAGTGGATTGTGAAATTTTTCACAAGCCTCTCGGAAAAGAAAGGAGGGCAAGCCTCCGGATTGCCAACACCAGGTGGGGCAAGCCTCAGGCTTGCTTCTTTTGGGAGGCAATCCGGAGGCTTGCCCTCCTTTCTCCTTCCCGTCCCCATGTCTTTCCCCTTGTGAAAATCCGGCGGCCAAAGAGATTATCCCCGCCGCCCTCATTTGCCCGTTCCAGTGCCCGGAAGCGCGGGATGATTCCAATGACCCACCTCCGCACCCGCTTCGCTCCCAGCCCCACGGGAAAGCTTCACCTCGGCCATGCGATGGCGGCGTGGGTGGCGAAGGCTCTGGCGGATGCACACGGCGGCACTTTCCTGCTGCGGCATGAGGACATCGACCTGACCCGCGTGCGGGAGGAATACTACAGCGGCATCGAGGAAGATCTGCTCTGGCTGGGGCTGGATTGGCAGGGCACTCCTTTGCGCCAGACCACACGTATCCCCGCCTATGAGGCCGCGCTGGAGCGGCTGAAAGAAATGGGGGTGGCCTACCCGTGCTTCTGCACCCGGCGGGAGATCAACGAGATGGGTGCCCCCCACGGTCCGGAAGGTCCGCTCTATCCCGGTGCCTGCCGGGAACTGCCCGTGGAGGTCCGGCAGGAAAAACTGGCCGCGGGACTCTCCCACGCCTGGCGGCTGGATGCCGGAAAGGCGGCGTGCCGGGCGGGACGCAGGCTCACTTTCAACGACCTGATGCACGGCGTGGCGGTGGTGGATGAAGACCTGCTGGGAGACGTGGTGCTGGCGCGGAAAGACATCGGCACGGCCTACCATCTCGCCGTGGTGGTGGATGACGCTTTCCAGGAAATCACCCATGTGACACGCGGGGAGGACCTCCTCCACTCCACCCATGTCCACCGGCTGCTGCAGGAACTGCTGGGACTGCCGGAGCCGGTCTATCTCCACCACCCGCTGGTGCTGGATGACAGCGGCAAGCGGCTGGCAAAGCGGCATGACGCACTGGCCGTCGCCGCCATGAGGGAAGCCGGAGCCCCCCCTGCGGAGATCCTTTCGCGGATTCAGGATCCGGCGGTGATCCGGGCGATCACGGCGTCCACGACCTCCGGCAGCGTCTGATCGATCGGGATCACGATGACATCCGCCTCATCCTCCACGGGCTCCTCCAGCGCCTCAAACTGGGTGACCAGCATCTGTGGTTTGAAGAAATGTCCGGGACGCGCCTGCATCCGTCCGAGAATGAGATCGTAGCTGCCTTTCAGATAGATGAAGGTGAGGTCTGGATTCCCCTCCCGCAGGCGGTCGCGGTAGCGGGCCTTCAGCGCGGAGCAGACGATGAACGAATACGCGTTCGTGCGCTTCATCGCGAAAGCGGCGTCATTCAGGGCGGTCAGCCAGGGAGCACGGTCATCGTCGTTGAGCGACTGGCCGGAGGACATCTTGAGGATGTTCGCCCGCGGGTGGAGGAAGTCACCGTCGAGCATCGCGCCGCCCACTTTCCGCGCCACTTCGGAAGCCACCACGGATTTCCCGCTGCCGGAAACCCCCATCACCACGAAGACCCTGTTCGTTGATTCCATCGGGGAGGAAATTCCGCGTTTGTCCGCGGTTAGGCAAGGCAAAGACTGGGACCGCGGAATTCATTCCGCCCCGGAGCAAATGGCAAGCGAAGCCAAGCGGAATGAATTCCGCGGTCCCAGCCCCACTACTCGAAATCAAATGACCGCCGCGGCTTCTGCCTTAGCGGAAACCTGCCACCCATCGCCTGGCGCATAGGGTCGAAGACGGCGTCCATGCCGACTTCCTTGATGACGTTCACCTGGGCCATCAGCTCGCCGAGGCGGCCTTTGGGAAAACCACGTTCCTTGAACCACGCCAGATACTCCGGAGGGAGATCCATGATCGGAACCCCGGCGGGCGGGTACTCCTTGATCCCGAATTTCCCGAAGGGCATCCGGGTGCGTCCGATCTCCGCCAGAAGGTTCCGGAAGTCCTCGCGGTCAAGCTCGATGGGATCCATCGCGTAGGGACCGTAAGGTTCCCCGATTACTGGGCGGGAGCAGGTGCCGGGGCAGTCGCGTCGGCGGGAGCAGGTGCGTTCGCGTCGGCGGGAGCAGGTGCGTTCGCGTCGGCGGGAGCAGGTGCGTTCGCATCGGCGGGAGCAGGCGCGTTCGCATCGGCAGGCTGCTCGGTCGGAGCGGGCTGCGGCACGGGCGCGGGAGCGACCTGTTCCGCAGGGGAAGCCGGAGCCTTGGCGGCTTGGGCTTTCTGGTTCGCCTCGAGCGCGGCCTTGGTCTGCTCCTCCTGCCATTTGTCAAAGTCGGCGGCGGGAACCACTTCCATGGTGCCGGTCATGTTGCCGTGGCCTTCACCGCAGAGCTGTCCGCAGACGACGAAGGTTTCCAGCGGAGCGATGGGGGTGAACCACATCGGGATCTCCTTCCCGGGGATGGCGTCCTGCTGGATGCGCATCGGGATGATGGAGTAGTTGTGGATGACGTCCAGGCTGCCGATGTTGAGGACGGACGGACGGTTGAGCGGAAGCTTCAGCAGCGGGGCGGTGAAGTCGTCGAGGGCGTTCGGGTCGCTGTAGTCGATGCCGAGCTGGTTGGTGCCGCTGATGAGCGCGGGGTCGATGCGGCCGAACTTGCCGTCGGCACCGGGGTAGTGGTAGGTCCAGCCGAACTGCCAGCCGACGACGCGGACGCGCGTCGGGTTCTGGCGCTGCACGTGGTCCCACTTGTCGGTCCGGTCCGCCCACAGCGGGAAGGCGAAGCCGAGGAGAAGCACGGCCTCGATGATGATCACGCCGATCTCAAGGTGGCTGGAAAGGTGGCTGCGCACGCCTTCATAGGACGCCTTCGGATTGCGCGACTGGCGGAAACGCCACAGGCAGAACAGGAAGAAAATCGTCCAGCCCACGAAGAGCGCGATCATGAACCAATGGACGACGTCCATGATATGATCCACGTCCGCGCCGTGGAGGGAGAAGTTTTCAGGAATGCCGAGGAACTTGGAAGGGCTCATGGAAAAGACGAATCGGAATGGGAGAAATCAGGAATGGGTCGTGGACGAGGGGCGGACGTAGTCGTCCTGCAGCGCCGGATCAAGGCTGGCCTGTTCCCGCCGCATCATGCGGGCCATGCAGAAGATCACGCCGCCGAGGACGGCGAGGATGACGATCAACAGGAAGAAGATCGAATATCCGGCGGCATCACCACCGGCAGCCATGTTGGCCTGGCAGGTCGCACACGCGAGCGGAGATTGGAGCATCATGGCTGTAATGGGGTCAGAGATGGAGGCGGGTGGCCTTGCGGTAAAAGAGGACGCCATAGACCGGCATCACGATGGCTCCGGCGATGCCGATGCCGCCGAGAGTACGGGTCAGCGTGGTGGCCTCCTGCATGTAGACGAAGGCCCATAGCGCGAGGAACACGAAGAGCAGGGTGCTCACGGTGACGAAGACGATGTGGAAACCTTTGAGTGACATGGGAAGTTCCGGGTTGGAGGGTTACTTGCCGAAGAAGTGCGGGTCGAAGATCGGGTCGAACTCCGCGAAAGCGGTCAGACCGAACAGCGCCAGCGCGAAGATGAACGAGCCGAAGAAGATCCAGTAGATCGACTTCTTCTCGTGGTTAAGGTGCATGAAGATCGCACCGACGAGGCTCGCCTTAACGGTGGCGATGGCGAGGCCGAGGATGCAGTCCCACATGTCAAAGCCGTGGTGACCGATGTCGAGAGCCTCGACGGTCGCCACAGCAACGGTCAGAACCGTGCAGACGAGCAACGCGCCGAAGATCAGCAGATAGAGCTTCTTTGCCTTTTGGATTTCTTCAGGGGAATTTGCCATGGAGATAGGTGATGAAAAAGTTCGCTGCTGGGTGGATCACATCAAATACAGGACCGGGAACACGAAGATCCAGACAAGGTCCACGAAGTGCCAGAAGAGGCCACCGACCTCCACCCGGTTGGCGAGCCACTCGGGATTGGAGAGATACATTTTGCGGCCGAAGAACAGGTAGTAGCCCAGCACGATCGCGCCACCCACCACGTGCAGGCCGTGGAGACCGGTGATGGTGAAGTAGATGGCGTAGTAGGTGTTCCAGGACGGGGTGAACTTCGAGGCGAAGCGGATCTCCTCACGCGGCACGGAAAGGTGCGGGAAGGTGTGCGGCTTGGTCAGGTCATCGCCGTTGGGGTTGCGGGCCGTGTAGTTCGGGCCGGTGAACTCTTCCTTGAAAGCGGCCAGACCGGAGAGTTTGATGCCGTTCTTCTCTTCGGAGAATTTCTTGATTTCCTTCCAACCGACGCGATAGCGCTCTTTCCAGGTGGGATGGCGGTTCGGCTTGCCGGTCTTCTCGTCCACCTTGTATTCCTTGAGGAGACGTGCTTCCAGTTTGGCGATCTCGCCACGGTGCCAGGCCCAGATTTCCCGGGTGAAGGCGTCGTTCTTCATCAGCCAGGAGTTGTCGATGGCCAGATCGATATCGATCCCCTTCTCCTTCGCCTTCATGGCGAAGTGCTGGAAGTCGATCGCGTCCACGTAGTGGAAGACCATCGGGCTGGCGAGGAGCTTGCCCTCGACCACTGTGTCATCCCGCAGGCGGGACTGGCCGTCGGCCTCACGGATGTCACGCGGGGCGAAAAGGAAGTGGACGGGCTTGCTGACGTTGAAGGCGACGGACGGAATCTCGGTCAGGAGTTTCGGGGCCAGGGCCTCGGCGTCGATGTTGACGTTAGGAGCCAGTGCGACGCTGGAGGCGTCCGGATTGGCGGCCTTGGCATCGTTCCATTCCTGGCGGAGGGCGGCGGTGCGGAGGGCGCCGTTGTGCTTGCGGGCCTTCAGGTGGACGCCGCGGACCTTCGAAAGCAGGTCGGTGGTGAGTGGTTCACCTGCCTTGGCGATCACTTCCTCGGCCTCGCCGACCTTGGTGACGGCCTTGACGTCGGCGGCGACGGTGACGGTCGCGCCGTGGTGCTTCGCCTGGTCGGCGATGCTCTTCACCCATGCGCCGTGGTAGCGGACGGTGCTGAAGCTGAACTTGGTGCCTTCGATGACGATCTGGTTCTCCTCGATCTTGTCACCCTTGTAGTTTTTGACGTACTCACCGTTCTCCTTCTCGTAGCCGAGGTGGCCTTCGACGATGGAGTAGTCATTCAGGCGGACGGCCTGGTGGCCGAACTTCACTTTGTACTCGATGGCCTTGAGCACCATGAAGAGTCCGGCGCAGAGGATGGTGATCCACATGTAGATCTGGAATTTCCGCCACTCTCGCATCTTCAGCGCGGCCCATGCGAACACGACGGTCACGGAGGAACCGATGAGGACGAAGGTGTTGATCAGACCGGGGAGCACCGGCAGGGTCCGCTCCGGCCATGGATAGTCAGCCCCGATGCGGAGGAAGACGTAGGCGGAGAAGAAACCACCGAAAAGCATGACCTCGGAGGCCAGGAACAACCAGATGGCGATCTTCGAGTTGAAGAGCCCGGTGTCCTTGCGGGGTGTTACGATGTAGGGAATTTCCATTTTGGAGAGATGTCTGGTTTCCGTTGGCGGCCTTCAGCAGGCCGCGGGCGGAGCGCTCTGGATCAGTGGTGGGCTGCCTTGGCTGGGGTTGCCGCCGCGTCGCCGGCGCCGTGTTTCGGCTCGATCCACTGCGGGAGGTAGTCCTCCTTGCAGTCAGGACGGCTGTATTCGTAAGGACCGCGGTAGACGGCGATGTCGAAGGTGAAGTTGCCGTGGCCGGGAGGTGTCGGGGTCGCCCACTCCAGGGTGGTGGCGTCCCACGGGTTGTCACTCTGGACCTTGCGGCCGAACTTCCAGGCACCGAAGAGGTTGAGGAAGAACGGGATCTGCGCGACGGCCAGCGCCCATGCGCCCCATGACATGAGGATGTTCAGGTCGATGTGCTGGGCCACGGTGTTGGCGAAGACGTTGGCACTGTCCACACCCTGGGAAAGGGCGGTCTTGTCGAGGTAGGCGTCACCACCATTGTACCAGCGGCGGTGGAAGCCTGCCATACCCTGCACGAGCATCGGGAAGAAGATGACGTTCATGCAGACGAGGCTCGGCCAGAAGTGGAGGTGGCTCAGCTTGCGGCTCATGAAGCGGCCGGTGATCTTCGGATACCAGTGATACACCCCGGCGAAGAGGCCGAAGAGAATCCCCGGTGCCACCACGTAGTGGAAGTGGCCGATCACGTAGTAGGTGTCGTGAAGGTGGAGGTCGGCGAGGTTGAAGGCAAGCGGCAGACCGGTCAGACCGCCGATACCGAACATCGGCAGGAAGGCGCAGGCCCACATCATCGGCGGGGTGAAGCGGATGGAACCGCCCCACAGGGAGATGATCATGGCGGTCAGCAGGATGACCGACGGCACGGAGATGAGCACCGTTGTGGTCTGGAACCAGGTGGAGACCATCGGTCCCATGCCGGTCATATACATGTGGTGGGCCCACACGATGAAGGAGAGGAAGCCGAGGACGAGGACGGAATAGACCATCGACTTGTAGCCCCACAGCGGCTTGCGGGTGTTGGCCGGGATGATTTCCGCGACGCAGGCGATGGCAGGAAGAAGGAGCACGTACACCTCCGGGTGGCCGAGGAACCAGAAAAGGTGCTGGAACAGCAGCGGGGAACCACCGCCGGAGAGATCCGCCAGACCTTCCGACTTCGTGAAGAGCCCGGATGGCATGAAGAAGGAGGAATGGGCGACGCGGTCCATGAGCTGCATGATGCCGGCGGCCTCAAGCGGAGGGAACGCGAGCAGGAGCAGGAAGCCGGTGACAAGCATGGCCCACACCAGGAACGGCAGGCGCATCCAGGTCATGCCACGGGCGCGGAGGTTGATGATGGTGGTGATGAAGTTCACCGAGCCGAGAAGCGAGGAAGTGATCAGCAGCACCAGACCGATGAGCCATTGGGTCTGACCCGCGAGCCACTGGTTCACCACCTGGCCGTCCGCGAAGCCCGCGAGCGGCGAGTAGTTCGTCCAGCCGGACTTCGCCGCACCGGACTCCATGAAGAAGGAGGCGCACATCACCACGCCACCGAGGAGGTAGAGCCAGTAGCTGAGCATGTTCAGCTTCGGGAACGCCATGTCCGGCGCGCCGATCTGCAGCGGGGTCACGTAGTTGCCGAAAGCACCGAAGCCGAGCGGCACGATGCCGAGGAACACCATGATGGTGCCGTGCATGGCTCCGAACATGTTGTAGGTCTCACCGGTCACCTTGCCATCGGACAGCCAGCGGGCTTTCCAACTGTCGGTGAAGATCCAGCTCATCCACTCGTGCAGCGGCTCGTGCGGATAGGCGATGCTCCAGCGCATCACCATCATCAGGTAGAATCCGAAGGCCAGGAAGCACATGGCCGTGATCCCGTACTGGATGCCGATCATCTTGTGATCGGTGGAGAAAACGTATTTCTGGAGGAATCCCGGATCGTGATGATGGTGATCGTCATGATGGGCGTCATGCCCGTGGTGGGAGTCTGCGTGGGCGCTCATAGGTCCGGCTGCGGCGGTGGGGTCGAAGGTGGAGTTGGGGAAAGGTGACGGAAAAAGATCCGCCGTTGGTTTTGAAATCAGGGGGCAGGTGCCAGCTGGAGGGTCACAGGGTCCATCATGATCTGCGGATCGAGCGGCTCACCCGGGAGCGCCTTGTCGTGTTCCGCCATGACTTCCGCGTCGGTGGAAGGCTGGCCCGCCTTGGCGCGCTTGCCGGAGATGTCGAGCGCGGCTTTCGCCATGTCCACGGTGACGACATCACCGGAGGTGTTGCCGAAGCCGTTGCGGATGTAGGTCAGCAGGCCGGCGAGGTCTTCCGCGCCCATACCCGCGCCCTGCGGAGGCATGAGGCCAGCGCCATAGGTCTTGCCGGAGCTGGTCGGTCCCTGGAGACCGTTGAGGATGACCATGGCGAGCGCGTCGGTGTTGCCGAGCACGCGCTTGGAACCGGCGAGGGCCGGGTAGTTGGAGCCGTCACCCTTCGCGTCCGGGCCGTGGCAACCCGCGCACTTCGCGGAGTAGAGCTTCGCACCGCGGGCGGAGAGAACCTCGATGGCTGGCTTCGGCTTCGGACCGCTGTCCTCACCACCGGGGGCTTCGGCACGGACGTAGCCGGGCTTGAAGAGCGTCTTGTAGTTGAACCAATCCCCACCGTGGCCGAGGATGCCACCTGCGATCACGCCCGTGATGCCGATCACGACGATGAGTCCAATGGAGACCGGTTCACGGCCGTTGTCGGCGATGCGCTTCTCACGCGCGGTCGCGGCGGCTTCGCGGATGATACGGCCATGAGCCTCGGCGACGTTGATCGACTCATCGAGGTCAGGCTTGGAGTTCGGCACGGACATGGTGGGAAATGAATGCGTTGTGGGGAAAATTATTTCTTCTCGTCGTCCTTTTTCTGGAAGTCGATGGAAGCGGGAACCGGCTGATCCTTCTTCAGCGAGAGGAGGTAGGAAACGAGCGCCTTGGCGTCGGAGTTGGGGACGAACTCGGTCGTGTCGGAGCCGGGCGACCTGCCGTCGGAGTAGGTCACGGCATCATCGGAGAGGCCCGTGCCGATTTCCTTCTCGTCGAACATGTAGCGGAAGGGAGGACAGGTGGATTTCTCACGGTCCGCCTCATAGCGCGGGTTGAAAAGGTGGGCGTAGAGCCAACGGGCCGGATTCTCCGGAGAATAGATGGCTTCCACACGACGGCCGACGTTCGAAAGGTCCGGACCCACGCGGCTCACGCCGATGTGGGCGAAGCTTTCACCGAGGAAGTCGTAGGCGTTCGTCTCACGGCGGGTGTCGCCACGCTCGGGGTCGGACTTGAGGCCACCCCAGTCGGCGCGGAAGAGGTCGTTGCCGGCATAGGTCGGGCGGACCACCTGGGTGTGGCAGTTATAGCAGCCGTTGGAGGCGTAGATTTCCGCACCGTTGGCCACACGGCCGGCGCGCTTCGGGAAATACGGGCCGGAATCCGGCTCCTCCACGCTGAGCGCGATGGGAGCGAGGTTCCGCATCTTGACGAACGGAATGACGACGACCGACAGCCAGGCAAGTCCGAAGCTGACCGAGAGGCCGATGATGAAGTGGCGGAGGCTCATGAGTGCGGTGAAAATTTCCGGTTGTGCTTAGTGGGCGTGGGCGTCCGCGGAACCGGGACCGGCGTTGTCGATGTCACCTTCCGCACCGTGCGGGCTGCTTCCACCGTGGTGGGAGACGAGCAGCGTCGGGTGCGAACTGCGGCGGCCCAGACGGAGCCACATCAGCGTCAGGTGGAGGAAGAAGAAAACATTGGAAAAGAGGATGAACGCCCAGGCGATGGTAATGAAGATCGCATAGGGATAGGTGCGGGTGGCGGCGTTGATCCACGGCTGGATCCACTCCTCCTGGCCGATGCCCTGCATGAGGCCGCCGAACAGCGCCACCACCGAGACGGCAATGATGCCATAGACGGAGAAGAAGAAGTGCATGTTGATGAGGCGGCGGGACAGCCACTCGCGGCGCGTGATGCGCGGCACGATGAAGTAGATGGCACCGAACATGATGAAGCTGAAGAAGGCGTAGAGGGCCAGGATCTCGAAACCGTAGCCGGAAAGGGAGAACTGGGTGAGCTTCAGGCTGGAGCCGGGAAGGTTCAGGAACAGGCCGGCGAAGCCGAAGACCAGCAGGCCGATGATGCCCGCGACGGAGAACCGGAGGGAGGGACTCTGCTCGACCGCTTCCGGATTGGCCAGGGTGGTGCGGAGGATGTTCACACCGACGGCGAGCGCGGGGATGAACAGCAGCGCGGTCGCGGCGGCCCCGAGGTAGGGCAGGAAGAACGGGATCGGCGCGCCGGTCAGCTTCTGCATGCCCGCCCATGGGGCGATGATGGCCAGGGACCAGAAACCGAGCTTCGCCAGGGAATAGCTGTAGATCGGCCGGCCGGTGACCTTCGGCGCGAGGTAGTAGCTGGCGGCCAGGGCGACCGGGGTGAAGAAGAGGTAGATCAGGCCGGATTTGAACCAAGCGGCGATGCCCGCAGCCATGACCGGATGGCCGCCCTTGAAGGTGAAGACCAGCAGGTTCGCGGTGATGAACACCCATGGGAACCAGATCATGGCCGCCATGATGTACCACTGGGAGATATAGACGTAGCCGGAAGGACGGACACGGAACTGGATGAAGGACCAGACGACGATGACGAAGTAGGTCACCAGCAGCACCGGCCAGACGAAGGTCGGGAATTCCATCCACGGCACACCGGTGCCGGCACCACCGAGGATGCCGAGAAGACCGATGCTGACGGCGAAGTTCCAGACGTGGCCGGCGGCGAGGATGACACCGGCGGACTTGCACTCCTGGCGGGAAAGACGGGCCATCAGCCAGATCATGACGCCAAAGGCGGCCTGGAAGCCCCATCCATAGACAAGCGCGGCAATGTGGGCCGGGAAAACGCGGCCGTAGGTGAGCCAGCCGCAGCCGGAGAGGAACTCCGGGCTGTGCACCTTCGCGGAGGAAATGAGGCCGAGGATGATCGAGACGGCGAGCCAAGCCGCGCCGCTGGTCATGAAGAACATGACGGGGTGGCGCAGCGAGCGGTCGATATCGGCGCGGAGTTTCGCGTCCTGGATGGATTGGGCGGTGGAAGACATCGTCTGTGGGAAAATTGTGGGTCCGTTACTTGGCTTCGGGCTGGATCAGCTCGGAGGTGGGGAGTTGCGGCTTGCCGATCTCGCCACGGAAGGCTTTGACCCATTCCGGCTTCACTGGCGAGGCTTTGTTGCCGAAGCTGTTCCGGATGTAGGTGAGGACCGCGGCGTAGTCCTCGTCAGACATGGCGGCGGCCATCGGGGCCATGCCGGCGACAAATTCCGTGTGTTCCTTTCCGGCCACGGTGATCGGGCCGATGAGGCCGCGGAAACCGAGGATGACGAGGTTGGACACCGGACCGGTGACCCACTCGGAGCCGGCCAGCGGAGGACCTGCCATCGGCACGCCTTCACCGTTCTGGCCGTGGCACGCTCCGCAGAGGAGGTAGCTGGCCTGGCCCTTCGCCAGCACCGCCGGATCGACGGCTTCGGTGGACTCGGCGGCGGCCTTGTTGATCTCGGTGGGATCGACGGAGCCGCCCGCTGCCTTGGCCTCCGCACGGGCGGAACCGGGGACGATCTGGGCGTCGGTCGCGACGGCGGCGGGCTTGGAAGCGGCCAGCTTCGCGGCCACGCCGGAGATCGCCTTGTCGATGGCTTCCTGCGGAAGGGCGGTGGCCTGGGCCTTCAGCACTTCTTCCTTGTTCTTGTAACGGGCGACCGCGACGACATCCTCGAGGTTCTTCGGCTCGGAGTTGTTGAAGAGCCAGATGACCGCCAGCAGCACGCCGAAACCGGCGAACACGAAGAGCGCCCACCAGAAGGTGGTGAAGCGGGTGAAGAGATTATCGCGGGAAGAGTCCATGTGAGAGGAAAAGGGCTGGGTGTTCCGGTAGGCCGATCAGTTCGACATATTGGCGGATTCGAGGATGCGCGGGTCGCGGTTCGGGTAGACCGAATGCTGGCCGAGGGCGCGGAGAAGGAAGAAGAGGAAGCCGGCACCGATGGTGACGAAGGCGAAGATATCACCCCAGAAGGCACCGGGGATGGACGGCTGGATGGCACCGAAGACATCCGGCTTGATGTTGCCGAGGGAAACGCCGCGCTCCGGGATGGAGATGAGGTAGTGGTCGAGCACGTGCATCACCAGCGTGTAGCCCGCCATGATGGAGAGATACTTCGGGTTCTTCTTCAGCCAGGCCTGGAGCAGGATGACGAAGGGGATGACGAAGTGGCCGAAGACCAGCGCGATCATGCCGGTGTTCCAGTTGCCGGTGTTCCGGATGAGGAAGTAGGAGGTTTCCTCCGTGATGTTCGCGTACCAGATGAGGAAGTACTGGGAGAAGGCGATGTAGGCCCAGAACACGGTGAAGGCGAACAGCAGCTTGCCCATGATATGGAAGTGCTCCGGACCGGTCACGTGCTTCAGGTGGCCGCGGCTCTTGAGGAAAGTGGCCACCAGGATGATGACCGCCATCGAGTTCAGGGCGGAACCCGCGAAGAGATAAACGCCCCACATGGTGGAGAACCACTTGTAGTCCAGCGCCATCATGAAGTCGAAACCGGTGAAGGTGATCGTCAGGGCGAACAGGATCAGGGTGTAGGTGGAGTGGAAACGGGCGCGGAAGAGGCGCTTGGTCCCCGGGTTCGGGTCGGTGTCCTGGGAGGTGGACAGCTTGCGCAGGCCGAAGATCACCAGGGTGAGGCCGATGAAGTAGAAGGCGACGCGACCGTACCAGAACGGGATGTTCATGTACCAGTGCTTGTTGTAGAGCAGGTGGTCCACATGGTGGAGGTGCTCCTTCACGTTGCCGTGGGCGGCGCGGTGGGTGTTCATCCACTCATACAGGTACTGCTGGACCTGCGGGAAAAGCAGCGGGATGGCGAAGAGCATCATCCAGCCGTAGGTGGAGCCGAGGTTCTCGAAGGTCCGGCGGACGGAGGTCCCCCATCCGGAGTTGGAGACGTTGTGGAGCAGGGTCCAGAACACGCCACCGATGGACAGCGTGAGGAAAAGGTAGAACGCGAACAGCCAGGAGTAGGAGTAGGTGCCTTGCACCTTCTGGCCGAATAGACCGAAAAGGGCGCAAAGGCTGACAACAGTGCCGATGGCGGAGACCGCACCGGCGATGTTTTTCACCTTGGCGATCTTCGATTTATCCAGGTGATCGCCGTTGATGGCGATGTCTGCGGATGTGACGTGATGGGACATCTTGGCGGGTAGGAAAATTATTGGGCGGCGGGAGCCGGGATTTCTTTGGCGGCTTGCAGCGTGCGGACGTAGGCGATGATGGCCCAGCGGTCGCGGACGGGAATGTTGGCGCCGTAGGAACCCATCATGCCCTTGCCTTTGGTGATGACGTCGAACATGCGGCCGTCCGGGTAGGCCGGAGACTTGAACGGATCCCCGTGCAGGTTGGCGATGCCGGGCACGCCATACTTCCCGGTGATGCCCTGTCCGTCACCGGAAGAGCCGTGGCAGACGGCGCAGTAGATGCCGTAGCGCTCCTGGCCGCGGCGGATGAGGGCCGCCGCATTGTCCGCCGTCAGCTCCAGTTCCGCCGGCATGCCGGTGCCGTAGTAGTCATCCAGCGTGCCGGTATAGTAGTAGCCGGTCTGGCCGCCGAATTCATATTCCGGGATGCCGCCGATGACACGGACGCCTTCCTCGTTGAAACCACGCGGCTGGGTGTCATGGACCGGCAGACGCCCGCCGTGGCCGTCCGCGAAGAACGGTTCCGGTTTCTGGGCCTTCAGCTTGTCCTGCTCGTCCATGTCCGGGAAGATCCGGATGGGTGGCTTGGACGAGTGCTGGCCGCGGAACCCGAAGATTCCGACAACAAGCAGCGCGATGATCGCGTAAATGATGAAGAAGTAGCGCATGGAGAAAATCGTTTGAGGGGTGCGGACAGCCGTGGGTTATTTGTCCTCTTCTTCGACGAGTTCGATGTTCGCCCCGCCAATCTCGGAGAGGAGGTCGCGGGTGCCGTTGGGGCTGAACTTCGGATCGCGGGCTTCGATGGCGATGAAGAAGCCATCATCGGTCGCACGGTGGAACTGGCGGCTGGCAAAGAGCGGGTGGTTCAGGCGCGGGAGCTGCATCAGTGCGAGCACGCCGAAGAGCACGGTCAGCACGGAGAACAGGATCGTCAGCTCGAACATGATCGGGAAGAACGCGGGCACCGTGAAGATGTTCGTCGGCTTCGCCTGCACCACCGTCGGGTAGATCACCACCTGGGTGGAGTAGGCCAGCGCGAAGGCGGTCGCCGTGCCGGTGATGCCACCGCAGAAGACGAACCATGGCAGGATGGAGCGCTTCACTCCCATCGCCCCGTCGAGGCCGTGGATCGGATACGGGGAATAGCAGTCCCATTTCCGGAAGCCGGCGTCGCGGATCTGCTCGGCGGCTTTGTAGAGGGCGGAGGCGCTCTTGAACTCGGCGAGGTAGCCGTAGACGCGTTTGCGGGTGGTGCTCACGTGGTGGAGGAGGTCGGTTGGAAATGGATTACTTGGAGGAGGCCAGCTCCTTCTGGTAGGCGGCTTCGGAGACCGTGCCGTGGTCGTCGTGCTCGTTGTTGTCGTCGAAGTGCGGGTCGGACTCCGGAAGGGTCCACTTCACCTCGGCGATGTTGATGCAGGGCAGGAAGCGCAGGAAGAGCAGGAACAGGGCGAGGAACATGCCGATGGTGCCGACGAAGGTCATCATTTCCACACCGGACGGGGAGTAGGTCTTCCAGTCACCCGGCAGCCACATCCGCGCCAGGGTGGTCACGATGATGACGAAGCGCTCGAACCACATGCCGACGTTGACGCACATCGAGACGATCATGATGACCCAGAGGTTCTCCCGGCACCATTTGAACCAGAAAAGCTGCGGGGAGATGACGTTGCAGCCCATCATCGCGTAGTAGGCCCACCAGTATGGACCAGCGATCCGGAACTTGAAGGCGTCCATCTCGTAGATCGCGCCGGAGTAGAAGGCGACGAACAGCTCCATGAGGTAGGCGTAGCCGACGATGGTGCCGGTCAGGAGGATGATCTTCGCCATGTTGTCGATGTGCTTCATCGTGATCATGTCCTGGAGGCCGTAGATGAAACGGGCCGGGATCATGATGGTGAGCACCATCGCGAAGCCACCGAAGATGGCGCCAGCGACGAAGTAGGGCGGGAAGATGGTGGTGTGCCAGCCCGGGACGACGGAGGTGGCGAAGTCGAAGGACACGACCGAGTGCACGGAAAGCACGAGCGGGGTGGAGAGGGCGGCCAGCAGGAGGTAGGCCATCTCATAGTGGCTCCACTGGCGGTTGCCACCGCGCCAGCCGAGGGAGAAGATCCCGTAGAGGAGCTTGCGCAGGCCAGGCTTGCACCGGTCGCGGATGGTGGCGAGGTCCGGCACCATGCCGAGGTACCAGAAGATGAGGGAGGCGGTGAAGTAGGTGGACACCGCGAACACGTCCCAGAGCAGGGGCGACTTGAAGTTCTGCCAGATGCCGTTCGCGTTCGGCACCGGAGCGAGGAACCAGGCGAACCACACGCGGCCGATGTGGAAGGCCGGGAAGATACCCGCACAACACACGGCGAAGATGGTCATGGCCTCCGCCGCGCGGTTGATGGACGTCCGCCAGTTCTGTCGCGTCAGGAACAGAACCGCCGAAATCAGCGTGCCCGCGTGGCCGATACCGATCCAGAACACGAAGTTGGTGATGTCCCAGCCCCAGAAGACCCGGTTGGTCATACCCCACACACCGACACCGGTGGAAACGAGGTAGGTCAGGCCGCCGCCGACACCGATGAGGGCGATCAGCGCGGACGGGATGAACAGCAGCCACCAGAGGAGGGGCTGCTTGTTTTCGACGACGCCGCAGATCCGCTCGGTGATCCAGTGGTAGGACCGGCCGTTGAGGATCAGCTTTTCACGCTCGAGAACCGGGAGTTTCACTCCCGTGTGCGTCTCCGGAGCCGTGTGTGTGGAGGATGCCATGTGTGGTGGAAAGGCTGGTGGTGAGGGAATTGCGTGAACGGATCAGACCATGTCGATGGTCGCCTTGCCGACGAACTTGGCGTCCGGCATCTGCGGGTTCGGGTTCTTCACCCGGGCCAGGTAGCTGGTGCGCGGGCGGGTGCCGATGTAATTGAGCAGGTCGTAGTTCCGCTCGCTGTTCTTCGCGCGGACCATCGTGGACTTGTCGCCGTCGAGGAGGTTGCCGAAGCTGATGGCTTCCGCGGAACAGACGTCCTGGCACGCCACCTTGAGGGCTTCCACCGGCACGCGGAGCGTGTTGGTGGTGACCTGGACGTCAGGAGACTTCTGGCCGGAGGCGAGGACTTCCTGCTTCTGGCCGCGCTTCTGGCGGATGACGGCGTCCTTCAGGCGCTGCACGCAGTAGGTGCACTTTTCCATGACACCGCGCATGCGGACGGTGACGTTCGGGTTGCGCTGGAGGTGCGGGCCTTTGCCCACCTGGGTTTCACCGAACGGACCCTTGTTCAGGTTGTGCTCGATGAGCGGGTTGCGCTTGTTGTAGTCGAAGAAGTTGAAGCGGCGGGCCTTGTAGGGGCAGTTGTTCGCGCAGTAGCGGGTGCCGATGCAGCGGTTGTAGGCCATCGCGTTGAGTCCGTCCTCGGTGTGGACGGTGGCGTTCACCGGGCAGACCGTTTCGCACGGGGCGCTTTCGCACTGCACGCAGGAGACACCCTGGGTGATCATCTCCGGGTTGCCCGGGTCGAAGTCGTTGTCCTTGTGGACGGCGTAGTAGCGGTCCATGCGGACCCAGTGCATCTCACGGCCGCGGGCGACCTGTTCCTTGCCGACGATCGGGATGTTGTTCTCCGCCTGGCAGGCGATGAGGCAGGCGTTGCAGCCGGTGCAGGCGGAAAGGTCCACCGCCATCGCCCACTGGTGCAGCGGGTCGCTGAGCAGCGGCTTGGCCTTGCCATCCTTGCCCGGATCCCAGGTGGAGGAACCTTCCTGCTTGTAGAGGGAGATGTTTTCCGGAGCGTGGGAGTCGTTGCCCTGCTTCTTGACGCCGGCAAGCTGCTTGGCGAAGTCGCCCTTCAGTTCATCGGTCTCGATCGTGGAGATCTCACGGGCGAGCGCGCGTCCATACATGGAGTTGTGCTCCTGGGTAAGGGCGACGTGGTAGCGTTTGGCAATCTTCTCCGCCTTGGCCCCGGTGGCGTAGTATTCGCTGCCGGACTTGCGGAGGACGTAGGCGTCGAAACCGCGGTTCACACCGACGAGGCCGACGTGGGAGGCGTTTTTCGTGTCGCGCTCCAGTTCATCCTCTTCGTTGAAGCCCTGGCCGTAGCCAAGAGGGATGACGATGGTGTTTTCCGCCTGGCCGAAGGAAATGAGGACCGGAATCTCGATGGTCACACCATTGACGGTCAGCTTGATCATCGGCGCCGTGCGGTGCTCGCCTTCGTTGTCCCCTTCCGGAGCGCGGTCGGCGAAGCGGGTGCTGAGAGGCACGAGATCCTTGTAGATGCCCAGATCCTTGGCGGTCTGCGGGGCGATGAGGGCGGCGTTGTCCCAAGTCAGCTTGGAGATCGGATCCGGGGCTTCCTGGAGCCAGCCGTTGTCGATCCAGCGGCCGTCAAAGACGGAAGCGTCCGTGGCGAAGATCACATCCAGCGAGGTGGTGGTGGGCACTTCGCGGCGGATGGAGGCGAGGCCGGACCAGACGTTCTGCGGCAGGCTGACCTCCGTGGCGGGATAACCGGAGTCCTTGAGGAAACCGTCGCGGAGGAGTTGCTTCCAGGCGGTGTCCCCTTCCCCGCCGATGCCGGCGAAGGTGGCGCGGACGGCGGTGTAGGCGGGGGAGGCTTCGCCTTCCTTGCCTTCGCCATTGATCAGTTCGCCTTCCGCGGAAAGCAGGGCGAGCAACAGCTCCAGCTCGGACACGCAGTCCGCGTAGAGCGGCAGGATCATCGGCTGGACGATGGTGTAGGTGCCGCGGACGCTGCGGGCGTCCGACCACGCCTCCAGATAGTGGGCGGCCGGGATGTGCCAGGTGGAGGCATGCGCCGTGGCGTCCGTGCGGGTACCGAGATGGATGCTGGCTTTCAGCTTCCTGAACGATTCCGCGAAACCAAGGTCCGCGAGCGCGTCGTGCAGCGGATTGGCGGGGGTGAGCAGGACCAGGGTTTCGATCGCACCGGAGTCGATGTCCGCCTTCACATTTGCGAGCGTGCCGAGGCCGGTCACGTCCGAGCGGTAGGTTGCGAGCGGCTTGCCTTCGCCGATGTTGCCGAGCTTGCTGTTGATCTCGAACGCGAGCTGCCGCAGGGCGGCGGGCAGGCGGGAGCCGGCGAGGACGACGGACTTGCCGGCGTTCGCCTTCAGGTCCTCGACCAGCGCGTTGATCCACTGGAGATGCTTGGCGTCCGTCACTTCACCAGCGGCGGTGAGGGAAGCGGCATTCACGCCGAGGCCGCGGGCGATCTGGGCGGCGATGGTGACGATCTGGCTGGCGGGAACCCGCAGGCGGTGGTCCGCGATGCCCCCGGTCAGGGAGAAGGCGGCCTCCACCATGTAGAGGCGGTTCATGCTGGAAGCGTCCGGCTTCTGGTCGTAGGTGCGGCCTTCCGGCTTGCGGCGGTCGTAGAACGGACGGATCGGGCCTTGGGAATCGAGCGCGGTGAAGTCGCAGTCGAAGGAAAGGATGCGGTCGGCCTTGGAGAAATCGACGGCGGTCGTGATGCCATCACCCAGCACGGATTCACCGGCGAGGGGTTCGTATTGGTAGAACTTCGCGGCGGAGAACTTCGACGCCAGCTCGCGGCTCAGGCGGGTGCGGGTCGGGCTGTCATCCGCGCCGAAAACGAAGCCGATCTTGCCGGCGGCGTCCTTCGACAGCGCGGCGACCATGGCGTCCAGATCCTTGCGGGAGGCCTTTTTGCCTTCCTTGAGAATGGTGCGGGAACGGGAGACGGAATAAAGATCGAGGACGGATGCCTGGACAAAGGCGTCGGTGCCCTCGTTGTCCGGGTGCAGGGTATTCGCGCCCAGCTTGGTCGGACGGCCCTCGAAGGTGGTCACCACCAGTGGCGTCGCGCCACCGGCACGGGGCATGGAGGAAGCGTAATACGTCGCCTTGCCAGGGATCACCCACTCGGGTGCCTTGGTGTAGGGGACGATGTAGGATTCCGGACGGCGGCAGGCGGCCATGCCGAAACCGGCCAGCGCGGTGGATGCCCCCATCAGTTTCAGGAAGGAACGGCGGGACGTCTCGGCGTCCTCGCCATCCGCCATTTCCGCGGCTCCCTGCGGGAACTCCCGGTCCAGCCAGGTGCGGAACTCCGGTGAGTCCTGAAGCTGTCCCGGGCTGCGCCAAGCGACGGTGGCATTGCCAGCGTCCGCTTCCGGGTGGTTCCAAATGCGCTTACTCATGTGAGGCTAAGAATTTCGGGAAAAGTCGGGGATGATGGGAAATGGATGGGCGAAACGGCGATCAGTGGTGGCAGGTCGCGCAGCTCGTCTTCGGATTGATGCCGAATTGCTCCTTGAGCTTGAGGCCGAGATCCTGGGTCGTCTTGATGCCGGAGTTTGCCTTCGCATACTTCGAGACATCCTTGTCGCCATAGGAGAAGTTGAAGACTTCCTCCAGCGGGCGGAGGTGCTTCTCAGGAGCGCGGTGGCACTCGAGGCACCAGGCCATGGAGTGGCTCTCCGCCTGATAGACCACTTCCATCTTGTCCACGTTGCCGTGGCAGCTCTGGCAGGAAATGCCCCGGTTCACGTGGGCGGAGTGGTTGAAATAAACGTAGTCAGGAGCCTTGTGCACCCGCACCCACTCGATGGGCTTGCCGTCGTAACCTTCATAACTCACGTTCATCGACTTATGAAGCGGAGCCAGCTTCGGACTGTCCTTCTGCACGTGCTGGTGGCAGTTCCAGCAGGTGTTCCCGGTCGGGACGTTGGAAGTGCCGGAAACATCCACGAAGGAGTGGCAGTAGCGGCAGTCGAGACCGAGCTGGTCAACGTGGATCTTGTGGGAGAACGGAATCGGCTGGGCCGGCTGGTATCCGACGGTCGTCGCCTTGGGAGTCGCGTAGTACGCGAAAGCAAGGGCGACACCCGCCAGAGCCGTGCCAGCACAAAACGCAATCTTCAGCGGAAGCAGGTTCGACCAGCGTGGGAAAAAATTTGCCATGAGGAGGGCGGTTCGGTGCGACTGTTTTAGGAGCTTGTGAAATTTTTCACAAGCTGTTTTCGAGTTCTTCCCGATTGGCTCGGGTCGGGCACGGGGAGAATGCCAATGGGAGGTCGGCTGGCAATGCGAAAAAACCGAAAAATTTCTGCGCAATCACTCCGTATTGAACGGCTTTTCTATCAGGCTGATGGAATCATGAATTCGACCAATTCATCCCTTGTTCCTGTCGCCATTTGCGGTAAGCGGCGGATTGCTCCTTCTTGGAAAGCAGCTTCCGGGAGGGCACCTCATCGAGGAATTTGTCGAACGCGCTTCCGGGCCGGCTTTCGATGACCTCTCCGGTTCCCCGTTTGGCCGCCTGCTCCCGGGAATTCTCCTTCTGCCCCGCAAGCAGCCGCTCAATCCGGGCAAGACGGGACCCCATCAACATCACCCCGACAAGGATGAGGAACAAGATCCCCGCACATGCGGCGATGAGGATGACTACCGTGGAAATTTCCGTCTCGGGCATGCACGGACTATGAGCGGAGCCCCACGCCGATGAGAAGTTGAAAGAAACGGCGCGGATTCCCCCGGTTACGGGAACCTTTCCCCGACCATGCCGCGGACCCGCGCTCCGGGATCGTATTTTCCGAGTATCCGGGCATATCGGCGGCACTCCGCCCTCATTTCCGGACTCCCCGCCACCTCCCGGAAAGCAGCCGGGAGTTCCTCCAGCGCATCCACCCGCACCGCCGTCCCGGCCCACGCCAGGCGCGCCGCGTTGTCGAACTGGTCGAAATCCATCGGCATCACCACGGCGGGCAGGCCGTGCTTCAGGCAATGGTGGAGGATGCCGCTGCCGCCATGATGGATGACCAGATCATAGCGCGGCAGGTGCAGGTCATAGGAAATGAACGGGTGGCGGTGGAAATTCCCCTCTCCTGGCCACTGCCCGGCCTGCGGATCACCATCGGTGAAATGGAAGATCCATTCCGGATTCCCCGCCGCGAGATCGCGTATGGCGGCGGCGATCTCATCCTTCCGGTGGCCCAGGTGGCTGCCCAGCGTCACCAGCGCGTGCCTTTTCCCTTCCGCGAACACAGGCGGCACCGGCTCCACCGGCGGCGTATATAGCAACGGCCCGATAAACTGGAAGTGGCCGGGATAGGTCCGCGGAAACTCGATCTCGCTGGCGGCGGAAACCAGGATGCGCTCCGGCGAATAGACCCGCTCCGAACCGTCCTGCCGATAGACGGAAGTGAGGCCGACCCTCCGGAACGTGCCACGGAAAACGAAGAACATGAGCCGCTTGAATACGCGGGTGGCCTTCCGCAGGAGGAAATGGACCGCCTTTTCCGCAGGGGACTCCGCCGGGACCAGTCCGCCGAAATAGGCGGGCGGGCCGTCCGGAGCCTCGAACACGCATGGCGAGGGCAGGTGGCTCCACCACGGGATGCCCAGCCGTGCGGCGGCCACTCCGGCGACCGGCAGCGTGAAGTCCGCGATCACCAGATCCGGCCGCAGTTCCGCCATGGCGGCGGCGACTTCCTCCAGCACCTGTGTCTTCAGCGAGACATTCGCCTCCAACTGCCGGAACAGGAGCAAGGGATTCCCTTTCACCGACTGCCCGGGCGAAGCGATATCAAGAATGAGCTGCTCATGCTCCTTGATGATGGGATAGCCGCACAAGCCCGCCGCCTCCACCGCCCGCATCACGCCGGGGGTGCTGAAGACGGTCACCTCCGCCAGCGGCAGCAGCTCACGCCCGAGGCCCAGCAGTGGATACAGGTGGCCGCTGTAGGGCGGGGCCAGCAGGCACACGCGGATCTTCCTCACGGCTCCCCTCCCCCGGTCACCCGGCGATGGAATGCGGAAAAGAGCGCCATCGTTTCCTCCGCCTCCAGATAGTCCATGTGCCCGCAGGAAATGACATGGTCCACCTGCGGGTGCCACCATCTGGAGATCGCGTCGCGTTTCCCCTGCACGGTTTCCAGCGAGGCGCAGCGCGGGAGCGACCGGGACACGGGGCCGTAGGCGAAGACATGCAGACGCCGCAGGTCCTGCTCCGGCAGCCCCAGGTTCACCAACAGTTCCAGCCCGCAACTTCCCGCCAGCAAAATGACCTTTCCGGCGGAGACGAATGTTTCCTGGAAGGAAAGGCGGTGTCTTTCCACGAATGACGGACGCCGGGAGGCGAGGTATTGCCGCGCGTTGCTGAAACTCGCGAGGAGGAGGTTCGTTTCACGCCACGCAGCCGCGGGCCGGTAGGGGAAATTCAGGTCGAGCCTCTGCTCCGGGGAAACGGGCGACCGGTCGAGGAATCCGAGCTGCAGCGGACTGAGTGCGTTCGTCCGTGGATCGCTCTGGCCGGTGAAAAAGGCGACGATGACCCTTTCCTCATTCATCCTTCACGAAGCGGTCACTGGCATGGACACGGTATCTCCGGCTGCGCCAGCGGATCCTGCGGTCAATCAGGGCGTGGACCATGTGCAACGGCTGGAGCAGTTCCGAAACAAGGGATGCGAACGGACGGTGGATGGGCGTGCCGAAGACACCGGTCTGCATCAACTGTAGGATGAAGGAGCGAACGAGGAAAACGATCAAAGTGAACACCGCCAGCCGCACCGACGGCCGGATCACCAGGAAAACCAGCGGCACCCACAGCAGGAGCTGGTGCCAGCCATGGAACGCGAAGATCACCACCTGGCGGGCGGGATGTTGTTCCCGCACCAGCAGCAGCGCGAACAGATACCACCGGTGCATCATCCGCAGGTAGTGGGAAAATCCGTTGATGTGGGTGGTGAGGAACACCGGCAGGGACGACTGGTGGATCACACCGCCCGCGGACCTCACCGCACCGGCGAGTGCGAGGTCATCCGTCAAATGGCGGGCGATGCCCGGGAACAGGCCGATGTCCCCGCTTTTCATCACGTAGCACATGCCGTTGAGGGAGATGGGCGGGCAGAACGGCAGCAGCGACAAGTAGGTCATCGCCGAGTTGTTGTTCACGAACTGTGCGAGCAGGGAACCGGAGAAACCTCCGCTCTCACGATAGGATGGGAGCGCGGTGGAAAGCATCGCGTCCTGCGCGTGCATCACCAGATCCGCGGCCGTGGCGGCAGGCAGGTGCGTGTCATCATCCAACACCGCGAAGAACGGCGTCTCCACCATTGAGGATGCCTGGATGAGTTTGAAAACCTTCGGGTTCACCCCGTCCGGACATTCCGGGCAGGTCACGATGGTGATCTGGTGCGCGGGATACGCGGACCGCAGCGTCTCCGCCACGCGGATGGCTTCCGCATCGCCTTCATCGCACAGCCAGACGAAGCACTGCCCCGGCAGCGAGTGCAGGTTGCTCGCCAGCATCCTTTCCAGCTTTTCATCCCCACTGAGGATGGGCTGCAGCACGGTGAGGGTCCGCAGTTTCAGAAGCTGCTCCTCCGCGTGCGCATCCTTCCGCGCCTGCAACACGGCGAGCACCGCCTTCATCCCCAGCAGGAGAAGGTAGAGGCCGCAACAGGCGATGATGAAGAGAGTGACCAGCATGGGTTCAGGGCATCTGTTGTTTCTGCCAGCGGATGAACGCTTCGACCCCATCCTCCAGAGAGACGGCGGGCCGGCCCAGGACGCGCAGGGTCTTCGAGGCATCGAAGGTTTTCGAATACGCGAGCACGCCGATGCCGAAGCGGGTGATGGGTGGTTCTTTGCAAGGCATCATGATCTTATAAACCCATTCGATCGCTGTCGCCAGTTTCAGTGCGTTCTCACAGGTCATCGTCTTGTCCGGGAGCGCGATGCCGAGACGTCCGAAGATCTCCCACAGGAACGGCCCGATCTCGACCGGAGCGTCGTTCGTGAGGTTGAAGTCGCCTTCAATCCGCGGGTCCAGCGCGGCCCGCAGCATGTAGTCACAGAGGGAGCCGATGTGGATGAGATCCCCCCTCACCGGCGGCCCCTCCCGCAGGAAGCGGTACATCCTGCCCGCCCGGGCGGCGGCGAGGATGCGCGGGAACAATACCGTGTCCCCCTCCCCGAAGACGGCGCGCGGCCGGAGGACCACCACCCGGCCCGGGAACTTCCGCGCCGCCAGTTCGCCCTCGTATTTCGTGCGGGCATAGTGGTTCACGAAGTCCGGACCGATGGGTGTCTCCTCCGTCATCCCTTCCTGGTCCGCCTCCCGGTAGAAGACGGAGCTGGAGGATATGTAGATGAGGTGTTTCACGCCCTTCCGCACACAGAAATCCACCACATTCTCCGTGGCGGTCACGTTCTGGCGGCGGAACTCCTGCAAGGATCCCCATGGGGCGGATCTCGCCGCGGCATGGATGATCACATCCGGCGTCTGCTCCAGCTCCAGTGGCTTCGTGAGATCGCACGAGGTGTAGTTGGCCATGGCGAGCTTCCGGCGGCCGATGCCATGCACGCACACGTCCGGATGCCGTTCCGCCCAACGCATGAACGAACCGCCGACAAAACCGGACGCACCTGTGATGAGAATATTCATGTGAGGGAATGCAGCGGGGAGACACAGCGGATGCGGCGCCGCTTTTCGCCGCGAGGTTGGTCCGTCCATTCCGGAAAGGCCAGCCGCGGAGTGACCAGACCCAGTCTTGTGAAAAGACGGATCATCGCCTCCTCCACCGCGGCCCGCAGTGCGGGTGATGGGTCCTTGAGGAAAATCGCCAGTTCCCCGCCGCGCTGCTCGATCCGGTAGAAGTCCGGCGCATCGGGCATGGCATACAGGGCCTGCCGCAACACCTCCGGAAAGACCGGCTCCGGGAAGCGCAGGACTTCATCCGCACGGCCCTCGATACGGGCCAGCCGCAGCGCGGGATTTCCGCACGGGCACTCCCTTTCATCAGCCACCAGCACATCATCCAGACGGTGGCGGACAAAGACCTGTGCCGTCCGGGAAAAGTCCGTGATGACCGGATGGAACTTTGTCCGTTCCGCGTCCAGCCATTGTGGCTCGATGTGCAGCACCTCCTCGTTCAGGTGCAGCCGTCCTTCCCGGCAGGTGCAGGCCAGGAAGCCCTCCGTCGCCTGATAGATCTGCCCCGGTTCCACGCGGAAACGCGCGTGGATGATCTCCGCATCACGGTCGTCCAGCACCTCGGCCACAGAGATCACCTGCTGCGGATGGACGTCGAGGGGATCGATCCTGGCGAGCTCGGCAAGGACGGACGCGGGGGCGATCAGGATGTGCGGGCGGTGTGTTTCCAGATCATGCGCCAGATCCCCCAGCGGTTGCAGGAGGTCATAGAAGCGGAAATCAATGCGGCGGCTGGCCACCGTGCGGTAGAGGTTGCTGTCGGCGCGGAGGAAGAAAGCGATGCGGAGCGGCGTCCGCCAGAAGCTGAGTATCCTGACGAGCGATCTCCGCGAAAGCATCTTCGCCAGGATCATGCCCGCCCATTGTTCCCGCTCCTCCGGACTGACAAGGAACACGCCGCGCTTTCCGGACGTCCCGGAAGAAAGGCCGACCGTCACCCCGCCCGGCAGGACCGGGGAGAAGTCGCGCCGGGTCTCCGCCTCGAGCGCGACCGCCTCCGCCTCATGCAGATGGATGCCGTGCCGGTTGAGCGCGGCGAAGTTCCCCCGCATCGCCGCCTTGTCGATCACCGGCAGTGATTCCAAGACGGGAGTCTTTCCCTGATAGAAGGGCACCTCCTTCACCAGACGCACCAAGAAGGCATCCAGACGCGCTCGCTGCCACGCCAGCAGTGACGCCCGCGTGGGAAAACGCCTCAGCCAGCGCGCGGCAACGAAGTGCCGGAGGATGGACAGCGTTTCAGGCATGCACCACCTGCCGGGTGTTTCCATGCCGCTTCCAGGTGCTGGCACAGTGGGATGGGATGATGGTCACGGAGGGATCCGACCTGTGAAGGTCCGCCAGCCGGAAAAACGTCTCCGCGTAGCGCCGGCTGTCCGCGAACAACAGCTTCGTCACGCGGGACGGCAGCCGCCGCCGTTCCAGCGCCTCCATCTGCCAGCAGGCGTCGCCGATGAGGAAATTCCTTCCCTCCCCGGAGCGGAAGAGCAGGCCGAGCTGCGAGCGCGCGTGGCCGGGCAGCGGGATGCCCAGCAGGCTGGCATCGCCCGCGAGATCGTACGCCTCATTGAAGCCCGCCAGACGTGGATCCACCACCGCCTGGTCCTCCGCCCATGAGACGCGGCTTTCGAAGTCATCCGGCAGCAGCTTCGTGAGAAACGCTCCGCGCAACCGGGCGAAGCGACCTTTCCCCCGCATCTCGCTGAACTCGTCACGGGTGGCGATGAAGCGCGCCTTCGGGAAATCCCGCAGCCCCGCGACATGGTCCGCATGGAAATGGGAGATGATGATGGAGCCGATCTGCTCCGGGCGGATGTTCCGCTGCTCCAGTTGGTGGATCAGCTCCTCCTCCGGTGGTAGCGCAGGCGGCGTGATCATCCGGTAGAGGCACTCCGGGAAGGTGCGGGTCGCCTCCCAGAAATGGCGGGAGTAGCCGGTATCATAAAGCACGTAACCCAGCGACGGATGTTTCATCAGTCCGACGAGCGCGGGGAACTCGATGGACTTGAAACGGCCACCGCGCATCGCCACGCACTCCGGATGGGTGCAGTGCCCCACCCTCAGCAGGTCGAAGGAAATCGGTTCTACGGTCATCTTAGTAGATCATCACGGTTCCGCCGATGGTGACACCCGCTCCGGACCCGAGCAACAGGATCTTCGCCCCGCGCGGGATGCGCCCGCCGGCCAGTCCATGGTGCAGGGCGGTGGGCAATGACGCGCCCACCTGGTTCCCGTGGTCCGCGGAGATGTCCACCATTTTCCCCGCATGGATGTCCAGGGTGCGGATGATGTGCTTCAGCGCCAGCGGGCTGGCCTGGTGCGGCACCACCAGATCGATCTCATCCATGGTCACGCCCGCCGCCGCCAGCAACCGCTCAACGAAGCCCGGCAGCTCCTTCGCCACCAGGGCGTAGAGCGGCTTCGGCGACATGCCAAAGAACGCGCCCGCATTCGAGTCCGGCGTGCGGCGGTGGAAGCGCGAGCCGCCATCTGGGATGCGGCAGAAGTCCACGCCATCGGAAAGGGTGATGCTCTCCGTCGCGAGGATCGCCGAGCTTTCACCCGCCTCCGCGGGCCCCAACAGGCAGGCCGCCGCACCATCGCCGAACAAGCCGCCGACTTTCAGGTCCGTGCGGTCCGCGGTGAAGGTGGAGACATCCGCAGAAACGACCATCACCCGGCGGAAACGTCCCACGGCGATGAGCGCGGAACAGACATCCAGCGCGGCGATGAAAGACATGCAGCTCGCCCCGACGTCAAAGGTGGTCGTGCGCTTTCCGCCCAGGCCCAGTTCGGCGTGGATCATCGCGGCATTGTAGGGCAGCGCTTGGTCCATCGTCGCGGAGGCGGCCACCAGCGCGTCCACGTCATCCCAGCCGAGGCCGGCGGTCTCCAGCGCGGCACGGCAGGCATCCGCCGCCAGGGATGCGGCGGTTTCCGTGGTCGAGATGGCACGCGAGCGGATGCCGGTCGCCTTGAAGCTCGCCCCGTCCGCCAGGCCCAGCGCGCGGTCCAGGTCTCCGTCCGTCAGGCGGGCCGGTGGCACCACCGCCGCGGTCGAGAGGAGTTTCACCCGCCGCGTCATGGCTTCAGCTTGATCTCGAACATGCTCGGCCAGTACTTGCCCGTCACCAGCAGGTGGCCGGTCTCCTCATCATGGGCGACACCGTTGAGCACTTCCGCCCGGTTGGGCGTGGGAAGCTGGGAGCGGAGCGCGGAGAGGTCCAGCCAGCCGGTCACCTGCCCGCTCTCCGGATCGATCCGCGCGATGCGGTTGGTCATGTAGACGTTCGCGAACACGGAGCCGTTGATGTATTCCAGCTCGTTCAGGAGCTTCACGGGCCGGCCCTGATCCGTCACCGTGACGGTTCTCTTCACGGCCATGTCCTTCGGGTCGCGGAACTTCAGCGCGTCGCTGCCGTCGCTCATGATGAGGTGCTTCCCATCCGTGGTGAGTCCCCAGCCCTCGCCTTCGAAGGTATGGGTGCGCAGGGTACGGAAAGTCGCCGGATCCAGGACAAAGGCGGTCTTTTCCTTCCACGTGAGCACCCACAGCTCGCCGTTCATCAGGGTCATGCCTTCGCCGAACACTTCCGCCGGGAGGCTGCGGCGTTTCAGCACCGCTCCGGTTTTCCGGTCCACCTCGCGCACGGAGGATTTCGAATAATGGCCGGTGCTTTCCAGCAACCTGCCGCCGGTGAGCTGCAGGCCCTGAGTGTAGGCATCCACATCATGTGGCACCACGGCCACCACTTCATAGGACAGAGTCTCCGGGACGGCGTCCTTCTTCGCGCATCCGGCGATGGCCAACACCAGCGCCGCCGCGCTCCATTTCAAAAGCGATCTCATTTCAATCATTCGGAAAGTCATTTCTCCACGCGGCTGGCCACTTCGCCATCCGCCAGTTTCGTTCTCAGCAAGCTGCCGGGCGCCACTTCCTTCGTGGAACGGATCACCCCGCCATGTTCATCCAGCGTGATGGAGAATCCGCGCTGGAAGGCGGACTCCGGTCCCAGCGCGCGCAGCAGGCCACGCAGGACATCCAGACGCCGCGAATGGTGCGCGACGCCGTCCCCGCCCAGCCGCTCCAGCCTCGCACGCAGCATTTCCAGCTTCTCCTGCCTGCGCTCCAGAACCTTCGCCGGGTGGATGGTGCGGTGGGTGTTCTTCGCCTCCGTGTAGCGCATGGCCGCGGTCCTCAATCCCTGCACCGCCGCCGACCGCAGCCGGGTCCGCAGACCATCCAGCCGCATGACCGGCTCCCGCAGCAGGCTCTCACCATCCCGCCTCAGCGCGCCGCGTTTCAACCCCGCCAGGAACCGCTCCGCGGAAAGCAGCCGCTCCGCCGTGATCCGGCCGAGCCTGCGCCGCGCCTGCGCCAGCTTCATCGCCAGTTCCGCGCCATCGGGCACAGCCAGCTCCGCCGCCGCGCTGGGCGTGGGCGCACGCAGGTCCGCCACGAAGTCCGCGATGGTGAAATCAATCTCATGCCCCACCGCGGAGATGACCGACAGCGGGCAGGCCGCGATCGCCCGGGCGACGATCTCCTCGTTGAAATTCCACAGGTCCTCGAGCGATCCGCCGCCGCGCCCGACAATGAGCACATCACAGCGCGGGTAGCCGTATTTCTCCGGCTCACCCATTTTCCTGATCGCCTCCGCGATTTCCCGCTCCGCCCCGCGCCCCTGCACCCGCACCGGGAACAGAACCGGCTGCACCCACGGCGCGCGCCGGCCCAACACGTTCAGGATGTCACGGATCGCCGCGCCCGTGTCCGATGTGACGATCCCCACCACCCGGGGAAATTTCGGGATCGGCTTCTTCCGGGCGGCATCGAAAAGGCCCTCGTCGGCCAGTTTGCGTTTCAATGCCTCGAACCGTGCCTGGAGGTCACCCGCTCCGGATTTCTCGACTTTCTGGACGATGATCTGGAGCGTGCCGCGGGCTTCATAAACGGTGGCTTCCGCGAAAGCCCGGATCTTCACCCCATCCTCCATCACCTCCGCGCCCGGCTTCCGCTTCGCGCCGAACATGGCGCACTGGATCTGCGCGCCGTCATCTTTCAGCGAGAAATACCAATGCCCGCTCGCCTGTTTCTTGAAGTTCGAGATTTCCCCCTCCACCCACACCTCGCCGACGCCGCTCTCCAGGACATTCTTCATCCGCCGCAGCAACTGCGTGACGGAAAGCGCCTTCGGCTCCGGCCGGGGTTTTGAGAAAAGATCCACGGCGGAAAGGATGCCTCCGCGAAAGGAAATATCCAGCGGGGAAATCCTCCGCCCAAGGTCGCTTTATTTCGGGAAAACGGAAGGGCGTGGAAGCCCTGCCGATCCCAAGCTGCAGGACGGCTCCATCTGCGGCGTTGGCAGGGACCGCATTCCATGCGGTCCGGCGGGGGACGGCGGAGGCTATCCCATGATGCCCCATGGATTGCGGCATCTCCGCAGGTGATGGGGTGGCGCGGGACGACAAGGATGGGACCGGCGGAGCAGCATCGGCTTGCCCCCTCCTGACCGCATGGAATGCGGTCCCTGCCACCTATCGCGGCATCCAGGATCCGTCCTCGTCGCGGAACCACAGCTCGACATCATCGTCCGGGTTCGATCCGTCGCGGGATTTGCGGATCCTGACGTCGTCCTTCTGCCGGTCCACATGCCAGACCTCGCCGTCTTCCTTGCCGCCACGGGCATCGGCGATCTGCTGGACGGTGGTCAGCGACAGCTTCGACCGGCGGTTGACGTGGATCTCATCCGTTTCATCGGAAACATTGATGGGATGCCTCAGGGAGCATCCGGCGACGAAAAACAACGACAGCAAACCGGGGAGAAACTTCACGCCACCGGCATAACACCTCCTGCCAGGAAGGCAACCATGGCCCTCCGCATCAGTTCCGGGAACGGCCATCACTTCAGATCCGCGGCTTTCACGCCTTTCTTGAATCCGTCGAAGGAATACTTGGTCGGGGTGAAATCACCGACGATGGTGACATCCGCCTTTTCCGGAACGGACTCACCGAGGCCCCAGAGGACGGAGTTCACGACGAGGCGGCGGAGCCCTTCGTTCACCAGGTCACTGGCGGAACCCATGGTGGTCGTCATGACCTTGTTGGTGGTGCCGGCTTCGTTCTTCACCTCGCGGCTCCAGGCGACGGGCATCGCCGGATCGTTGATGGGTTGCTTCTGCTTGTCCGTGGCGCGGGCTTTCTCACCCTCCAGCGGCTTCCCGTCCTTTTCCATGTTCTCCAGCACCAGACCGCGGAGCAGGATGGTGGCGTCCTGCGGCGGGTAGGCTTCATAGACGTCGGTGTCGCCGAAAACATCGGACACTCCGTTGAGCAGCGGGTTCTTCCCCGCGCCGACCTCGACCACGCCGCGGGTGGCCTGCTTGCCATGGGAACCCCAGTGGGTCACCCAGGTTTCACCGAGCACTTTTTTCCCGAATCCGCCCTGGTTGTTCCAGGACCACGTGGTCCACGGGCTGTCCTTCGGGAAGTTGAAGGCATGGGTGCTGGTGCGCAGCGCGACGATGCCGACACCGCGGTTCACCGCTCCTTCGAATTTCTTCATGGCATCATCCGGCCAGTGGCGGAAACGCAGTCCGAGCACGACGACGTCCGCGGAGTCCAGAGCCTCCGGCTTGCCGAGCGAGCCGCCCGCTTTCGGGTCGATGACACCATCACCGCTGTAGGAAAAAAGGACGGTCGCTTTGATGCCGTGGCGCTCGCTGAGGATCTTCGCCAGCATGGGCAGGGATTCCTCCGAGCGGTATTCCTCATCACCCGCGAGCAGGACGACTTCCTTGCCCTGTTTGATGTCGCCTTTCGGTTCATAGGTGATCCAGCCCGGGCCGGACTCGGCATGGAGGGCGGAAAGCGTGGCGAGGGAGAGGAAAGCGGTCGTGGAGAAAAGGTTCATCTTCATGATCTTGGAACATCCCTACCAACCGGCCACAAGCAATCTTTCGGTCGTCCGGCCCGAGTGACAGCAATAACCGTGGGTTCACCGGCGCGGCATGTGGGAACCCATCCACATCACAGATGAAACCAACATTTCCAGGAAGCAAAGGTGAGGATGACCACTGATTGCACTGATTTACTGATTGGGCTTAAAAAGCACATGCCAGGGGTTGATTCATCGGGGAAGGAAATCACCCTGCCGTTGGTTGCCCCGTTTCCGGAAAGTCTCCGGATCATACCAGATCATCCTCTTGAATCAGTAAATCAGTGCAATCAGTGGTCATCCCCTTCCAACAGCGGGAAGCCGCATGGTTTTTCCATCAGCCACCGCAGCTTGCCCCGGGTGGCGAATGAGGCCATACTCAGCCCATGTTCCGTCTGGCAGCCGTATTTTTCCTCATCACCGCCGCTTTTTCCTCCGCCCAGAACTACGCCCCGGTGGATGTGAAGCCGCCGCCATTCCCCCGTGAGTTCCGAGCGGCGTGGATCGCCACGGTCCATAACATCGACTGGCCCAGCGCGAAGGGCCTGTCCGCGGGAGCGCAGCAGGCGGAGATGCGGAACATGCTGGACCGCCTCGCCAGCCTGAAGATCAACGCCGTGATCTTCCAGGTCCGGCCTCAGTGCGATGCCCTCTACCTTTCCAGCATCGAACCATGGTCGTCCTTCCTGACGGGAAAGATGGGCGCGAATCCCGGCTACGATCCGCTGGCATTCACCATCCGAGAGGCGCATGCGAGGGGTATCGAGGTGCATGCCTGGTTCAATCCGTTCCGCGCGCTGACCAGCTCCTCGCAGGCGGTGTCCGGCAACCACGTGACTCGTTCCGCGCCACACATCACGAAAAAATTCGGCTCCATGGTGTGGTGTGATCCGGCACTGCCGGAAACGCGGACCCGCGCGCTCAACGTGATCATGGATGTGGTGAAACGCTACGACATCGATGGCGTCCACCTGGACGACTACTTCTATCCCTACCCGTCCGGCGGCCTGCGCTTCGCCGATGGAAAGTCCCCGGCGGAACGGCGCGGCTACGTGGATTCGTTCGTGAACAACCTGTATGCGGCGGTGAAGCGGCAGAAGCCATGGGTGCGCGTGGGCATCAGTCCGTTCGGCATCTGGCGGCCCGGTGTGCCGGAAGGCATCGAGGCAGGGATTGATTCCTATGAGCAGCTCGCCGGTGACTCCCGGAAATGGCTGAAGAACGGCTGGGTGGACTACCTGGCACCGCAGCTCTACTGGCGGGAACAGCCGCGGAAGCAAAGTTTCTCCCACCTCCTTTCCTGGTGGCGGCAGCAGGGCAGCCGCCCGGTCTGGCCGGGCATCGCCACCTCCCGCATCAACTCATCGGAGGATCCGGGCCGCCCGGCATCGGAAATCACCAGCCAGATCGACACCAGCCGCCGCATCGGCCGGAACTGGAACGGCCACATCCACTGGAGCGCGAAGTCGCTGGTGAAGAACCAGGGCGGCATCGCCACACGGCTCGCCGGCACCTACACCCAGCCCGCCGCCGTGCCGCCGATGCCATGGATCAACAACAAGCTGCCCGCCGCGCCGGGCGTGGCCTCATCCGTGAGCGGAAATGGCACCTTCATCCGCTGGGTGCCGGCCAACGGCACGGCCCGGGTGCTGGTGCAGACGCGCAGTGGCGGCCAATGGCGCGTGGTGGGCGTCTTCCCCGCCGGCCACAAGGGCATCACCACCCAGCGGGCGGATGTCGTGGCGGTCACCGCGCTCGACCGTTACGGAAATGCCAGCGCGCCGAAGGTGCTGGGCCTGTGATGGAGGCTGATGATTTCCCCGCCCACATGAATCCCGCCAACCCCTACGCCACCCCTGCGTCCTCCGCTGCCGCCGATCCGGTGTCTTTCTCCGCGTTCGGAGAGCTGGTGAAGGGATGGGAAAAGCTCCGGCTGCTCTACAACGGCATGTTGCTCCTGCCCGGCATCGGCGTGCTGGCGGTTGCCTTCTCACGCGATTCCATGCCACTCCCGCTCGCCATCACCAGCGGGTTGCTGTGCGGGCTGGGTGCCAACGCCGCGTTTTTCGGAGGGCCGCTGGCCGAGCTTTACCTGCGGGCGGTCCTGTTCCGCGGAGAGCCGAAGCCGTGGTTGCGGAAGGGGCTTTTCTGCGGGGGATGCTTCCTGTCCTTCGTCGCCATGGGCCTGTTCCTGCTCGGTGTCCTGCTGGAGCCGATGATGCTCTCCGGGCAGCCGATGTGATCCGGCGAAGCGCCGCCGGGACCACCCTCCCCGCAACCCGCCGCCATTTTCCGGCAAGAACCCGTCACTGAATCCCGTTGAGAAACGGTGACAGCCCGTTACCTTCGAACCCTGCCCATGAAACCTCTTCCGATCCTCCTTTCCTCCCTGATGGCGCTCCAAGGCCTCGCCCACGCGGACAAAGCTCCAGCCGAAAAGGCTCCGGAGGAGACCTCCGCCAAAGAAAAGGCCGAAGAGGCTGCCACCGACGAAGCCGCGACGAAGGTGCCTAAGGAGGAGAAATCCACCGGCCATGTCTTCGCCTGGCCTTTCATCGAGTGGAAGGAAATGGTGCCCCGCGGCGGCACCTCGAAGGGAGCGGACGTCACGCTGGCCCCCGGCGCGAAGGACGCCTGGAAGAAGCTCAATGAGCCGGGCCTTTCCAAGTTCGAGCAGGACCGGCGGGCCATCCTGGCCATGGCGGGGAACTACCGCGTGGGCTTCGACTTCATCGAATCGCTCGGCTTCAAAGAGGAGTTCAAACCGATGCGCCCTTATTTTTCATGGGCCACGGAGCACGTGATGGTGCTGGAGGATAGGGGTGAGTTCATCAGCCTCCAGCACTCGCTGGTGATGTATTTCAAGGACAAGGACGGCAAGGAACAGGGACCGCACGTGATGAAACACTGGCGGCAGGACTGGACCTGGCAGGACAAAGAGCTGCAGGAGTTCACCGGCAACAGGACGTGGAAAAAGACCGCCGCCGCCCGCCCGGAGGGCCGTTGGTCACAGGCGGTCTATCAGGTGGACGACTCCCCGCGCTACGAGGTGATGGGCGGCTGGACCCACGATGGCGTGCTGCACAGTTGGCAGAGCGACAACTGCCCGCGCCCCCTGCCCCGCCGCGAACACTCCGTGCGGAAGGACTACAACGTGCTGGAGGGCTTCCATGAAATCACCATCACCCCCAACGGCTGGGTGCACCTCCAGAACAACCGCAAGCTGCAGGTGGACCCGGACGGCAAGCGCACCTACCTGGGCGCCGAGCTGGGGGTGAACCGCTACGAGGAGATCACCAAGCCGGAGCTGGCCCCCGCCTTCAACAAATACTGGGAGAAGACCAACGCCTACTGGAAGGACGTGCGGGACACCTGGACGAAGACAATGGCGGACCGCGCCACATTCACCCTCCGTGACGAGGACGATGACGGCGGCAAGCTCTACGCCGAGCACTTCGAATACGCGGGCGAACTGGAAAAGGCTGACAAACAGGACCCCGCCGCGAACCTGAAGCACGCGCAGGAAACCATCTCCAAATTCCTCGAGTAAGGAAGGGCGGACATTTCGGCGGAGCCGCAATGTCCGCTGATGCCCTTCCTGTCCACCGGCTGCAATGAGCGAACCCATCTTGCAAGCCATCCAGTTCCCCTCCGTGCCGTATTTCGCCAATGCCACCGTGCGACAAGAGTGCCGCCCCTTTTCTCACCTCCGGTATTCCACGATCCTCTTGTCCCCTCTCTCCGAGACCAGGGTCAGGGTCTTCCCATCCCGGGAAAACGCCACGGACTCCGCCTGCGCCATGCCATGCGGGGATAGGATCACCGGTGCCTTCGCGAAGGCCTCACCCCAGCTTTCCTTTCCGCTCCGCGGGAAAAGGAACACGCCGTAGTAGCTGACCAGCACCCCCATGGATCCATCACGCGCCAGATCCATCCCGGTCGGCTGGGCGATGTAAGGGAGCATCGGCACGCCCTTTGGCGGAGCCACCGTCGTTTCCCCCAACCGCTTCGCCACCACCACACCGTCTTTCGGGCGCAGCGGCATCTCATACACCACGGGCGGCTTCGTCCGCTTGCTGACGAGGATGACCTTTCCCACCCGCGCGTCCACGGCGACGGATTCGCAATCCCTCGGCCCGTCCTCGAAGCTGAACGGGATCTTCCACGCCACCTTCACGGTGCCGGAGAGTTTTTCCCCCTCCTTTGGCAAAGCGGGCTCCTCCACCACATACAACACGCAGTCATTCCGCCGGGACAGGTTGTCCCCGCTGTCCGCGATGAGCAGGTAGGGCTTCCCGTCCAGTTCGAACGACGAGAGGTCCTCCCAATCCACATTCACCGCTCCCTCCACCCTCACCTGGCCATGGTCCACGCCATCTTTCCCGAACAGGTGCAGGTCAGCCTGCGCCCCGCTGTCGTTGACGATCCACATGAAACCGGCGTCACGCGATGATACCGCCAGCCCGCTGGCCTCCGCCACCGCCCCGGACTGGATGGAGGCCGAAGGCTCCGCACGGACAAAGGCGACCTCATCCGCGAACGCGCCGCCCGCGAACATCATCCCGACGACAATCCATGGAAAATTCCTCCGGTTCATGGGCCGAGCATCCCCATCCGCGGGGGAAAGCTCAAGGCTTGTAACTGAAGAATCCGCGCCGCTTGATCATCGCGGCCACCTCCACCGGGACCATGCTTTCCCACTCGTCATCCCCGCTGGCGATTTTCTTCAGCACGTCGCGGGAGAAGATTTTCAGATACGCCTCATTGTAGTTGTCCAGCGCCACGAAGCTCCCGCGGTCCTGGAGGTAGCCGTAGAGTTTCCGCAGTTCCGGAGCCACCAGCAGATCCTCCACGGTGGTCAGCTTGCCCAGCATCTGGTCGAACAAGGGATAGACGTAGAGCTTCAGCTCGTTTTTGAACAACCTGCCGAACGATTCCAGGATGCCGCCGGGGAGCTGCGTATAGTATTTCTCCTCGAACAGCTCCACCATGCTGGGCACCCCCATCACGATGCCGATGCGTTCCTTCGTCCGCCACGCCAGATAGGCGGCGAGACGGTAGTATTCGAAATAGTCGGAAATGAGCACCGTCATCCCGCAGGCGGCCAGCAGGTCGGCCCGTGCGAGGAAATCCCGGCGGTCCACGTCATCCCCGCCCGCCAGCAGGTTGCGCATCGTCAGCTCATAGATGGGCAGGATGGTCTTTCCCACCACCTGCGGTTCCTTGCTGAACTTCTCCAGCGCACACTGCAGCATGTCCACATTCACGTTCGTCGGCGGGCGGAAGCTGCCGCGTTCCACCAGCACGGCCTTCTTGTAGAGCACCTCGGACGGTTGCAGCACCTGGCCGCTGGGGTCGAACATGGCGGCGCCGCTGAGTCCCAGTTGCACCAGCTTCAGCGCGATGAGCCGGTTGTCCACCGCACGGAACTCGATGCCCCGGAACTCGATGACGTCGATCTCGATCCGGCCCGTGGTCAGTTGGTCCAGCAGGCTTTCCACCAGCTTCTCCGGCTCATGGTGGAGGAAAAACGCGCCGTAGAGCAGGTTCACACCCACCACGCCCAGGGCTTCCTGTTGCAGCGCGGCCTCCGTGTCGAGCATCCGCACGTGGATCAGGATCTGGCTCGCCTCGTCATTCGGGCGGGACTGGAACTTCACGCCCATCCATCCGTGGCATTCGTTGCCGCCCTTGAAACTGCGGGCCACCACCGTGTCCGCGAAGGCGAAGAAAGCGGTGGAGTCGCCGCGCTTCTCGCTCAGGCGCTCCAGGTTCAGGCCGAACTCCAGGTCCAGCATCGCCTGCACCCGGCCTTTGGAAACATAGCGCTCGCTGCCGCCATAGATGGCGTCGCTGACCACCATGTCATAGGCGGACATGCTCTTCGCCACCGTGCCTGCCGCGCCACCCACGCGGAAAAACCACCGCACCACCTCCTGCCCCGCACCGATCTCCGCGAAGGTTCCATACCAGCGCGGGTCCAGGTTCACCTTCAGCGCCTTGAAGTGGGTATCCAGCGCCTCATCCCGTTCATTCAGACTCATCCCTCACCTCCACTGCTGACACCTTGATCCTGAGCATGCGATCCCATGCCGGACTCCTAGCAACATTCACGCCAGCCCGCAACCCCCGCAACGCTTCTCCGTTGACCTGCACCGGTGGAATCGGTTGCAGTGACGGAAATGAAACCCGTGTTCCCCGCCCTTCCCGCTCTCGCGCTGGTGCTCTCCGTGCAACCGGTGTACGCCCATAAACTGGAGATCGATACCGGGGATTTCGCCCGCAGGGCAAGTATCGTGACGCTGCACCGGCCAGCCGCTTCCGCCGGAGGGACCGGTGGTGTGCTACAGTCGGATGATGGAAGAATCCGGCTCCCTTACCAGTCCGGGAGTGACGGAAAAATCACGTTCATACTACCTGCATTGGGGGCTCACCAGAAGCTGGAATTGTCCATGGTGGAGGGGGAAAACTTCCCAAACAAAGCGGTGGCAGCAAAGGAGGATGACCGCATCCAGCTCAGCGTCCGGGGAAAGAATGTGGCCGCCTACCAGACCACCGCCCGCACATCCCCACGGGAGAATCTCGATCCCAAGTTCCTGCGAGGCGGCTATCTCCACCCGCTGAGGACTCCTTCCGGAAAGATCGTCACGGATGACTACGCGCTCAACCACCTCCACCACCACGGGATCTGGACCGCGTGGACGAAGACCCGCTTCGATGGACGGGAGCCGGATTTCTGGAACATGGGACAAGGCAAGGGAAAGGTCGATTTCGTCTCACTCGGCAAGAGCTGGAGCGGTCCGGTCGAGACGGGTCTGACCGCCCTCCAGAAGTTCACCGATCTCACCAGCGGCCCGCCGGTCGATGTGCTGGATGAAACATGGACCGTCAGGACCTACGACACCGGAGCCACCTACCACATCATCGACCTGGACAGCATCCAGACCACCACCGGGGACAAGCCGCTGGACCTTCCCATCTACCACTACGGCGGCATCGGCATCCGCGGACTGGAAGGATGGAACGGAAAGGATGCCGCACGCTTTGTCACCTCCGCGAACATCACCGACCGCAACAAGGCCAACAGCCAGCCCGCCCACTGGATCGCCATGAGCGGAGAGGCTGCGGAAGGAGGAACCGCCGGCCTCGCCATCCTCTCCCATCCGGACAACTTCCGCGCACCACAGCCGGTCCGCATCCATCCGAACGAGCCGTTCATCAGCTTCGCGCCGCAGACGAAAGAAGGCATGTCCATCAAGCCGGGTGAATCCTACCACTCCCGCTACCGTTTCATCATCTTCGACGGGGAGGCTGACGCGGAACTGATCGAACGGCTCTGGCAGGACTACGCCCATCCCGTCACCGCGACGTGGAAGAAGTAGCGGCGTGGAACCAAGGCATCACTGGGACCGCGGGATTTATCCCGCCCCGGAGAATCCTGTCTTTGCGAAGCCAAGCTGGATGAAGTCCGCGCTCCACTCCACCCCATCACAGCGGCTTCGGGATCGACCGCATGCCCATCTTCTCCTGCGCCCGCCGCAGGCGGATCTGGAGGTCCGCCAGCACGTTCATGAAGTAGATGTAGCCATCGTATGGCCCCGCATACGGGCTGAAATACGAATGCACATTCCCGTCCGTGCCGCCCTTCGTGGACATCCAGTAGAAGTGGTCGGACGTCTGCATCTTCGCCCAGGTATGGGTGAGGTCCGGATCCTTCACCGCCAGGATCTCCTGCTCCAGACGGTGCACCTTCGCGATGGCCTCCTGCTGCAGGATGTTACCCATCCAGGCGGAGAGATCCCGTTCGGCATCCGCCCATGAGGTGATGAAGTGGCAGTCATACTCACGCGACGCGCGGTAGAACTCCACCGCTTCCATCGGCGTCACGAACTGCGCGCCCGCCTCGATGACCGCCTCCGGCAGCTTCTCCCAGAAGTCGAAGATACCCGTCTCCTCCCACTGATGCTCGCCGATCGACTCGTAGTCCAGGAACAGGTTCACCACATCCCCCGGCGATTCCATCACCCACTGCGCGAACTTCTCCGGAGTCAGCGGATAGTCCTTCCAGCTCTTGTCGGAAAAACGGAAGCCAAGATCGTCCGAAAGCCCCGTGTTGCGGAGCAGCGTCTTCACCCGCGCCGTGGTGGGCGCGCGGTAGAGGAAATTCGGCGACTGCCCGTTGAGCGTCCACTCCACGCCTTCCGCGATCACGCCGTCGAAGCCCATGGTCTCCACCTTCGCGGCGATGGCGTTGTTGTAGATCAGCTCCGTGTTCCGGAAAACCCGCGGCCTCACCGCGAACACGTCACCAATCTTGTCCAGGTGCATCTCCACCTGCCGCTCGAACTCCCTGTTCGAATGCACGAAAGCGAGCGAGTGGTAATACGTCTCCGCAAGGATCTCCACCCCGCCCGTCGCCACCAGTTCCTGGAACGACTCCAGGACATCCGGCCGGTACTGCTCCAACTGCTCGATGACCGTTCCGCTGATCGACATGGCCATGCGGAAGCGTCCTTCGCTTTCCTCGATCAGCCTTTTGAACATGCGGTTCGCCGGGAGATAGCACTTCTCCGCGACCTTGTTCAGGATGGAGGCGTTCAGCCCGTCATCCTCATACAGCGCGTGTTCCCCGATGCGGAAAAAATCGTACGGCACCAGCCGGTTCGGCTGGTGGACTTGGAAATAGAGGCAGACGTCAGGCATGGTTTTCGGGTGAACACCGGCCGCGGGCAGCCAGCCGGGAATTCTTCTGGAACATCTCTCTCATCACTTTACGTCGTCACCTCACGGTAAATATCGACCACCTTCGAGGCGGCGGCGTCCCACGTGGAGGCGGCGATGTCCTGCTTTGCCTGCTCCACCACGCGCTCCCTCATTTCATCGTCGGTGAGGAGGTCGTTGATGTGTTTCGCCATCAGCTCCACATCCCAGAAGTCAGCCACCAACGCGCCCTGGAGCACCTCCGCGACGCCGGATTGCTTCGAGATCACCGCCGGGATGCCGAACTGCGCGGCCTCCAGCGCGGACAGCCCGAACGGCTCCGACACGGACGGCATGCAATAGACATCCGTCATGGACAACAGGTCGTTGACCTTCTCCTTGTTCAGGAATCCGGTGAAATGGAAATGCCCGCCGAGACCGCGGAACGCGCCGGTCTCGATCAGCGGCCTGAGCTTCTCCCCCGTGCCCGCGACCACGAAGCGGACGTCCCGGTTTTTCTCCAGCACCTTCGTCGCGATCTCCAGGAAGAACTCCGGTCCCTTCTGCGCCGTCAGCCGCCCCAGGAACAGGACCAGCTTCTCCGGGAACTTTTTCTTCGTGACGAAGACATCCACCGGATCCGCCCCGTTATGGACCGGCCGGACCTTCGCCGGATCGATGCCATAGTGCCCGACTACGATGTCTCCCGTATATCCGCTCACGGGGATGACGCGGTCCGCCTGCTCCATCCCGTATTTCTCGATGTCGTAGATCCACCCGCGCGCATCCGCACCGGCGCGGTCGTACTGGGACGCGTGGAGATGCACCACCAGCGGCTTTCCGGTGGCCTTCTTCACCTCCACCCCGGCCAGGAAGGTCATCCAGTCATGCGCGTGGATGACGTCGAAGTCCTCCAGCAGCGCGAGCTTCGCCGCCACCTTGGAGAACTCCACCACCTTGTTGCCCAGGTCCGGCCCATACAGCTCACCGAGCTTGAATGAGTCGAGCTGATGACGCGTGGTCTCTGAAAACGTGATCTCCCCTTCCGGCGTGCGGTCGAGCACCGCAGTCGTCTGTTCCTCCGTCGAGTAGGGGTCCAGGAAGATCGGCACATTGCGCACCTGGGCGAAGCTCTCGTAGCGGTATTTCCCCTCCACCGTCTTGAGCTGGTCGATCGAAAGCTGGTTCAGACCCCGCAGATCGAAACCGTCGAAGGAGGCGTCCGGAGCGGCCTTCGGCACGATCACCGTCAGATCAACGTGCTTCGAAAGCGCCTTGGATAAACCCAGGCAGGCAACCCCGAGGCCGCCGTTGATCAGAGGTGGAAATTCCCAGCCGAGTTTGAGGACACGCAAACGCTTCATGTTCCGGAACCCGCCGTGGTGGCAAGTGGTTCAATGCGAATAACTCCACGGCGCGCTGCATCGGTAGCATACAACGGGCCAAGATCCAGCTTCGTTGGGAAACAACATTGATTCCTTATCATCCACCACACACCGGGAGATCCGCCCGATCATATCACGCAATTCCGCTCACCCGCCGCGCAAAACGTAGATCCCAACGGAGCGCGGACTTCAGTCCGCCTGGCTTCGCAAAGATCCGATTCTCCGGGGCGGGATGAATCCCGCGGTCCCAGTCATGCCAACGCGGCGTAGCGCAATGGCTGCGCCATTCGGATCGGGAGGGTGCGGCCGACGGTATTCTTTTGGCAGGGACGGTTTTCCAAACCGTCAGGCGGGGTGGATCTCCATCATCCCGCGATTCCGGTTTCCTGATGACCTCGCGCGGTTTGTTCCCCATGCGGCCCCGCAGGGAGGAAGGTGTGCTCTCCCCGCCGTCGTGGCGCAGCCACGCCGCTACGGTCATCATCCGGATGTGCTTCTCCGGCTCCCAAAGACAGCGAGCCGGATTCTCCGGGGCGGCCTGAAGTCCGCGCTCCATCCTCACTTCTTCGGCGCGGGGGCGGCTTTCGCCTTGGACTCGGTCAACGTCGTCGCCGGCACCGGATCGGACTTTCCGGTGAAAGCATTCGCCTGCTCCTGCACCCAGGCGGCCTCGGGGAGCTGGCCTTCACCGACCACGAAGCGGACCTTCAGGGTGAGCGGGGATTCCTTCTGCACGGCGGTTTTGTAAAACGCACCGAACCGGCCGTAGTCCCGGTAGGCGGAGAAGCGCGTGCCCGTGGGGTTCTCCGGATGATTCAGAAAGGCGACGTTGTAGGTCTTCCCGCGCAGGACGTAGGACTCCACCACCCACGGGTAGTCCAGGTCCTTCATCGGCACGGCGTCCGCCTTCGGGAAAAGGAAGCGCGTCTTCGCACGGTCCACCTCATTCGCCGGGCGGAACTGCAGGCCCGCGTGTTCCGGATCTCCCTCCAGTTTCGCCTCGCCAGCAACCGCCGTGAGCGTCGAGCTGAAATCCACCAGCAGGTAGGCGGGAGCCGCAGCCTTGCGGAACGTCATCGTGCGGCGCTCCTCCAGCAAGGTCGCACCGGATTTCCCCTTCCACGTCACCAGCGAGGTGACGCTGGCGCCGGTGTCGTCCACCTTCTCGTCCACGAACTTCTGGTGCAGTTGTTCGCTGCCCTTCATGTGCCACAGGTCGTCCGCCTTTCCATCGACCGTCAGCTTGTTCCAGCCGATGAAGATGCCACGGTGGTGGGGAAGCTCACCGCCCGGTCCCTTTGTGATCGTCTCCTTCCCCTCCGCGTCGAACACATGGAGGTAGGTCTTCGCCGTGTCGAAATCGACGTTCTTCGACGACTTGTCCCGGCCATACATGTAGCGGCCCACCAGTCGGCCATCCTCCAGGATATCCAGATGGCCCTCCGCCGGAGAGTCCTTCACGGAAAATGCGGCGGCAGCGGGGCAGACCATTGCCGCGCACGCGGCGGCCAGGCAGAGGAGGCTATGGGTTTTCATCGTGCCCACATACCCCCTTCCGCCGCCGGATCTTACGGATTCGCCACCTTCAGCCGGAAGAACTTCCGTTCCTCCGTCCCCACCGGCACGCGGAACGACTTCGCATCCCCCACGCTCAGGTCCTCCGCAGGATGCCAGTCGTCCCCACCCATCGTCTCCGACCACTCCGCGGAGTAGGTGATGCCGGTGACAGCAGCCGGTTTCGTGAAACTGATGCCGTAGGCGGACCCGGCTGCCTGCCATGAAGGATAGGCCGGCAGACCTGCGGTTTTGGGATCGGAAGCGAAGGCGTACTCCACCAGATTCCGGTGGCCGTCCCTGTCGAAGTCCTGGGAATCCGCGCCGCTCCCCTCGTTCAGGGGTGCACCGAAGTTGGCGGTCCGCCACTCCTCCACGGCGGTGGGGCCACGGCCGAACAGCTTGCTCTCCCGGATCAGGCCGAAGCCCCGGCTGGAAAGGACGCTGCCACCACTGGCACGCACGAAGCCATGGGAAGGCAGGGACACCGGACCGAGAATCCAACTGTCCCCGGACCGTTCAGGGGAACCCAGCACCGTCCAGCTATGGCCGCTGTCGGTGGAAACCGAAAATGTAACCGCAGAGAGAGCGGGAGCGGATCCACTACGCCTCCACCGCAACGTGTTGCCTCCCTCGATGCCGAACTCCGCGACGCACGACCGGTTCCGGAGCTTCGCGAACCCCCTCCGGCTCTCGCTGCCGATCGACTGAAATTGTCCCGCTACGAAAACCGATCCATCCGCAGCCAGTGACATTCCCGTGATCACGTTGCCGCTGCCAGCAGGAGCGAAGCCCCGGTCCAGGGTGCCATCCGGATTCAGCCTGGCCACACAGGGACGGGCCGCTCCGTCAATGCTGATGAATGTGCCGCTGATGATGACGCCGCCGTCTTCCTGCACCGCGACGCAGGACACGGCCTCACTTGCCGCAAAGGCGGCACCTGCGAAACCGGAATCGAGGGTGCCATCCGCATTCAACCGCGCCACCCGTTTCCGCGCCACACCGCCCACCACGTCGAAGTGGCCGCCGACGATGATCTTTCCGTCATTCTGGATGGCGATGGCCGTGACGGATGCCACATCCGCCGTGAAGGTGGAATCCAGAGTCCCGTCCGCGTTGTAACGCCTGACCCGGTCGGTGTTCGCTACGATTTTCCCGTCATCCTGCACCGCGAAACTGTTGAACGGACTGCTCACGGGAGTTTCCGTGAAAGTCCCGTCGATGGAGCCATCGACATTCAGTCTGCGGAGCATCCCCGGGTTGATGAGGACTTTCCCATCCGGCAGCGACACGACACGCAAACCGTGGCTGAAGCCGGAGATGGGGGCAAACGAGGAGTCCAATGAACCATCCACATTCAGACGCGCCAGACCCGGCATGGGGATGCCGTTGACCGTCTCGAAATAGCCGCAGATGAGGATTCTGCCAGACGGATCGACTGCGACGGAGTCCGCGACGTCATCCAAGGAGCAGAGGAAACTGGGATCGACAGAGCCATCCGCATTCAACCGGACGATCCGCTCCCTACGATGAACACCTACCATGCTGAATCTCCCGGTCACGATCACTTTTCCATCCCCCTGGATTGCAACCGTTCCCCCGCTGCCATCCAGCCTCGCGTCGAAATCCGCGAACGCGGTTCCCATTGCCATGGAAAGCGTCATGGTGGAGATCCGGGCCGGAGGTGGCCCTTGCTGGAAGGAGGCACGGTAGGGGAAAAGCGCTCCCTGATAATTGCCATATACAATCCCCCCAGCACTGACATTCGTGCTGAATTCCGGCGACATTTGGTAAGTGATGGCCTGATCCGTCGGCAGAAAGTTCAGCGTCATGATGCCAAAGTCATAGACCCGGCCGGAAGGCCCCGGACCCACGCTCTGTATCCCCGAAGGATCGTTCACAATCGGTGAGAACGTCATGCTGCCGGTGCCGCTGAGATCCAGCGTAGTCTCTTGGACGCTGGGAGCGGATGAGGAAATCCGCAGGACCGCCTGCCGGGATCCGAGTTCCTGCGGGGCGAACCTGATCCGCGCGGTCACAGACGAAGACGCGGGAATGGTTGTCGCGGAAAGGTTGGTGACGGAGAAATCCACCGCTGCCGTGCCCTCCGCTGTCGCGGACAGTCCTCCAACCGCCACAGTGCCGGTATTCTCGATGCGGATGTCGATGAACCTGGGATCGATGATGGCGGTCTCTCCCGCAGCCCATGAGGTCACCACATCTCCTGCGCTATTCTTCACCACCAGGTCAGCCATGCTGACGGGGGCCACAGCGATGACCGCAGAGGCCAAGACGAACAATGGAAACCAATGGGATCGAAAAGTCATAACTGGAACGGCGAGCGTCGATCCATGTCACATATCATCCGTGCAGCCCACATAAAAAGGCCGGTTCACGGGAACTCCACGGAGTTTCCCACGAACCGGCCGCAAACCTTGCGCTATGGAAAAACTTACTTGCCCCAACGCTCGAGCAGCGTGCTGGCCATCACGCTCGGCGTTTCAACATCATCACGGATTCTCCACCCTCAGCCGGAAAAATTTCCGATCCTCCGGCCCGAAAGGAATCCGGAAGATATTCCGGGTCCCATCACCGACAGTCTCCCCGGGATGCCAGTCGTCCGCGCGCATGGTTTCCGACCACTCCGGGTGATAGGTGATGCCCCCAACGGTCAGGTATTTCGGAAAGATGAGCTCATAGCCATCCTCTGTCTTCTGCCAGACCGGGAACAGGTGCGCGTCCGGCAGCTTGGGATTCAGGGCAAAGGCATACTCGAGGAGGTTGCTGATGCCATCCCGATCATGATCGAAACCATCCGCACTCACTCCCTCGTTCAGGGGTGATCCGAGCTGCACCTGCCTCCACGTTTCCAGAGCCGTCAGATTCCGCCCGTGGATGATCGTCTCCCGGATCGCAGCGTAGCCCCGGTTTGAAGCAAGCCCCACTCCCCTCGCCCGGAGAAATCCAGTTCCGGGAGAAAGACCGCCATCCAGAACCCATCCATCCGCAACACGGCTTCCTTCTCCCAGTCTGCTCCACGTCACTCCCCCATCGGCGGAGTTTTCAAATACCACCGCCTGCAGCTCGGGAACCGCTCCAGTCCGGGTCCATTTCAGGCCCCCACTTCCCGCAGGGAGGAGGTCCGAAACCCCGGGATGATTGCGGAGCTTGAGGAGTCCATTACCAGGTCCAAATGACCCGTTGACGAACACGGAACCGTCGGCACCCATGGAGAGACCAGTCACCTGGAGATGCATCGTAGGTGCGGCGAATGTCACATCATCCGCTCCATCAGCCTCCATACGGGTGAGGCGCGATGAGCCCCAACGGAGGTCATTGCTGGCAGTACCACCTATCAGAATCCTGCCATCGGCTTGGAGAAGAATGCAGTGTATCCAAACCAAACCAAGCGGACCGGGCACGAAAGCCTCATCCAGCGAACCGTCCGGATGTAATCTTGCCACTCCCTTGGCTTGCGCTCGTCCGTTCACCAAGTTGAACCCACCGGCAATCAGCAGCTTCCCGTCCGGCTGGACGATGATCGCCGAAACATTCGCGTTGGTGCTTCCTTGAAAACCGGTGTCCAGAGAGCCATCCGGGTGGAGACGGCACAGGTAACGCGCGGTGTCCCCAATCGTCATGACGCCGCCGACCAAAACTCCACCGTCCGCTTCCTCCGCCAAGCTGTAGATGGCAGTCGAACTGGTGATACCGGCATCGAACGAATGGTCCACCGATCCGTCCGGATGCAGCAGGAGAAGCCCGGAACCGTTGCCTCCGGATACAGGGGAAGGCCCCCCGGCGAGGATTTTCCCATCCTTCATGCCCAGGACCCGGGCCACTTGAACATCCACGGGAGGAACGAACCCCTCATCCAGCGAACCGTCCGGATGGAGGCGCGCCAAGCCTGACCTGACCACCCCGTTCACCTTGGAAAATGGCCCCGCCATCAGAATTTTTCCGTCCTCCTGGAGAAAAACGCAGGCGGCAATCCCATCTGCAGCGGCCACAAATGTCGTGTCGATGGACCCATCCGGATGCAATCGGGCGATCCGTTGGTTTCCCGTTCCGCCCGGATTCAGGAAGCCTCCGGTTACAATCAACCTGCCGTCAGGTTGGACAGCCACTGTCCCTCCCCCGGTGTTGAGCGGATGATTGAAGGAGGTATCCTGCTGACCCGTCACGGAGGATAACGCAAGCACCCAAGTGTACCTGCCCGATAAATGCTGGCGGTAAGCCAGCTCATAAAGGTAGATTCTGTCCTGGTACCTCACCCTGACCGGATCAAAGTGGTTGGTGAACATCCCGCTGAAAATCCTGGCGATCAGAAGATCCCTGTGCGGGTCGGGAGGGAAATTGATGGTCACCTTACCTATCGAATAGCCCTGTGCGTTGAAGCTGACATGGACGGCTTCACTGTCAGGATACACGAAAATGGGTTCAAAAACCGTACTACCCGTACCCGCAAGATCCAGGAACACATTGGTGGAACCAGGATCGGAAGATCCCACGGAAAGCCGTGCCATCCTCAAGCCGAGAGCCTGCGGTTTGAAATACACATACGCGGTCACTGATGCCTTCGCCGGGATGGAGGTCCCATAGATACCTCCGATGCTGAAGTCCCCCGCCGCCGGTCCGGTGAACGAAACAAGATTTCCCACGGGGGTCGTGCCGGTATTCTCAATACGTATTTCGATGGACCGGGGATCGTCCTTGATGGTCGATCCCGCATCCAAGGAGGTGATCACCTCCCCCGCCGTGTTCCTGATCACCAGATCCGCCATGCTGGCGGGTGCCAGCAAGATGGCCGCAACGGCGATGACAAACAATGGCAGCCAACGGGAGGGGGAAATCATAACCGACGTCGATCAATCTCACATCCCATCCGTTCAGCCCACTTAAAAAAAGACCGGTCCACGTTTCCATGGACCGGCCGGAAGTGATGTGCGTGATGCGGAACTTACTTGCCCCAGCGCTCGAGCAGGGTGCTGGCCATCACGCTCGGCGTTTCCGCCACGGCGATGCCGCACTCGGCCAGGATGCGCTTCTTCGCCTGCGCGGTGTCCTCTTCACCACCGACGATGGCGCCGGCGTGGCCCATGCGGCGTCCGGGAGGTGCGGTCGCTCCGGCGATGAATCCGGCGATGGGCTTCTTGCAGTTGTCCTTCGCCCAGCGGGCGGCCTCGACCTCGGCGTTGCCGCCGATCTCACCGATGAGGATGATGGCCTCGGTCTCCGGGTCGTTGTTGAACATTTCCAGCACGTCGAGGTGGGAGGTGCCGTTGATAGGGTCGCCGCCGATGCCGACGAGCGTGCTCTGGCCATAGCCGAGCTGGGTGAGCTGGAACACGGCCTCATAGGTGAGGGTGCCGGAGCGGGAAACCACGCCGACGTTGCCGCGCTTGCAGATCTGGCTGGGGGTGATGCCGATGCGGCAGCCACCGTGGGATTTCTCACCGTAGCCGGGGGTGACCAGGCCGGGGCAGTTCGGGCCGATGAGGCGGGACTTCGAGCCGCGCATGGCTTCCTTCACGCGCATCATGTCCATGACCGGGATGCCCTCGGTGATGCAGACGATGAGGTCCACACCGGCGTCGTTCGCCTCCAGGATGGCGTCCGCGGCGAATGGCGGCGGGACGAAGATGGCGGAGGCGGTCGCTCCGGTTTCCTGCACGGCCTGGGAGACGGTGTCAAAGATCGGCACCACGTTCTCGAACTTCTGCCCGCCCTTGCCGGGGGTCACGCCCGCGACCAGCTTCGTGCCATAGGCCAGGGAAAGTTGCGCGTGGCGGGCGCCGAAGCTGCCGGTGATGCCCTGGACCAGGACCTTGGTGTTTTCGTCGATGAGGATGGACATGGCGGGAGTGGGAGATGCGTGTTGGAAAGTTTCAGTGCGAACCCTCGGGATGGTTCGTCTTCTTCTGGTGGATGGCGATGGTGTTGCCGGACGGGTCCGAAATCAGGGCCATGCGGCAGATCGGGAAATCCTGGATGGGCATGGCGATCTTGACGCCCGCGGCTTCCATTTTCGAGACAGCGGCGTCGAGGTCTTCCACCTCGAAGCAGGCGCCGCCGCCATGCTCGCTGGGTTGCCACTGGTCGTTCGCCTTCGTGATGGCGAGCGTGCCGCCACCGGGCACGCTGTACTCCACCCAGCCGACTTCGCCCTCGTGGTCGAAAACCATGCCTTCCGGCAGGCCGAGGATCTCACCGTAGAAGCGGCGGGACTCGGCGATGTCGTTCACCGAATAACCAACGAATGCGAGTTCCTTGATGCCGATGCCTGACATGGTCGTGGTGGGGTGGAGGGTTCTGCGGATCAGGCGACCGCGGCGACGATCTTCTCCGCGCCGTCCGCCATGGTGTCGGCGGAGGTGATGTTGAGGCCGGAGGCGGCGAGGGTGGCCTTGCCCGCCTCGACGTTGTTGCCTTCCAGGCGGACCACCAGCGGGATCGGCAGACCGGTTTCCTTCGCGGCGGCGATGACGCCTTCGGCGATGACGTTGCAGTCCATGATGCCGCCGAAGATGTTGATGAAGATGCCCTTCACGTTCGGGTCGGCGAGGATGATCTTGAAGGCCGCCGTGACCTGCTCCTTGGAAGCGCCGCCGCCCACGTCGAGGAAGTTGGCAGGATCACCACCGTAGTGCTTGATGATGTCCATGGTGGCCATCGCCAGACCCGCGCCGTTGACCAGACAGGCGATGTTTCCGTCCAGTCCGATGTAGTTCAGGTCATACTCGGAGGCGGCCACTTCGCGTGGATCCTCCTCGTCCTTGTCGCGCATGGCGACGATCTCCGGGTGGCGGAACAGGGCGTTGTCGTCGAAGCCGAACTTCGCGTCCAGCGCCAGCACGCGGCCATCCGGAGTGGTGACCAGCGGGTTGATCTCGACCATCGCGCAGTCGAGCGAGACAAAGAGCTTGTAGAGGTTGGAAAGGAGCTTGCCGAACTGCTTGGCGAGGTCTCCGGAAAGGCCGAGCGCGGCGGTCAGCTTCCGCACCTCATAGCCCTGCAGGCCGAGGATGGGGTGCACGAACTGGCGGATGATCTTCTCCGGGGTGTTGTGCGCCACGTCCTCGATGCTCATGCCGCCTTCCGTGGAAGCCACGATGACCGGACGGGAGGTGGCGCGGTCCATGAGGATGGCCAGGTAGTATTCGTGGGTGATGTCCACGGCTTCCGCCACCATCACCTTGCGGACCAGCTTTCCGGCATCACCGGTCTGGATGGTCACCAGCGTTTCGTTGAGCATCTTGCCGGCGAATTCCGCCGCCTGCTCCGGGGAGTCGATGAGGTGGACACCGCCCTGGAAGCCGTTCTTGAAATGACCCTTGCCGCGTCCGCCCGCGTGGACCTGCGCCTTGATGACCAGCTTCGCGCCGGCGAATTTCCTGGCGGCTTCCGCAGCTTCCTCCGGCGTGGAGGCGACCGCACCGATGGGGCTTGGAACGGAGAAACGGTCGAAAAGCTCTTTGGCCTGGTATTCGTGGATGTTCATGGCGCGGGGAAAAAAACTGGCTGCGGCGGGCAGCGAACCGCGCGAAAACTAGGATCTCCCCCCCGGACCGGTCAAGGCATCCCTCGTGATTTATTCCAATCCCCGCTAGGACTGGGATTCATCCCGGCCGGTTCCCGGACCCTCCTTCCGGTAAAGCACGTGCCTGACCAGCGGGTGGTCCGCCGGGACCTGCGGATGCGGGAAATCCTCCGCCGGATTCCGCACGAATCCCAGCCGCTCCATCAGCCGCCTGGACCGCAGGTTGCCCTCCGTCGTGAAGGAGACGAGTTCCGCCAACCCCAGCTCTCCGAACGCGAAATCCTCCGCCTGCCGGGCCGCCGCAAAGGCGATTCCCCGGCCCCAATATTCCGGACGGAAGCGCCAGGCGATCTCCACGCAGGGGGTGAACGCCGCCGTGAAGGTCGGCTCGTAAAGCCCGGTGAACCCGGCGAATTCCCCGTCCACCTCCACCGCCCACACTCCCCATCCCCGCCGGCCGATGTCCGCGCGGAAACGCTCCATCATCGCCTCCGATTCTGCGGCGGAGGAGGATTTCAGGAACCAACGCATCACCTCCGGGTCCGCGTTCATTTCCGCGAACCGTTCCAGATCGCCGTCCTGCCACTGCCTGAGCCGCACGCCGGTCATCTGCCGGACTCCCTCACCAGCCCGCCCAGCCGCGTGTTGAAACCCTCCGCCGCCGCCAGCGCCTCCACCTCCAGGTGCATGCGGTAGCGCCAGTAGTAGGGCATGATGGCGGGCACGTTGATCCTCTCCGATGCGGCGTCCGGGTGGCGCAGCGTCTCATCCATCGCCAGCAGGTCCTGCAGCGGAAAGACCGCCCACATGGCGGGCGAGTGCAGGTGCTGGCCGATGATCCGGGCCGCCATCCCCCCATCCAGATCCTCCGGTGGTGACGCGATGCCGAACATCTCCCATGAGAAATCCTTCGTCGCCTCCCGGTCCTCCGTCCACCACTCGCGCAGCGTCGGCATGTCGTGGGTGGACGGGCTGACCACGCTCATGTAGGGCGCGTCCGCGGGATTGAAAAACCGGCTGCCCGGTGCCTTCGGCATCCGCTGGATCTCCAGCGACAGGATGCCCGTTTCCTTCAGCACGCCCGGCACGCAGGCGGGGACCATGCCCAGGTCCTCCCCGCACAGCAGCATGTCACTGGCGCGGCGCATGGCGGGCAGTTTCTCATACCCCTGCGCCTGCCAGAAGTCCTCCTGCCTGCGGTAGAAATAGTCGTTGTAGAGGTCCTCCATCCGCGCCTTCGTGTCCGCCTCCAGCGCGGCGTAGCTGCGGGTGAGCTGCATGCCGCAGCGCGGGTGGTATTCCTCCCCACCGGACCCCGGCACCTCGAAAAACAGCACGTCGCTCACGCAGTCCAGCAGCGCCTCCCGCACCCGTCCGGTCAGGCCGTCCTCCGGCAGCAGGGTGATCTTCCGCTGCGTGTCCACCTCCGGCTTCAGCCGCCACGCGCCTTTCCCCCGGTCGTCCAGGAAGCGGGATTTCACCGCCTCCACATCCGCTCCGAAGCGTTCCTCCAGCGACTCCTCCCGCAGGTACGGCTCACAGAACCGCTCCTTGCCGAAGGGGATGCCCCGCTCCCAGATCTCGTCCGCATGGATCGCCAGCGCCGGGTCGAACCATCCCATGATGCCGTCCACCTGTTCATACGGCACCTGCCAGATCCGGAAGAAGCCCAGGATGTGGTCGATGCGGTAGGCGTCGAAATACCGGCTCAGGCGGGCAAAGCGCTCGCGCCACCAGGCGTAGCCGTCCTGTTTCATCAACCCCCAATTATAGGTCGGGAAGCCCCAGTTCTGCCCCTTCACCGCGAACGCATCCGGCGGCGCGCCGGTCTGCGCGCCCATGTGATACAGCTCCGGCGCGGACCACGCGTCCACGGACTCCCGGTCGATGCCGATGGGCAGGTCACCCTTCAGCGCGACGCCCTTCCCGTGCAGGTGGCGCACCGCATCCATGAGCTGGCGGTCCAGTTCGTATTGCAGCCACAGGTGCCACGCCATGGCATCCCAGTCGCCGCCACCCTCGCGCGCCATCTCCGCCACCCGGGCCGCGTCGTACGCCGCCCACTCCCCCCACTTCGAAAATTCCGCCGTCCCCTTCCGGTCACGCAGCAGGCAGAACGCCGCGTACGGCACCACCCACCCGCGGTTCCCCTCCACGAACGCCCTGAACCCGGCATCCGCGTGGATGGAACTACGGTGCGCATCGTAGGTCTCCCGCAGCAGGCCCGTCTTCGCCGCCATCACCCCCTCATGGTCCACCTGCGGCAGGCCGTTCAGCCTTTCCCGCGCCTCCCGCAGCCGCCGTTGGAAATCCTCCGGCATGCTGAAGCCCATGGCATCCACCCGCAGGTAGATGGGGTGCAGTGCGAACGCGCTGATGGCGGAGTAGGGATAGGAATCCGTCCAGGTATGGGAGGAAGTCGTGTCATTGACCGGCAGGATCTGGATCATCTTCAGTCCGGTCGATGCGGCCCAGTCCGCCAGCGGCTTCAGGTCCGCGAATTCCCCCACCCCCAGTCCATCCCGGCTGCGCAGGGAAAAGACCGGCACCGCCACTCCCGCTCCGCGGAAAAGCTGGCGCTCATCCCGCCGGTACGCCTCGTCACTGATCCGGGTGGACTGGTTCTCCGCCACCACCGGGCTGTGGAACCAGCGGTTCTCACCCTGCTCCACATCCACCAGCGCACCCCGCGACAGGTCATAGAGACCATATTTGTAATCCACATCCCGACCGGCGGGCATCCCCACCCGCACCTTCCACAGGTTCGGCGCGGTTTCCTTCATCACCAGCGCGCGGCCGGGATCCCAGCCACCGAGTTCCCGCGGCCCGCCCAGCAGGCAGACCGCCATGCCCTCCGGCACCGCCGCCATCCGCAGTTGGAAATCATGGTTCCCGCGGGCGTCCAGGTCCTCCACCACGCGCGGCCTGGTCACCGCATCGAACGCCTTCGTCTCATAGGCATGGTCCACCGTCCCGGCGGAGCACCACGTGTCCAGCGCCACCACCGCATCCTCGAACGCGCCGATCATCCGCGCCCCCCCCCATTCCTCCAGCTCCACCCCGTTCCCCTCCTGCCGGAAAACATAGCGGTAGGTGAACAGCAGGAATCCCGCGCTGGTGCTCCAGCCCGTCTCCCACTCCGTCTGCCACTGCGTCCCGCTGATCCAGCGCATCGGCAGCAGATGGTCGAACACCACGTCGCCCAGCTTCACCGAGATCCTCACCCACAGGCTCTGGCCAGCGACGGTGTGGTAGTTGACCCGGAAGACGATTTTTTTCATGAACGGTGGAACAGAGGGGGACGGAAAAATGATCTCAGACGGCGGCTTTCTGCAGGCGGCGCAGGCGGTCGAGCGCGGCACCGCTGGCGATCACCTCCCGCGACAACTCGATGCCGTCGCCGATGTGGTCCGCCAGACCGGCACAAGCAAGCGCCGCGCCGGAATTGAGCAAAACCATGTCCCGCTTCGCGCCCGTTTCCCGGCCTTCCAGGATGGCCTCCAGGATCGCGGCGTTCACCTTCGCGTCGCCGCCCCGCAGGTCCTCCGGGTCCACCCGGGCGAAGCCGAAGTCCTCCGGCGTGATCTCCTCGTCCTCCAGGTCCTGGTACGCACCCGCCTTGCAGATCCGCGTCGGCCCCATCAGGCTCACCTCATCGATCACGCGGCCATCGCTCACCGAGCCATGCACCGCCCACGCGCTGTCACGGCCCAGCCGCTGGAGGATCTCCGCGAAGGCCGGACAGAACTCCCGCGCGAACACCCCCACCAGCTGGCACTCCGGCCGCGCCGGATTCATCAGCGGGCCGATGATGTTGAAAATGGTCCTCACCCCGCGCCCTGCCAGCTCCTTCCGGATCGGCGCGACCGCCTTGAACGCCGGGTGATAGTTCGGCGCGAAAAGGAAGCCCACGCCCGCCTCCTGGATGCACTTCCGGAAGCCCTCCGGCGGCAGGTCGATCCGCACCCCCAGCGCCTCCAGCACATCCGCGCCGCCGCTTTTCGAGGTGATCCCGCGGTTCCCGTGCTTCAGCACCACGCCACCCGCCGCCGCCACGATGAACATGGCCGTGGAGGAAAAGTTGAACAGGTCCATCTTCGACCCACCCGTCCCGCAAACGTCGATGGTCGGCCCCTCCAGTTCCAGGTCCGCCACGCCCGGATCGACCGCATGCGCCAGGAACGCCTCCACGAACCCCGCGATCTCCGCCGGTGTCTCCCCCTTCTTCGACAGCGCCTCCAGCAGCCGTCCCTTTTTTTCATCCGGCACACCCGCGTCCAGCAAAAGCTCCGCCGCCACCTCCACCTCCCGTGGAGACAGCTCCTGCCCGTGTTCCAGATGATGAATCAAAGCGTCCATGGCCGACCTTAGCACGTGAACGGGTGACGCCGCAGGATTTTTTAACATCGAACATCGAACGTCCAACATTGAACATCGAAGTGAAGAGGGGCGGGTGGACCCGGGCGGGCAAGGATGGCAGATCAAGAGCCGGACGGCCATCTCGACCCTCCTTCCCTGTCGTCACTCCACCCACCCCTCTTCACTTCGATGTTCAATGTTGGACGTTCGATGTTGGATGTTCCCTCCCCCCAATCCTCCTTGCGCCCTGCCGGGCAGCCCGCTAGCCTACGGATCCCATGGTCCCTTGGTCTGCAAAATCCCCGTCCCTCGCAGCGGTGTTCGCTTTCTCACTGGCGATCCCGTTTTCCACCATCGGGACGACACACGCCCAGGAACCTGCTGCTGAAGAAGAAGCCCAGCCCGACCCGACCGACGTTTATTTCCAAGGCTTCAACGCCACCCGCGCCGCGGAGAAGCTGGAGCAGGCCGGTGATTTCATCGGCGCCGCCGAAAAGCTCGACGAGGCCAGGAAGTGCTTCGAAAGCATCCAGCGCGACCATCCGGACTGGAAGAAAGACATGGTCGCCGGGCGGATGGAAAGAGTCGGCCATGCCATCGCGGAGATCCGCCGGAAAGCAATGGAGCCGCTGAAGAACCTCAAAAAAGTCCCAGCCCGCGTGGAGCCCGCGCCGGACCCCGCCGAGCTCAAGGCGCTGGAGGAGACCATCAGACGCATGTCACGCGGCTAAAACCGCCGGCCGGACATTGAGCAGTACTCCCCTCTCTTCACTTCGATGTTCAATGTTGGACGTTTGAAGTTCGACGTTCCCTTTTCCCACCGCATCTAACACCCCGCAATCCTCCTTGCGCCCGCCGGGGAGGCCCGCTAGCCTCCGGCTCCCATGGTCCACCGGCCGGCAAAAACCCCATCCCTCGCAGCGGTGCTCCTCTTCTCGGCGGCGATCCCGTTTTTCGCCGTACAGACGACGCGCGCCCAGGACCCTCCTCCGGCGGCACCGGCCCAGTTCGACCCTTCTGACGTTTATTTCCAAGGCTACCTGGCCACCCGCGCAGCGGAAAAGCTGGAAGCGGACGGCGATTTCATCGGCGCGGCCGAAAAGCTCAACCAGGCCAGCAAGTTCTTCGAAAGCGTCCGCCGCTATTATCCGGACTGGAAAAAGGAAATGGTCGCCGGGCGTTCGGAAAAAACCACCGAATCCATCGCCAGCGTCCGCCCGAAGGCGGAAGAACAGCGCAAGAAGAACCAGGGTGCCGTGGCCGAGCTCGAAGGCGGTGCCCGCGCCGGTACCATGCCAGCCGCACCGGAAGACCCGAATCCCAACGTGCTGGCCGCGGATCCGCTGCTGAACCGCCGCCTCACGGAAGCGCTTCAGGAAGTCCAGCGCCTCCGGAACCAGATCGCCAATTCCAACCCGAACGAAGCCTCCCGCAACGCTTCCCGCGTCGGGGATCTGGAACGCCAGCGGGACTCCCTGGCCGCGCAGCTCCGCGCCGCGGAAACCAATGTCGAAAGCCTCCGCGCACGACTCACCACCTCTCCGGCGGAGAATGAATACAAGGCGCTCAACAAGCGCATCGAGGGTCTTGAAATGGAACGTGAGGGGATGGCCCGCGCGCTGGCACAGAGCCACGGCGCGCACCGTGACGCGCTCGACAAGATTTCCGGTTTGGAAAAGGACGTGTCCAGACTCCGGAAGGAATCCGCCGATCTGCGGCAGCAGCAGGTGGACTCCGAGCGGAACCTGACGAAGGAACGCGGCGTGGCCAACGAAGTCGTCGCCGGCCTCCGCCGCCAGCTCGACAACATGGAAAAGGCCCTCAAGTCGAAGGGCGACGAACTCGACAAGGCCAACCAGCGCATCGCCGGGCTGCAGGTGGAACTGGACCAGAGCCGCGCCGCCTTCAACGACCTGCGCACCGAGCGCGACGGACTCCTGCTGGAGCGCGACCAGATGGCCGCCCTCCTGAAACTCAACGAAGCGGGCCGCATCCAGCAGCTCATCGAGCAGAACATGGGTCTCGCCAAGCAGCTCCGCGAGGCGACCGAGAAAGTGGACCGTCTCGACCTCGACAACAACGCCACCAAGGACGAGCTGACCGAGACCCTCCGCGACCTGGCCATGGCCAAGGAACAGATCAACGCCTTCCGCAAGGAACGCATCAAGCAGGAGAAGCGCCTGGAGGAACTGCAGGCCCGCCTGAAGAACGAGGAAGGCGCGCTCGCCCGCGGCGAGGTCGCCGCGGATCCCGCCGAGGTCGAGATGCTGCGCGACATCATCAAACGCCAGATCCGCGCCCAGAACCACCGCAAGGAAGCCCGCGACATCCTGGTCGAGGCCGCGAAGAAGCTCGGCAGCCAGGATGAGAATGTCGCCCGCGCCATCGAGATGTTCGAGGGCGAGGAGATCCAGCTTTCCCCGGAGGAACAGAAACTCATCGCCGACCGGCAGGTGGACGGTGAATTCATCTCCCCCTTCGCCCGCGACCGCGCCACCGTGGAGGGAGCTACCCAGGGTCTGAAACGGGAGCTGGAAAGCTACGACCGCGCCGCCACCCGCGCCTTTGCCGCGGAACGCTACCACCCGGCGAAGGAGCTTTTCCAGATGGTCGTCGATGCCAACCCGGGCGACACCTCCGCGCTCTGCAAACTGGGCGTGATCCAGCTCAAACTGAACGACCTTGCCGGTGCGGACAATGCCTTCCGCCGCGCGATCGAGCTGGATGACACCAACCCCTACGCCCACATGATGCTGGGCCTGACGCTCCACAGCGCGGGCAACTCCGCGGAGGCGGAACAAAGGGTGGCCCGCTCCGTCGAACTCGCCCCGGACAGCTACAAGGCGCAGATGCTCCTCGGCTTCATCCAGTTCGAGCAGGGCAAGACCAGCGAGGCGGAATCCCACTTCAAGGCAGCCATCTCCGCCGATCCTGTCCTCAGCGATCCCTACATCAACCTCGCGCTCATCAGCGTGAAGAAGAAGAAGCTCGATGACGCGCGGAACTACTACCAGCAGGGACTGGAACGCGGTGCCCTGCCGGACCCCCGGCTTGAGAAACTCCTCGCCAGCTCCGCACCATGACACTTTCCCGGAACTTCCGCATCATCCTCGCGGCTCCGTTGCTTTTCCTGGCCTCCTGCGCCAGCGATGGCGGCGATGGCGGCGGCGACTCCGCCACCGGTGCCTCCGGCAGGCCCAGCTCCTCCAGTTCCAGTGACACAGGCTTCAAGCCCATGAGAGAGAGGATGAACGACATGATGGCCGGGCGCGACGGCGGCTACACCAAGGACGCCGACGGCAACTTCCTCCCCACTTCCAACAAGCGCAGCTCGTTCGAGCAAAACCGTGACTCCCCCCATTTCAAAGGGGACTACGCGAAGAAAAACTTCAAGACCAACGACTACTCCAAGAAGTCGTGGTGGGGGGACACCCAATACGAGAGCAAGAAATTCGGCGGCGACACGAACGGCAGCCGCTTCCAGACCAGCTCCCGGTTTCAGGACTCCGGTGCCCGTGAGGCGAACACCTCCGCCAAGCTGCCTGGCGCATACCGCACCAATCAATACGGCACCAGCGCCGCCCGCGAAGCCGGTGGCAACCGCCTCGGCAAGCCCTCCGACGCGGAAACCGACATCCGCCGCCGTGTCTATACCCCACCCGCCGTCGTGGACTGGCGCGAACAACGCTCCATGAGCATGGGCGAAACCAAAAGTTTCCTGGGTCGCTGAGAAGTAACAAACCGACTGCTCTCCTTGCTTCACCCGTCGATCTTCCGCACCGCATCGTACACATACCAGTCCTCCAGCTTCTTCCGCGCCCATGGGGTTTTCCGCAGAAAGGTGAGGCTGGACTTGATGGTGGGATCGAACATGAAACAGCGGATGGGGATGCGGTCAGCGAGCGTTTCCCAACCGTAGCGGTCCACCATCTTGCGCAGCACGGCTTCCAGCGTGACGCCGTGCAGGGGATCGTTCGGATGTTCCATGGCGGCAGCATTCCGGAATCACGCGGCATGGCAATCCGTGAATTTCGCGCCGCGCCACGCTTGCCGGGTCCGGTGGGCCGGACAAGACTCCGCGCATCATGGAACGCGAGGATCTCCCGCTCGACCGACAACTCCGCCAGGAAACGCTCTTTGCCAGGGAGCGTGTCTATCGTTTCGGCCAGCCGACCCCTCTCGAGCGCATCATCATTCCCGACGGACCCGAGGTGTGGGTGAAGCGGGAGGACCTGTGCGCGGTGAAGTCCTACAAGTGGCGCGGCGCGTGCAACCGCATGGCGGTGCTGACGCCGAAGGAAGCCGCGAAGGGAGTGGTCACCGCCTCCGCGGGCAACCACGCGCAGGGCATCGCGCTGGCGGCGAAGGCGCTGGGCATCCGTGCGCGGATCTACATGCCGCGCTCCACCCCGCGGGTGAAACAGTCCGCCGTCCTCCACCACGGCGGGGAGTTCGTGGAGATTCACCTTTCCGGGGACTCCTATGACGAAGCGGTGCAGGCCGCACGCGCCGATGAGGCGGAGAGCGGAGCCGTCTATGTCCACGCCTACGATGATGTGAAAGTGATGGCCGGGCAAGGCACGCTCGCGGATGAAGTGGTCCTTTCCGGCCACGGCCCTTTCGACGCCGCCTACCTCCAGATCGGTGGTGGCGGGATGGCGGCCGGGGTTTCCACCTGGCTGAAGACCTACTGGCCGGGCATCGGGATCATCGGTGTCGAGGGCGTCGGCCAGGCGTCGATGAAAGCCGCGCTGGAAGCGGGGAAGCCCGTCGCGCTGGAAAACGTGGATCTGTTCTGCGACGGAACCGCCGTGCGCAAGGCGGGCGAGTTCCCGTTCCAGATCCTGCGCGAAACGCTGGACCGGATCGAGACCGTCACCAACACGGAGGTCAGCCACGCCATCCGCACGCTGTGGGAAACGCTGCGCTGCGTCTCCGAGCCGTCCGGCGCGCTGGGTCTGGCTGCCGTCATCAAGAACCGCGAAGCGCTCAAGGGAAAGAAAGTGCTCATCGTTGTCTCCGGCTCGAACGTGGATTTCCTCCAGCTTGGCCTCATCGCCCAGTCACAGGGTGCCTCCAACCAGATCAGCCGGACACTGCGGGTGAGAATCCCGGAACGCCCGGGGACCATGCTGGAGCTGCTGGACACCTGCTTCGACGGGGTGAACATCACCGATTTCCAATACGGGAAGACCGACGAAGCGGAGGCGTGGCCCGCCTTCACCATCGCCGCGGACGATGCGGCCGTCCTGGAAGGGGTCCCGGCGAAACTCGACGCCGCCGGGTTTGCCTGGCAGGACCTCACCGGGGCCATCGACATCGACTTCCGCGCCATCCCGCTGCGCAGCGACCTGCTGAGGAACCCCGCGTTCCTGCGGCTGGACTTCTACGAACGGAAGGGAGCGCTCCATGACTTCCTCGGCCAGCGCATCCAGGGCAACGCGAACCTCTGCTATTTCAACTACCGCCAGTCCGGTGAACGCATCGGCCGCGCGCTCATCGGCCTCGACTTCCCCTCCCCCTACGAGCGGGACGCGCTGCTGATGACCATCCCGAGCCATGGAGATGGTTACCGCCTGTGCGAGCCGGTGGATGAGGAAACGCGGCGGCGGCTGGTGGGAGGACTGTGACGGGACGGCATCACGGGATGGCCGTCGATTTTTTCCGCTTCAGAACTCCAGCCCCTCGAAAACCTCCTCCAACTTCAGTTCCGTCCCGATTTCCGGCAGCGGGACTGATTTCTCCAATCCGAAATACTCTTCCTTGGTGAACCCTCCGTCGGGCCTGCGTCGGTGCACAATGAGCAGGGGTTCGTCCGGTTCGACGAAAATCAGCACCTTGAGCGTGGCTATCATCAAGTAAGCCTCTTTCTTCTCCAACAGATCCGCCCGGCGCGTCGAATCGCTCAAAACTTCAATAACCACGACCGGGCGCTCCTGGAAACTGTCGTTTCCGGAGTTCAAGTCGCACACCACTTGAGCATCGGGGTAGTAAAAGCGCGTCTGCGAAGAAAGCTCCACCCTGACTTTGGTGTCGCTATTGAATGCCCGACAGGGTTTTCCCCGAAGCCCTGCGAACAAGATGCCCAGTGCGTTGGATGAAATCAGATTGTGCCGGTTGGTCGCACCAGCCATCGCATGAACTTCCCCCCCGAGGTATTCGTGTTTCACCTCGGAGCGCAGTTCCCCGTCCAGGTAATCCTCCACGCTCAGCAGGGCATGTTTCGGCCCAGCCGTCATAGGAGCATCCTAGCCCCCGGAGAGGAATTGGCAAGAACGCCAACTCCTTGGCGGCCATGGGCAACTTTTTTGCCCGCGTATTGCCCGCTTGTGAAAAATTTCACAAAGCACGCTTGCCCGTTCATGGGCGGATTGACATATTCGCGCGCGAACCCGCCGGAAATGATCATCCGGCGGGATTCAGTGCCTTTCACCAGCCATGAGCGACACACCTTCGGCGACCGCGGAAATCAAGCTTCCAAAAGACCTAGCCGCCGAAAAGGGCATGGTGAATGTCCAGATCAACGGCACATGGCACCAGTTTCCCCGTGGCACCAGGATGATCGAGGCCTGCCGCCAGGTGGGCGCGTTGGTGCCGCACTACTGCTACCACCCGAAGCTTTCCGTCCCCGGCAACTGCCGTATGTGCCTGGTACAGATGGGAATGCCACCCCGCCCCGCTCCCGGTGAGGAGCCGAAGCGCGACGAAAACGGCTACGAAAACATCGGCTGGATGCCCCGCCCGGCCATCGCCTGCGCGAACACCGTCGGCGAGAACATGGGCATCCGCACCCAGGGAGAGCTGGTCGAGAAGTGCCGCGAGGGCGTGATGGAGTTCCTCCTGATCAACCACCCGCTGGACTGCCCGATCTGCGACCAAGCCGGCGAGTGCCGCCTGCAGGAACACTCCGTGGACCACGGTCGCGGCGTTTCCCGCTTCGTGGACATGAAGGTGAAGAAGCCGAAGAATGTCGATATCGGCCCGCGCATCCGCCTGGACGACGAACGCTGCATCATGTGCAGCCGTTGCATCCGCTTCATGGATGAGGTGGCCGGTGACCCGGTGCTGGGCTTCACCCAGCGCGGCACCCACACCACCCTGACCGTCCACCCGGGACGCCTGCTGGACTCCAACTACTCCCTCAATACGGCGGATATCTGCCCGGTCGGAGCACTGACTTCCAATGACTTCCGCTTCCAGATGCGGGTCTGGTTCCTCAAGGAAACGCCGACCATCGACGTGAACTGCGGCACCGGCACCAACATCACCGTCTGGACCCGCGGCAACACCATCCACCGCATCACTCCGCGCCAGAACGACGGCGTGAACAGCAACTGGATGCCGGATTCCCACCGCCTCAACTTCCACTACATCAACAGCGACGCCCGTCTGACCGAGCCGCTGGTGAAGCAAGGCCCCGTCCACGAAGTGGTCCCATGGGCGGACGCCCACGCCACCGCCGCCACCGTTCTGAAGACGCTCTCCCCCGACGAAGTGGCTGTCATCGCCTCCGGCCGGATGACGAACGAGGAGCTGTTTCTCGTCAAAAAGCTCACGGAAACCATCGGCACCAGCCACCTTTCCCTCGTCCCGCGCACGGGCGATGCGGACACCCTGCTGGTCGCCGCCGACCGCAACCCGAACACGACCGGCGCGAAGCTGGTGCTGGGTCTGGAAGATCCCTACGCCGACCTTTCCGCCATCCGCGAGGGCGTCCTCCGCGGGGCCATCAAGGCGCTCCTCGTCTTCGGTGAGGATCTCATCGCCGACGCCGATTTCACCCACGACGACCTTTCGGAACTGAAGCTGCTGGTGCAGTCCCACATCCTGGCGAACCCCACGGCGGAAAACGCGCACATCGTCCTGCCGTCCGCGGCCTTCACGGAAAAGCGCGGCTCGATGGTGAACCTGAGCGGCCGCCTGCAACGCCTCAACCGGGCCAACGAACTGCCGGGACAGGCCCACGACGATTGGGAAATCCTCCGCGACCTCACCGCCGCCATCACCGGTGAAAAGAGCCCGTTGTTCCTCATTGAGGATCTCTTCAAGCAGGTCGCCGCGGCGGTCCCCGCCTTCGACGGACTCACCCTCTCGAAAATCGGCCACCAAGGCACGCAGGTGCTGGAGACCGGCTACGAAATCCCCCTCCTCAAGAACGAGGGCGCCCGCAAGGCCGCTGGCATCATCAACGGCTAACCGGTCAACCTTTCCGCTACCATGGACATCGTCCCGATCCTCATCATCCTGGTCAAAATCGTCGCGCTGACCTTCATGGTCGTGCTGCCGCTGGTGCCGGTATCCGTTTATTTCGAGCGCCGCTTCTCCGCCATCATCCAGGACCGCGTGGGTCCCAACCGGGTGGGCATCCCGCTGACGCTCTTCGGCGCGAAGAAGGACTTCCACCTCTTCGGTCTGGTCCAGCCCATCGCGGACGGCCTGAAGCTGTTCCTGAAGGAAGACTTTACCCCGGACCACGTCCGGAAAGCCTTTTACTGGCTGGCCCCGGCGCTGACCGTCATCCCGGCGCTGATCACCGTATGCGTCGTTCCTTTCGGCTCACCGCTGGTCATCAACGGCGAGGAATACAAGCTGGTCATCGCGGACATCGACGTCGGCCCGCTGTTCGTCTTCGCCATCGCCTCCCTCAGTGTCTATGGCATCACCCTGGCGGGCTGGGCCTCGAACTCGAAGTTCCCGTTCATCGGCGGCGTGCGCTCCACGGCGCAGATGATTTCCTATGAAATCTGCCTCGGCCTCTCGATCATCCCGGTGCTGCTCTACTTCGGCGATCTGAACCTTTCCAAGATCGTCCAGCACCAGGCGGACCACGGCTGGCTGCTCCTGCCCGTCTGGGACAAGGACGGCTTCGGCCTCACCACGGAAAAGGTGCTGTTCTGGTTCCCCGCCGCGATCGCCTTCCTCATCTTCACCATCTCCATCTTCGCGGAGACCAACCGCATGCCCTTCGACCTGCCGGAGTGCGAGACGGAACTCGTCGGCGGCTACCACACCGAGTATTCCTCCATGAAGTTCGCCATGTTCTTCATGGGTGAATACGCGGCCATGGTCATCGGCTCCGCCATGATCGTCACCCTGTTCCTCGGCGGCTGGTCGATGGGCTTCACGCTCGATGCGCACATCGCGGACTGGAACATCGCCGGTTTCGGGCTGGCGGGACTGATCCATCTGGGTGTGTTCATGACGAAGCTGATCGTTTTCATCCTCTTCTTCATCCTCGTCCGCTGGACGGTGCCCCGGTTCCGCTACGACCAGCTCATGAAGCTGGGCTGGGTGATCTTCTTCGAAGCCGCCCTCATCAACGTCTTCCTCGCCGCGCTGATCCTCGCCGCCCCACAGCTCAAGGGCACGATCATCGCCGTCGGCGCCGTTCTCCTCATCGTCCTCACGCTGGCCGTCATCTGGGTGGCCAAGGTGTCCGAGGAAAAACCCAAGCTGCTCCGGGCCTAACCCTTTTCCTCCATGGCAATCGTCAAACTCCAGCGCCCCAAACTCGGCCTCGGCGAGAAGATCTACTTCGGCGCCCTCATCAAGGGTTTCATGCTCACGATGCGCCACGCGATCACCTCGCTGCGCGGAAAGTCGATGGGCGCGAAAAGCCTCAACTCCTCCGGCCTGGGCGTGACCATGCAGTTCCCCGAGCAACGGTGGGACGACCACATGCCCAACCACTACCGCGGCGCGCCAACCCTCGTCACCGACGAGCAGGGCCGCGAGCGTTGTGTTTCCTGCCAGCTCTGCGAATTCATCTGCCCGCCGAAGGCGATCAAGATCACCCCGTCCGAGATCCCGTCAGAGGATCAGTGGGCGAAGGTCGAGAAGCGCCCCCTGGAGTTCGACATCGACATGATCCGCTGCATCTACTGCGGCATGTGTGAGGAAGTCTGCCCGGAGCAGGCCATCTTCCTCCGCAAGGACTACCTCATCACCGGCCTGACCCGGAAGGAAATGGTCCACGACAAGAAGAAACTCTACCAGATCGGCGGCGTCCGTGAAGGCCTCGTCAACAAGTGGAACGAATTGAAATGAAATCGATCTCGGCCTCCATCGTCGTTCTTGCCGGGATGTTCGGCGTCATCGCCTCTGCTCCGCTCGCCAGCAGCGCACATCCTTCCCTGGCCATGATCGCCGTGGCTGCGGGCATGATCACGCTGTCCCTCGGCCTCATCGGCTGGTGGGCCAGCCTCAAATACGACCGCTGAAACCCTTTCCACTCCAATGCCCTCTTACCTCTTCTGGCTTTTTACAACGATCATGCTGATCGGTGGCACGGCGGTCGTCGCCTTCCGCAATCCGGTCTCCAGCGCGCTGTCCGTCGTGACCTGCTTCGTGGGGCTGGCCGGGCTGTTCATCGGCCTGAGCGCGTTCTTCGTCGGGGTCATCCAGATCCTCGTCTATACCGGAGCGGTCATGGTGCTGTTCTTGTTCATCATCATGCTCCTCGACCTGAAGAACGAGGAACACCGGGCCAACCGCATCGCCCCCATCGCGGCGGGCATCGCCCTTTCACTGGCCTTCGTGGTCCAGCTTCTCGGCGTCCTTTCGAAGACGGTGGACAAGGCAGCTCCCGCACTGGACAAGACCGCCCTCGCCAACTCCGCGGGCAATTTCCAGGCAGGTTCCAAGATCGCCACCACACTGGGTGAAGGAAAACTGCCCGACGTCCACCTGATCGGCCACACGCTGTTCACCGAATACAACTTCGCCCTCCAGATCCTCGGCGTGCTTCTCCTCGTCGCCACCGTCGGCGTCGTCTCCCTTTCCAAACGCCAGGCTGAATAGTCCTTCCACTTGTTGACCGCTGACCCCTGAACCGATGGCTACTCTCAACGACTACCTCCTCGCCTCCGGCCTGCTGTTCGCCATCGGCCTCGCCGGAGTGGTGATGCGCCGGAACATCATCATCGTCTTCATGTGCCTGGAGCTGATGCTCAGCGCCGCGAACCTGAGCCTGGTCGCCTTCTCCCGATTCAACACCGTGAACGGCCTGCCGGACTACAACGGCCAGATGCTGGTCTTCTTCGTCATCACCGTCGCCGCCGCGGAGGTCGCCGTCGGCCTGGCCATCATCGTGGCCCTCTACCGCTCCCGCCAGACCATCCACACCGACGAGCTGACCTCGCTGAAGGGGTGAGAAAACCACGGATTTCACGGATTATACGGATTTAATGAAGAGCAGAGCTGACAGCCACCCGCACATGGAACTCACCGAGCAGATCATCGGTGCGGCCATGAAGGTGCATCGTGCTCTTGGCCCAGGCTTGGATGAGAAGATCTATGAGAACGCTCTCTGCCTGGAGTTCGCAGCCCAGTCACTCGATTTCACCCAGCAACAGGCGTTCCCGGTGTTCTACCGGAAGCGCATTGTGGGCAACCTCATCACCGATCTGATCGTCTGCGACAAGGTGATCATCGAAGCAAAAGTCGCTTCCAGCATCAGCGACATCCACATCGCCCAGACATTAAGTTATCTCAGCATCACAGGACTCCAAGTTGGCCTGATTCTGAATTTCCGGACCATCTCTCTCACCTTTAAACGGATCGCCAATATTTACCTCCAGGAGAACTCCGAAATTCACACTGATCCACGAACACAGAATCTGAATAATCCGTAAAATCCGTGTAATCCGTGGTTTCCCATCCCCTTTCCTAAAAGACGCACCCATGCCCTGGATCCTACTCTTTCTCCCTCTGGCCGTCGCCGCGGCCAACCAGCTCGTTCTGAAGAAGACGGGCCTGGCTCCGCTCGTTTCGACCGGATCATCGGTTGCGACTTTCATCATCGCGGTGCTGCTGCTCGGCAAGACCGGCACGTATGATTTCCAGTGGGCGACCATCAGCGACTTCTCCGTCAACATCGGTGTCCAGCTCGACAAGCTTTCCACCGGCATGATGATCGTGGTGACCGGCATCGGCATGCTGGTGCACATCTTCTCGCTCGCCTACATGAAGGATGACGAGGCGAAGGCCCGCTACTTCACCGGCCTGTCCCTGTTCATGTTCTCGATGACCGGCATCGTGCTGGCGTCGAACTTCATCATGACCTTTATTTTCTGGGAGCTGGTCGGTCTCAGCTCCTACCTGCTCATCGGCCACTGGTACCAGAAGGACTCCGCGGCGGACGCGGCGAAGAAGGCGTTCCTCGCCAACCGCGTGGGCGACTTCGGCTTCATGGTGGGCATCCTGATGATCTGGGGCATCACCGGCACGCTGACCTTCGGCGGCATGGCCGATGGCATGAAAGCCTTCGGCGCGGACAACGCCGGTTACTTCGCCCAGAACTCCGCCGCCTACGGCTGCATCCTTTCCATGGCGCTGCTCTTCGTCTTCTGCGGCGCGGTCGGCAAGTCCGCCCAGCTCCCGCTCCACGTCTGGCTGCCGGACGCAATGGAAGGCCCCACTCCGGTGTCCGCCCTCATCCACGCCGCGACCATGGTCGCCGCCGGTGTCTACATGCTCTTCCGCGTCCAGCTTTCCCTTGCCCTGCCTGAGGATGTCCTCGCCGGTCTGTTCTCCAGCCAGGTCATCGCCTGGGTAGGTGGCATCACTTCGCTGGCCGCCGCGCTGATGGCGACCCAACAGGACGACATCAAGAAGATCCTCGCCTACTCCACGCTCTCCCAGCTCGGCTACATGGTGATGGCCGTCGGCCTCGTCTCCGGTGAGGCTGGCATGTTCCATCTTTTCACCCACGCCTGGTTCAAGGCCCTCCTCTTCCTCGGTTCCGGCGCGATCATCTACGCCTGCCACCACGAGCAGAACATCTGGAAAATGGGCGGCCTGCTGAAGAAGATGCCCATCACCGGCATCACCTTCGCCATCGGCACCGCAGCCCTGATCGCCGTGCCCTGGGTCACCGCCGGTTTCTGGTCGAAGGAGGAAATCCTGGCCGCCGCCTGGAATGGGAACAAGGCGCTGTTCGGCATCGCCGTTTTCGTCGCCTTCCTGACCACCTTCTACATGACCCGCGCGTTCGTGGTCACCTTCCTCGGCAAGCCGCGTGACGAACACGGTGCCGGCCACGCGCACGAAGTCGGCCCGCTGATGTCCATCCCGCTGGTGGTTCTCGCCGTGATGGCGGTGATCGCCGGTTTCACCTTCCTGAGCGGCCCGCTCAACGCCTACCGCCCCATCCATGAAGGCGGTCACGCGGAAGGCCACGGCGTCATCCTGGGTGCATCCATCGCCTCCCTGCTGCTTGGTCTGGCCGTTGGTTTCGTCCTCTACAAGGGCAAGGACAAGGACCCGCTCTCCGTCCCGCTGTTCAAGAACCGCTTCTACATCGACGGCTTTTACGACAACTTCCTGGTCCGCTACTTCCAGGATGCCTTCGCCGCCATCGTCCATTTCTTCGACGAGCTTTTCATCAACGGCATCTTCGTCGGCGGTCTGAGCCGCGGCGCGGAGTCCCTTGGCAACGCCTTCCGCAAGGTCCAATCCGGCAGCCTCCAGGCCTACGCCTTCGCCTTCGGCATCGGAACCCTCCTCGTCATCTACTTCACGGTTTTCTATTGAGCTTCCGGAGCGCCTTTCCCTGAAAACTGAAAACTGCCACCTAGCAAACTTTCAAATGCTCGCCCTCCTCGTCTTTCTCCCGATCATCGCCTTCGCCGCGATCCTGCTCGGCGCGCCCGCAAGGTCCTCCGCCATCGCGGCGGCGGCGATCAACCTGTTGCTCGGACTCGCAGCCACGGTCACCCCGAAGGCGGCGTGGGCGTTCAACCTGCCGGTTCTGGAAAAACCGGCGCTCCACCTTTCCTTCGCCTTCACGGACGGCATGAGCCTGGTGATGGTGCTGCTGACGGTCATCGTCACGCTGGCGGCCGTTCTCTCCGGCCAGTCCCCCGCCGGGAAAGAGAAGCTCTACTTCGGTTCTTCCCTGCTGATCTCCGCCGGTGCGCTGGGCGCGTTCGCCGCCACCGACCTGTTCTTCTTCTACGCCTTCCACGAACTGGCGCTCATCCCCACCTTCCTGATGATCGGCATCCTCGGCCGCGGTGACCGCCGCGAGATCGCGTGGAAGATCACCATCTACCTCGGTGTCGGCTCCATCATCCTCCTCGCAGGCCTCGTCTGGCTGGCGAACCTCACCGGCAGCTACGACATCCCGACGATGATCGCCAACAAGGCGATGATCCCGGCGGAGGCGCAGAAAGGCATCGCCGCGCTGCTCATCATCGGCTTCGGCACGCTGGTGTCCCTCTTCCCCTTCCACTCCTGGGCCGCCCCGGCCTATGCCAGCGCACCCGCACCGGTGGCCATGCTGCACGCCGGTGTGTTGAAAAAATTCGGCCTCTACGGCCTGCTCCGCCTCGCCATCCCACTGGTGCCGGAAGGCCTGCAACAGTGGCTGACCCCGCTGCTGGTCCTGCTGCTGGGCAACATCCTCTGGGTCGGCCTCGTCACCATTTCCCAGAAGCGCCTGGATACCCTGCTGGGGAACTCCTCCGTGATGCACATGGGCTATATCTTCCTAGCCATCGCCGCGCTGATCGCCGTTCCCGGTAACACCCTCGCGCTTCCCGCCGCCGTCATCCTGATGTTCGCCCACGGTGTCTCCATCGCGCTGCTGTTCGGCCTGGCCGACCGCATCGAGCGCAACACCGGTTCGCTCGATCTGGCGGACCTCGGTGGCCTTGCGAAATCCGCCCCGACGCTCGCCTTCCTCTTCGGCATCGCCGCCATGGCCTCCATCGGCCTGCCGGGGCTGGCGAACTTCTCCGGTGAGGTGCTGGTCTTCCTCTCCGCCTTCAAGGACTACTCCCCGACCGCGGGCCTCGGCCCGGTCCAGATCGCCTGCATCCTGTCCGTATGGGGTGTGGTCATCAGCGCCGTCTACATGCTGCGCGCCTACCGCCGGATCTTCCACGGCCCGGCCGTGAAGCTCACCACCTCCGCTCCGGACATCACCTTCGCCGACCGCGCCCCGGCCCTGATCCTGATCATCGCCCTGCTCGCCGTCGGTCTCTACCCGAACCTGCTGCTCAATCTGCTCAAGTAAGGTTTTTCCACTGATCACCGATCACTGATCACTCTCCACTTCTTCCCATGCCCGCCTATTATCTCGAAGCCCTGACCGTCACCCTCGGCATCGTCCTGCTGATGGCCGAAGCCTTTTCTCCGGGCAAAAGCAAGGCGTGGCTCGGCATTGCCGGTGCCATCGGCCTGGCGGTCATCCTGGTCCTGACGTTCACGGCGGTCGGACCGGCGGCGAACCCCGAAGCCGCATGGGCAAAGTGGCCGCTCTGGAACTTCTACCAGTTCGACGCTTCCGCGAAGTTCTACAAGATCTTCTCCCTGCTCACCACCATCCTCGTCCTGCTGCTGGCCGTGGACTACCGCAAGGTGCTGGCCCGCTTCACCGAGCATCCGGGTTCCGAAAACGGCACCGGTGAATACTACTGCCTGCCCATCTTCGCCTGTGCGGGGATGATGTGGGTGGCATCCGCTAAGGATCTGGCCGGTGCCTTCGTCGCCCTGGAGCTGGTCACCATCACCTTCTACATCCTCGTTTCCTTCATGCGCCGGAACGTCGGCTCGCTGGAGGCAGGGGTGAAATATCTTATCATCGGCGCGCTGAGCACCGGCTTCCTCATCTATGGCATCGCCTGGGTCTATGGCACCCTCGGCACCATGAACCTCGCGGAGATGTCGGAAGCGCTCATCCCCCGCCTGGTCACCCCCATCGCATCGGAGCCGGTTCCATATCCCGCCGTTCCCCAGCTTCCGCTGCTGTTCGGCATCTCCCTGGTCCTCATCGGCCTGGGCTTCAAGATCGGCGCGGTTCCGACCCACATCTGGATCCCCGACGTCTACCAAGGTGCTCCGACGCCAACCACGGCCTTCCTTTCCGTCGGATCAAAAGCGGCGGGTTTCATCCTGCTGATGCGCTTCCTGGAGCCATTCCTGGCCAGCGACCTCACCCGCGGCTCAGTCATCACGTTGCTGGCGATCCTGGCCGGTGCCACCCTCCTGTTCGGAAACCTGGCCGCCATTTCCCAATCCAACTTCAAGCGCCTGCTCGGCTACTCCTCCATCGCCCACGCCGGTTTCCTCCTCCTCGCGCTGGCTGCCGGAAATCCCGGCTCCGACAAGACCCTCAGCTCGAACGAAGCGGCATCCTTCTACCTCGCCACCTACCTGCTCATGACTCTGGGCGTGTTCTTCGTGCTTTCCCAGATCCGCATCCAACGCGACGGCGAGTCGATCAATGACTTCAATGGCCTCGGCAAGACGAACCCGACGTTGGCCTTCGCCCTGACCGTCCTGCTCGCCGCGCTGGCAGGTGTCCCGCTCACCGCAGGCTTCTACGGCAAGTTCTTCGTCTTCTCCCTCGCGGTGGAGGCCGATCTCTGGATTCCCGTGGTGATCGCCTTCATCGGTGCCGCCGCCGGTTTCTACTACTACTTCAAGGTCATCCGCGCCATGTGGTGGTCCGCACCGGCAGAAGGTGCTCAACCGCTGGTGCTGCCTACCATCACCAAGGCAGCCGTGGGCGTCCTCACCGCCGCCGTCCTGCTCTTCGGCATCTGGCCGCAGCCGATCCTCGCGCTGCTGAAGTGAGCCGCTCCACCGCGATGTAGGACGTCTTTACGATGAGCCGATTCTCCATCCGTCCCTACCGCCACGAGGATGTGGATGCGGTCCATGCGGCCGCCAGTGAATCGATCACCCACATCTCTCCGTGGATGGGTTGGCTCACTCCTGCCTACCAACCTGCGGATGCGGAGTTCTGGGTCAACAAGGTGGTGTCAGAATGGGGTATCCACAGCTACGAACACCTGATCATCGACGACTCCGACGGCTCCATCGCCGGGGCTTGCGGATTGAACCATCTGGATCGGGTCAATCGTTTCTGCAACCTGGGCTACTGGATCCGTTCCTCCCGTCTCAGGCAGGGCGCGGCGCGTGCGAGCACCTTGCTCCTGCGTGACTTCGGCTTCACGGTGGCGGGCATGAACCGCCTGGAGATCGTCGTCGCCACCGGAAACGTCGCCAGCCGCAAAGTGGCGGAGAGCGTGGGAGCCGTCCACGAAGGCATCCTCCGGAAGCGCCTCTGCGTGGGGGATGTCGCCCACGATTCGCACATGTTCGCCCTCATCCGGGAGTAGTTGCCTGAATCCGTTCCCACTCCGATCCATGGCCACCTTCAAGTTCACCCGTGACGAATACCTCGCCGCTTCCCTGAGCCTGGCGAAGCAACGAACGCTCCGTTTCATCCTCTTTCTCGCTGCCGTGGTGGTAGCCATCGCCACCTTCCGGGTGATCCGGAATGACAATGTGCTGGCCGCCGCGCCCTACGTGGTGGCGTTGCTGGTGATGGTGCCCACCGTCATCTTCGTCCTGAGGCACCGGTTGGGAAAGACCTTCGACGACCAGGCCTCCCTCCGTGAAACCTTCACGGTGGAGATCAACGCAGAGGGCATCCGCTACAGCCACTCCACCGGCACCCGTCTGCTGGGCTGGGACCGGATCCGGAAATGGAGCGAGGACCGCCGCTTCATCTTCCTGTTCGAGAGTGACCTCCACGCGCGCATCCTGCCAAAGCGGGCTTTGTCAGAGGAGGAGGACCGCTTCGTCCGCGAACGCCTGTCCGGCGTGAGCGGAAAGTGATACGGTGACGGACCGGAGCGCGGGCTTCTAGCCTACCCAAACAAAAAGCCGCCCCGGTTTCCCGGGACGGCTTCAAGGATATCAGGTATCAGGAAGAATTACTTCTTCTTCGCTGCCTTCTTGGCTGGCTTGGCGGCCTTCTTCGCCGGAGCTGCCTTGCCTGCGGCGCGCTTCTCTTCGAGAGCGGCCTGGGCGGCGGCGAGGCGGGCGACCGGCACGCGGTATGGCGAGCAGGACACGTAGTTCAGGCCGACCTTGTGGCAGAACACGACGGACTCAGGGTCACCACCGTGCTCACCGCAGATGCCGAGCTTGATGTTCGGGCGGGTCTGGCGGCCCTTCGAGACGGCGGTCTCGATGAGCTGGCCGACACCGACGGTGTCGAGCGTGGCGAACGGGTTCTTCTTGAACACGTCGCTCTCGGTGTAGGGCATGAGGAACGCGCCCATGTCGTCACGGCTGATGCCGAGTGCGGTCTGGGTGAGGTCGTTCGTGCCGAAGCTGAAGAACTCGGCGTTCTCGGCGATCTGGTCGGCGGTGAGGGCACCACGCGGCACTTCGATCATCGTTCCGACCTGGTAGTCGAACTTCACCTTCTTCTCGCCCATGACTTCCTTCGCCACGCGGTGGACGATCTCTGCCTGCAGGTCGAACTCCTTCTTGAAGCCGACGAGCGGGATCATCACCTCAGGCTTCACGGCAATCTTCTTCTTCGCCACGTCAGCGGCGGCTTCGAAGATGGCGCGGGCCTGCATCTCGGTGATTTCCGGATAGGCGATGCCGAGGCGGCAGCCGCGGTGGCCGAGCATCGGGTTGAACTCGTGCAGGTCGTGCACGCGCTGGATGATGGCTTCCACCGGCACGCCGATTTTCTTGGCGAGGTCGAGCTGCTGCTCCTTCGTGTGAGGGAGGAACTCGTGGAGTGGTGGGTCCAGGAGGCGGATGGTGGCAGGGAGGCCTTTCAGCTCCTTGAAGATACCGGTGAAGTCCTCACGCTGGTATGGGAGGAGCTTCGCGAGGGCTTCCTTCCGGGCAGGAAGGTTGGTCGCGAGGATCATCTCACGCATCGCGTCGATGCGGTCACCTTCGAAGAACATGTGCTCCGTCCGGGTGAGGCCGATGCCCTGCGCGCCGAACGCGAGTGCGATGCGGGTCTGCTCCGGGGTGTCCGCGTTGGTGCGGACGGACATGCGGGTCGCGTCAGCGCACCACTTCATGAGCTGGGTGAAGCCCTTGAATTTCTCGGTCGCCTTGGCGGCCTTGTCGTTGCTGACGATGCCGGCGATGATCTCGGAAGGAGCGGTCTTCAGCTCGCCACCGTAGACGGTGCCAGCGGTTCCGTCGATGGACATGAAGTCACCTTCCTTGAAGGTCTTGCCACCGGCGGTGACGGTCTTCTTGTCATAGTCGATCTCGACGCCCGCGGCACCGCAGACGCAAACCTTGCCCATCTGGCGGGCAACGAGTGCCGCGTGGGAGGACACACCACCCTTGGAGGTGAGGATGCCTTCCGCCGCGATCATGCCGCGGAGGTCTTCCGGGCTGGTCTCGGTGCGGACGAGGAGGACGCGCTCGCCACGTGCTTCAGCAAGCACGGCGCGGTCGGCGTTGAGGTAGATCTTGCCGGAGGCGGCGCCCGGGCCGGCTGGAAGGCCGGTGGCGATGGCCTTGACCTTCTTGACCTCTGCGGCGTCGAAGATCGGGGCGAGGAGTTGGTCGAGCTGCTCCGCAGGGTTGCGCAGGATCGCGGTTTCCCAGGTGATGAGCTTCTCCTTGACCATGTCCATGGAGAACTTGAGGGCGGCGGCGGCGGTGCGCTTGCCGTTCCGGGTCTGCAGCATGAACAGCTTGCCTTCCTGGACGGTGAACTCGACGTCCTGGACGTCCTTGAAGTGTTTTTCAAGGATGGTGCGGACCTTCATGAGTTCGGCGTATGGCTTCGGCATCGCCTTCTTCATGTTGATGACCGGCTCAGGGGTGCGGACACCGGCGACGACATCCTCACCTTGTGCGTTCACGAGGAACTCACCGTAGAACTCGTTCACACCGTTGGCAGGGTTACGGGTGAAGGCCACGCCGGAACCGGAGGTTTCACCGGTGTTGCCGTAGACCATGGCCTGCACGTTGACGGCCGTGCCCCACTCGGCGGGGATGCCGTACTTGCGGCGGTAGACGATCGCGCGGTCGTTCATCCAGGAGGAGAACACGGCGCCGGCGGCACCGCGGAGCTGGTCCCAAGGATCGCTCGGGAAGCCCTTGCCGGTGCGCTCCTTGACGAGCGCCTTGAAGCGCTTGACCAGTTCCTTCTGGTCGTCGGCGGTCAGGTCGGAGTCGATGATGTCCTTGCCGTATTTCTCGTGCTTGAAGTCTTCGATGACGACTTCGAAAGGCTCGTGGTCCTCACCTTCGCGCTTCTGCACGCCGAGAACGACGTCACCATACATCTGGACGAAGCGGCGGTAGCAATCCCATGCGAAGCGCTCGTTCTTGGTGACGGCGGCGAGGGAAAGGACGGTCTGGTCGTTGAGGCCGAGGTTGAGGATGGTGTCCATCATGCCCGGCATGGAATCACGCGCGCCGGAGCGGACGGCGACAAGCAGCGGGAGACCCTTGGCGTCGCCGAACTTGCTGTTCATGATCTTCTCCATGTTGCGGACGCCGGACTCCATCTGGGCCTGGAGCTCCTGCGGGTAGCTCTTACGGTTCGCGTAGTAGTAGGTGCAGACCTCGGTGGTGATGGTGAATCCGGGAGGCACTGGCAGACCGATGCGGGTCATTTCCGCGAGGTTCGCGCCTTTGCCGCCGAGAAGGGCCTTCATGGTGCCGTTGCCGTCGGCCTTGTTGGCTCCCCAAGTGTAGACGTACTTGGTTTTCTTACCGGCGGGCGCTTTGGCGGCGGCGGTGGATTTTTTGGCGCCCGTCTTGCTTGCAGCGGACTTGGCTGCGGACGGGGCGCTTTTCTTCGCGGCAGGCTTAGCGGCCTTCTTCTTGGTTGCCATCGTGGTTGGTATGTCAGGTTATTGGCTAGGGCTGGGATTGCAGGAAAAATGCAACTCAAAACCCCAGCGCAAGGCGCGGGAGGCTAACAACAGGTGCAACTCTGTCAATCGGACAGTTGCCACAAATGTGCGGTTCATCCACGTTCCACGGGTGTTCCGCGGCGCGGCCGGACATCGGAACCCCGGCCGTGGGGCCACCCCTGCGCCACATCATTCCGCCGATGCGTCACCACGCCTGACGGACCCGCAGCCAACCACGGATCCCCTCACTTCACCCGCGAGCCGTTGAACTTCTCCAGATCGTAGCCGATCTTCTTCGCCGCGAGATCATAGATGCCGAAAAAGGACTCCACCTTCTGCTTCTCCCCGCCCCGCGCGTTCACGGAGAGTAGCAGCGATTTCGAGTCCGCGGCCCAGCCGGTGAAGCGGACATAGACGTGGTCCATGGCGTCCGCCTTCTTCCGGTCACCACCGCATGCGGCGAGCAATGCCACGTCACCGATGTCCGTGTCCTTCTCCTGGTTGTAGATCATCCCGTTTTCCCGGCGGAAAGCGTTGAGGAAAACACCCACGCTGCCGCCACCGCTCTGGATGACGATCCACGAGTCATCCGGTGACACGAACACCTCGGTGTTCGCCACGGTCAGCGCGTCGGAGAGTTTCTGCGCGGCGGATTCGCCCTGGTCGCCTTCGGAGATGAAGACCTCCGCGCTGTCCTTCCCCGCGACGACATGCCAGGCGATCTTCCCGCTGGAGGAGAGACCATCCTTCCTTTCCTCCTGCGCCACCACGGCGGAGAAACCGGCGAGAAACACCATGGAAACGACGGCGAGGAATTTCATGGCGGTGGTGGTTGGACTTTCCGGTCACCGCAGACCACGGAGCAGGAACTCCGCGTTGGTCTTCGTGCCCTTGAGGTTGGAAAGCAGCGACTCGATCGCATCGCCGATGGGCTGTTGCGCGAGCTGGCGGCGGACGTCCACCACCTTGACGAACTCATCCGGGTGGTAGAGCCGGTCGTCATTCCGGGTGCCGGACTGCGGGATGTGGATGGCGGGGAACACACGGCGCTCCGCCAGTTCCCGGTCCAGCCGGACCTCCATGTTGCCCGTGCCCTTGAACTCCTCGAAAACGACATCGTCCAGACGGCTCTCCGTCTCCACCAGCGCGGTGGCCAGGATGGTGAGTGAGCCACCCTCCTCCACATTCCGTGCGGTGCCGAAAAACTTCCGCGACTTTTGCAGCGCCACCGGACTCACACCACCGGAACCGATCGGGCCGCCCTGCATGGCGGAGTTGTGGCCGCGGGCCAGGCGGGTGAGGCTGTCCAGCAGGAGGATCACGTCCTTGCCCTGCTCAACCAGGCGCTTCGCCCGCTCGATCACCATGTCGGCGACCTGCGCGTGGCGCTTCGGCGATTCGTCGAAGGTGGAGGCGAACACCTCGGCACCCACGGTTTCCTCAAAGTCGGTGACTTCCTCCGGACGCTCGTCCAGCAGCAGGATCACCAGCTCCGCCTCCGGGTGGTTGCGCTTGATCGACTTCGCGATCTGCTTGAGCAAAATGGTTTTACCTCCCCGCGGAGGCGCGACGATGAGCCCGCGCTGGCCCTTGCCGAGCGGCGCGATGAGGTCGATGACTCGCACGCCGAGGAACTCCGTTCCCTCACCTTCCAGGTGGATGCGTTGGTCAGGGAAAAGCGGCGTCAGCTTGTCGAACTCCGTCGGTTGCTGGAAGTCCGCGACCGGGATACCCTCTATCTCGATGACATCGCCGGCGGTCATGTACTTGTCTTTTTCCCGCGGCACCTTCACGTGGACCTTCACCTTCTGGCCGATGCGCAGGCCATGTTCCCGCAGCAGATTCGCGCTCACATGGATGTCATCCTGCCCAGGCCGGAAGCTCCGGTGCGGATCCCGCAGCATGGCGAAATTCTCCTTCACGCCCTCCAGTATCCCTTCGCAGACGATCTCCGCGCCTTCCTTGCCATAGAAGCACAGCAGTTCATAGACGAGCTGCGTCTTCGGGATGCCTCCGGGAATACGGGCTGGCACGGCCTCCGCCATCGCCTGCAGTTCCGAGAAAGATTTCAGGCGGAGCAGGTTCACATCCACCAGAGGCGGCACCTGGACCTTCGGTGGGGTTTCCACAGGAGCCTGCTCCTCAACAGCAACGGCATCCTGCCCGGGTGCGGTTGCTTCCCCGGATGGCGAGGCGGCGGGCACATCGGCTGGAATTCCGTTTCCGGCATCGGAGGCTTCGATCTCGTTGGGACTTGTCATGGGGAATGCTTGGCAGAACCGGCGGACCTGGGCTTCCAGAACCTCGGGCGGACCCTCGTTCCAGAACACCACATCCGCGCGGCGTATTTTCTCTTCTCCGGGGAGTTGCGCATAGAGCATCGATCCGATCATCCGATCATCGAAGCCGTTGCGCAGTTTCACACGCTCGATCTGGCTCCGCCGGGAACAGGCAACGACGATCACCTCATCCTGGCCGAAATCGAAGCCCGTTTCGAAGAAAAGGGGGATATCGGCGACGAATCCCCCCGCGCCATTTCTGGCAGCGCGCTCCAACAAAGCAAGACATTCCTTCCTCACCCGGGGATGCAGGATGGCTTCCAGTTTCTTCCGTTCCTCCGGACTTCCGAACACCCTTTCCCGAAGAAATCCCCGGTCCGCCTTCCCTTCGCCATCCACCACCCCTTCGCCAAATGATTCCAATAATGCCGCCGCGACCCCGGCATCCCCATCCAGCAATGCCCGCACCGCCGCATCGCTGTCAAAAACCACCACCCCCGGCAACAGTTCCCTGAACCACCGGACCACCGTCGATTTCCCCGAAGCAATTCCCCCCGTGAGTGCCAGCACGCGCATGCGATCATGAGTAAGGAGGGTGGACACTCCTGTCCACCTCTTCCGGAGAAGCGGGACAATCCTGGCCGGACGGGTTGCGGGGAGATCCATGATCCATGATCCATGATCCATGATCCATGATCCATGATCCATGATCCATGATCCATGATCCATGACCGATGATCCATGACCGATGACCGATGACCGATGACCGATGACCGATGACCGATGACCGATGACCGATGACCGATGACCGATGACCGATGACCGATGACCGATGACCGATGACCGATGACCGATGACCTGTCCCGCTGCCGTCGAGGCCGGTCTGGAGACCGGCGCTCCCAGCGCCTTCCTGATGAGCAAAAAAACAGGCGGAGGATTTCTCCTCCGCCTGCATGGAATTATCAATCTACCGGAGCAACCACCTCACTGAGGCAGGCTGATGTCCGGAAGCACACCGCCGTTGTAGTCAGGTGCACCACTGGTCGAAACCGGTGTCGATGTCGGAGGGGCATCCGCTCCGCGGAGCGGACGACCGGTGGCATCGATGATCTGGGCGGTGACGAAGATGATCAGGTTGCTCTTGATCCGGTTCTCCGACTTGCTCTGGAACAGGCGGCCGATGAACGGGATGTCCCCCAGGATCGGCACCTTGTCCTCGACGTTTTGCACGTCCTCACGCATCAGACCACCGACCGCGACGGTGTAACCGTCATAGATCGTCAGGGAGGTATCGACCTTGCGGGTCGAGAACACCGGCATCTCGATGCGGTTCTCAGTGATGGTGACGGTGACCGGGTTACCCAGAATGTCCGTGGAAGGCGACTGGATCGGGCTGCCGTAGTTGATGAAGCCTTCGAACTCGACGATTTCCGGGATGAAGCGAAGCTCGATCACGAAGTCGTTGTCACCGACATTCGGCTCAATCTCGAGCGTCACACCGGTATTCCGGGTTTCGAACGCGGTTGGCGTCGCCGGAGTGACCGGGAACATGCCGGAGCCGCCACCCAGACCGCCGACGATACCGCCGCCGGTGCCGCCGGTCGCACCGACGCTGTTCGGAAGTTCCGGGGGTTCGTATTCGGTCGGATAGATGAATTCGCGGATGATCTCGATCTTGGCCTTCTGGCCGCTCTTCGCCATCACGGACGGAGCGGTCATGAGGTCGGTCCCCTTCTTCTGGGCGAGGCCGCGCATGATGAGCTGGACCTGGCCGTCGGAGAACAGACCGGTGAGGGCAGCGATGCCCGGCGCCACGTTCGCCTGCTGGGCGGTGCGGTTCGGGTTGTTGAGGATCGCGTCGATGTTGTTGCGGTTGATCGCCTGGTCACCGGAGCGGAGACCGCCGGTCATGATGTTGGTGACGTTCTGGGAAGGATCCGCCGGGAAGCTCGGCAGGGTCAGGCCGTTGACCGGGTTGACAAAGTCACCGGAGCCGCGGAAGCCGCCGCTGCTGACGGTGCCGCCGCTGCCGAAGAGATGGTTCTCGGAAAGACCGAACGGGGAAACGACCCAGTCGAAACCGAGTTCGTCGGTATTTTCCTGGGAAACCTCGACGAACTTGGTGGTGATCTTCACCTGCTTCGGCTGGTTGTTTCTCGTCACCTCCACGAGGTTCTCGATCTTCTCGAGTTCGCTCGGAGTGTTGCGGACGACTAGGTTGCCACCAGCCAAGGTCACGGAGCTGCCATCCGCGAAGGTGATGCCGTTGTTGATCAGGAGTTCCCGGATCGGCTTGCGGGTGGAAAGGGAGGATCCACCTGTGTCACCACCGCCGCCGAACGGATCGACAGGAGCCGCAGCACCACCACCACCGGCGCCTTCAAGCTGGGTGGAGAAGTCCGGGGACACGCTGAAGGTGCGCATGAAGAAATCTTCGCCGGTTTCGTTCTGAGGAACGAGGGTGACGGAGAAATCATCCACCTTGAAGCGCAGCTTGGCGGCATCACAGATGTATTGGAGGGCGGTCTGCAGCGGCACGTTGCGGACGCGCAGTTGAGGAATGCGGATGGTGGATGGATCCGGAGCCGCGGCGAGGGTGTCGGCGGGAGCGGTGCCATCCGGGGAAGGAGCGGCGGCGGCTGCCGGACGGGGACGGCGGACGATGAAGTTCACGCCCTTCTTCGTGGGATCCAGTTCCATCGTATCCAGCTCCACGGAGCGCATGCGGAGGAAATCGATCGCTTCTTCAACCGTGGTGTCCTCGAAGTCGATCCGCGGGACGATGATGGTTTTCAGCTTCTGGGTGATGTAGGCGACTCCGCCGGTGTCACCGGAACGACCGTCCGTTTGCAGAGGGAAGTCCGGCAGGGTGGCTGGCACGGCCAGTTCCCAGGCCTTGTCCACTTCCATCAGAAGCTCGGCGCGGGTGTGGTCGTAGGCGGCGCGGTAGTAGTCGGACTTGGCGGCGGCCAGGCGCTCCAGGCCACGGCGGGCGGCGGAGTTGTGGGGATCCTTGCGCAGGACGTTCTCATACTCGCGCTTGGCATCGTCATACTTGCCGAGATTGTAGTTGCCTTCCGCCATGTAAATGCCGCGGCGGACGGCATCGACATTCTGGGTATGCTCGTAAGTGAGGGCCGGATTGGTGCGGATGGGATCATCCAGATAGCTGAGCTCACGCTTGGCGGCGGCGTTCTCCGGATCCACGTTCGGTGCGAGGACACCGTCCAGAAGGGCACGGGCTTCGGTGTATTTGCCAACGCGGCGGTGCTGCTGTGCCAAGGCCACGCTCGCATCCGCGAGGTGGGCGGTGTATTCCAGCCGGCGATCCTCAAGGCTCGGCGCGTCCGGAAGGCGGTCCAGCGATTCGCGGTACTTGTTCACCGCGACCTGATAGTCGGCCTTCGCATAGGCTTCACGGCCTTCACCGAGAAGACGATCCGCATCCACCACCGCTTCCTGGCGGCGGATCATTTCGCGCTGGGCGAGCCCGCTATAGCTGCCACCTTCATCCGCCGTGGCGACCGTGACGGTCACCGGCATGGAGGTAGCCACCGCCATCAACGCGAGGGCGGTGCGACTGGAACGATACATTGGCGTTTTTTGCATACGTGATTTCGGGTTTTTGGCGGTGTTATGAAACTTTGGAAAGAGATTTTTTCGGGGAGACATCAAATCGTTGTTTGTAAAGTCTAACGTTTCGGGATTTCGATGGTTTTTTTCGTTCCATCGGGCGCCGAATACTCGACTTCGATTTTTTCCGGGGTGACGGATTTGAGGAGGTAGTCCTTCTTGTCGGAGTTCGCCGGCAGGCCGAAGGTGGTGTTTTCCTCGATTTTGAACTGGCTGCCAGCTTGGTCGAGCGCCTCCAGTTTCAGCACGGCGGTGCGATCATACTGGCTGTAGACCGGCAGTTCCTCCGGATCGCGGAAGCTCTGCTTGAGTTCGTAGATCGTGCCCTTCTTGTTGGCCTTCTGGTCCTCGACCCGGACGAATTTGAACGGCTGCTCGGAGTTGGTCCTCTCGTTCTTCACCACCCGCTCCTCGGAACCAAGGAGCTTGAAGCGGCCCTTCATCACGCCGTCCGCAAAGAAGATTTCGTCCGGCTTGACCACTCCGCCCGCCGGGATCCTGTTGGTCCCGCCCTTGTTGTCGCGGTAGTTGAAGCCAAAGCCGCCGTCGCTATCGAATCCAGGACGGAGAACCCAGTTGAGGCTCTCATCACCGAGATACACCAGCTTGTTGATGAGCGCGGGAAAGTCCTCCGAATTCGTCGGGTCGGTCTTGGCGTTGAATTCCTCCAGGTTGGAGAAGCCGTCGCCGTCCGGATCCCGCAAAGGGGAATCCCCGAAGCCCGGGTCGAGGCGGTATTGCAGCCACCACTGGTTCGGGATGGGCGGATGGATGGGATCCCCGCCGTAGGGATCGACCGGCTTGGCGGGATCGGACTTGGAGATGAACAGCGGGATGCCGGTGAAGAGATTGACCGGGCGGCCCTTGTCGTCCGCCTGGTCCCACTTGCGCTTGTTGCCGAGGGAGGCGGACGCTTTCGCAACCAGATCCGCATCCGTGACGGCGGGATTGTCATTGCCGGAGCCTTTGAGTTCCGTCGCGAAGTCTTCCTCTACCTTGCCGACCTTCAGCAAACCGACGGCTGCAAGCCCGAGGGCGATGACCGCGGCACCGCCGAGGGCGGCCTTCTCATAATTTTTCGATAACCAGGACATGGATGAAAACGGGTTTTAAGGAAATGAACCTCAGAATTTTTTGGCGGGCAGGAACTGCATGATGTCGATGCGGACGAAGACGTAGATGTCTTCCGTTCCGAGAACCTGCTGGAGGATCCTGCCGGTATCGACCGGGGCGGGAGCGGCGGCGGCGGCCTCAGGTGCGGCACTTTCCGCAGCGGGGGCGGGAGCGGCATCATCGGCGGCCGGAGCGGCTTCAGCGGGATCCGGAGGCAGGGCGAAGCCACCATCCGCAGGGGCGGCATCCGTCGTCGGCACCGGGTCATCGAACTTGGCATCCGTTGCCAGAGGCGGCCCTTTCCTCTCGTTGGAAATACGGACGGAACGGACGACGTAGTAGTGCTTGTCCGAGCCTGCGATGGAGGAGAAGAAATCACGCGCGGCGGCTTCGGAACCCTTGAAGGTCACCTCCACGGAAAGAGGGCGGGCAACCTGGCCCGACTCTTCCTTGAAGACTCC